>DXIU01000105.1 GCA_019112765.1 Candidatus Mediterraneibacter norwichensis | reverse complement strand
TTAGTTTTTCTTTATCTGCGGAACGGAAACAAAAGCACACATCCCTCATTTCCAGATCCGATTATCCAATCTCCTGGTATCCAGGTGTTTTCGGACACCTCTTCACTCACAGTTCCCCGGCAAATCCGAATTTAATACCGATTATCGAATATCCTTGTGGATTTTTTCTCGCTTCTCGGCAGGTCGCCCACAGACACCGGTTTTACATGCACCAGTATACCGATTTTTGTCTTGAACGCTTTCTGGATTGCCTCTTCTGCCTGCTTTTTATCCACGCCCTTGTTTACCTCTACAAATAAGGTGCACTCATCTTTTCCGAAGAGGTGGTCCAGCATGAACTGGTATTCACTGGACGCCTCAGGCACTTCTTTTAACATTTCCTCGATCTGGCTGGGGAAGATATTAACACCCTTTACTTTTACCATATCGTCGGTACGGCCGATCAGCGTGTCAATCCGCGGGAACTTAGAGCCGCACCTGCACTCGCCGGGAATAAATCTTGTCAGATCGTGGGTGCGGTACCGGATCAGCGGCGCCCCCTGTTTTCGCAGTGTTGTAATTACCAGCTCGCCCACTTCTCCGTCCGGAACATTTTCGCCGGTTTTCGGATCTACGATCTCAAAATACAGATAGTCGTCCCAGTAGTGCATTCCGCACTCATACTCACAGCTCATGGCAATTCCCGGTCCGTATACTTCCGTCAGTCCGTAGATATCATACAGCTGCACGCCAAGCTCAGCGGCAATGCGGGCGCGCATTTTGCTTCCCCATCTTTCTGAACCGATCACGCCTTTTTTCAGATAGATCTTATCTGTCAGGCCTCTTTTTCCGATCTCCTCTGCCAGCAGAAGAGCGTAGGAAGAAGTCGCGCAGAGAACGGTAGATTTCATATCCTGCATCATCCGGATCTGCTTTTCCGTATTTCCCGGTCCCATGGGAATGGTCATTGCCCCCAGATACTCTGCTCCCGCCTGAAATCCGATTCCGGCGGTCCACAGGCCGTATCCCGGCGTGATCTGGATCCGGTCAAGGGCTGTAATCCCGGCCATCTCGTAGCAGCGGGCAAACATTTTCGCCCAGTCCTCCACATCTTTCCTTGTATAGGGAATAATAACCGGAATTCCTGTTGTTCCCGAGGAGGAATGGATCCGGACAATCTCTTCATCCGGCACTGCCTGAAGTCCCAGGGGATAAGCCTCCCGCAGATCCCCCTTCCAGGTAAACGGCAGCTTTTCAAAATCCTCCTGAGACCGGATGGATTCCACATCTATGCCTTTTAACTTTTCTTTGTAAAAGCAGTCTTTTGAAGTGAGCTGGCGAAGGTTTTCTTTGATCATCTCAAACTGCAGTTCCGTCATTTTCATCTTACATTCCTCCTGCTTTCCGGCCAAGCATCAGGGCCTTTTCATTTAAAGCAATAAACTTTTCTTTCACATTCTTTCTGACCGCGTCCAGCATTTCCTCCGGCGTGATGCCAAGAGCGCCGCTCTGTGCCGCCGCGCCGAGGAGCGCCACATTGAGCACTTTCGGCGAACCCGCTTCCCTGCAGATCGCCTCCCCGTCAATGAGAATCAGTTTCCCTGCATGTTTCTCCAGATAACCGGCCATTTCTTCCGCATTATAACTGCTGCCTCCCAGACTTGCCGTTACAGGCTTGACAATCCGGCTGTCGGCAATAACAAGGCCGTCCTTTTTCAGATAAGGCAGGCATCTGACCGCTTCGCCCGGCTCAAAAGCCAGAATCACATCCGCGCTTCCCACCGGGACCTGGGGAGAATAAATCTCATCTCCGATCCGTACGTGACTGACAACGGAGCCGCCTCTCTGTGCCATACCGATAGTCTCGGCAGTCCGCACAAAATTTCCCTTTTCCATAGCAGCATATGCAATCAGCCGGGAAGCCAGCACAACGCCCTGGCCGCCCACGCCGCACAACAGACAGTTCTTATTCATGACAGTCCACCTCCCCGATCGCTTCAAACGGGCACACAGCCGCGCAGACGCCGCATCCATAGCAGAGCGATGCGTCAATTTTTACCGTATCCCCTTCTGTTACAATAGCCGGACAGCCCAGCTCTTTAATACATACCTTGCATTTCCGGCATTTCTTCTGTTTTACTTCATAACATTTTCCGGGTCTGGAAACCGCAATACAGGGGGAGCGGAAAATCACCGCGCGCACACCGCTTCCCTGTGCGGCCTCTTTTACCGTATCAACCGCTTCGTTCAGATTCAGCGGATCACACTCATAAATCCGCTCCACGCCGATTCCCCGGAGAATAGCAGATATGCTCACTTTCGCGGCCACATCTCCCATAATCGTCTTCCCGGTTCCCGGATGGGGCTGATGGCCGGTCATAGCTGTAGTAGAATTATCCAGCACCACCAGCACAATATCATTTCCATTATATACTGCATTTACCACTCCGGTTATTCCGGACGCAAAAAATGTAGAGTCTCCGATAAAAGCAAAATTTACAGCGTCCGGCTCGATCACGTGAAGCCCCTGGGCGATTGTCACTCCAGCGCCCATGCACAGGCAGGTATCCACCATGTCAAGGGGTTTCGCGTTTCCCAGAGTATAGCATCCGATATCGCCGCTGAACACCGCTTTTTTACCCTTCATTGCCTTTTTCACAGCATAGAAGGAAGCCCGGTGGGGACATCCGGCGCAGAGCACCGGAGGACGCACGGGAAGTTCCGGGACATCTGAAACTTCCTCTGCGGCGGAGAAATCAGACGCCGTGTCGTTCCCTTTTTCCTGCAGGAAACGCGCAAGATCTGCCCGGATACTCTCCGTACTGTTTTCTCCGGCATTTTTCGTATGGCCGGTAAGCTTTCCGTATATATTCACCGGCAGATGATGCTTTCCCGCAATCTGCAGCAGCTGCCTTTCAATCATAGGATCCAGCTCTTCCAGCACAAGCACCTCATCCAGCTCTTTCAGAAACCGGACTGCCAGCTGCTCCGGGAAGGGATGGGGGGTAGATATCTTCAGGAGAGGAGTTCCTTCCGGAAGCACTTCTCTTGTATAGGCATAGCTGATACCGCCTGTCACAATCCCCTTCTTTCTGTCTCCCTCCAAAATAAAATTCCGTTCATAGCCGGACAGGATTTCCGACAGTTCTGCATTTCTCTTTTCAATCTTTACGTGATTCAGATAGGATGTGCGGGGAAAGATAACCCAGCGCATGGTATCTTTGATAAATCCTTCCGGCCCGCCGGCTTCCGGATCCGGAAGAAGCTCGATGCTGGCACATGCGTGACAGACTCTTGTAGTCGGGCGGAAAAGAACCGGCGTCTGATATTTCTCCGAAAATTCAAATGCCTCTGCGATCATCTCATATGCCTCTTCCGGCGAAGAAGGATCAAAAACCGGCAGCTTGGAAAACTGTGCGAAAGTTCTGGTGTCCTGCTCTGTCTGTGAGGAGATGGGGCCCGGATCATCCGCGGATACAATCACCATGCCGCCCTTAATTCCCATATAGGCAAGGCTCATCAGAGGATCGGAGGCCACATTCAGTCCGACCTGCTTCATGGTAACCAGCGTCCTCGCGCCAGCATATGCCGCGCCCGCGCCTACTTCCATAGCCGCCTTTTCATTTACCGACCACTCTACATGAATATGGCCGTCATTGTGTTTCGCGATCGTCTCAAGTATCTCTGTGGACGGGGTGCCCGGGTATCCTGCCGCCATACGCACGCCTGCGCGGATCGCGCCCAGGGCAATGGCTTCATTCCCCATCACAAGTATCTTCTTACTGCTCATATGTAAAAGCGCTCCTTTTTCATCATACTATTTTCGTATTTTACCACACTAAAGTAAGAAAAGAAACAGAAAAAGGAAAATCTCTTTTCCAGGCGGCAGGGTGTATGGTATAATAATTGCGCTTCACGCAATTCAGCCCGGTCCTATCGGGCTGCCCGGCTCTGCCGGGATTATACCTGGCAACCTGTGGCTTGAAAAGTAAATGCCGCTTCGCGGCGCTTCCTTTTCTGCGCGCACAGTATAATAATGCGATAATACTCAGGGAAAGGAACGGAAAATATGTGGATTGCAGATAACTGGACAGACTACGAGGTTATTGACTGTTCAAAAGGGGAAAAACTGGAGCGCTGGGGAGACTATATTCTGGTCCGTCCGGATCCCCAGGTCATCTGGGACACGCCCCGGAAACACAGAGGATGGAAACACCGGAACGGCCACTACCACCGCAGCAAAAAAGGCGGCGGTGAATGGGAGTTTTTCAGTCTTCCCAAACAGTGGCAGATTCATTACGGCTCTCTTACCTTTAATCTGAAGCCCTTCAGCTTCAAGCACACCGGTCTTTTCCCGGAACAGGCCACCAACTGGGACTGGTTCTCGGAAAAGATCCGAAGCGCCGGACGCTCCGTAAAAGTGCTCAATCTTTTTGCCTACACCGGAGGGGCCACGCTGGCAGCAGCCGCGGCAGGGGCGCAGGTCACTCATGTAGACGCGTCCAAAGGCATGGTCACATGGGCCAAAGAAAATGCCGTATCCTCAGGACTGAAAGACGCGCCCATCCGGTGGCTGGTGGACGACTGTGTGAAATTTGTGGAACGGGAAATCCGCAGAGGAAATAAATACGACGCTATTATTATGGATCCTCCCTCCTACGGACGAGGACCCAAAGGGGAGATCTGGAAGATCGAAGATATGATTCATCCGCTGATTCAGCTGTGTACGAAGATCCTTTCTGACAGACCGGTCTTTTTCCTGGTGAATTCCTATACCACCGGTCTGGCGCCGTCTGTGCTGACTTACATGCTGGCTACGGAGCTGAAACCATGGAAAGGGCATGTCCGGGCTGAAGAAATCGGACTTCCGGTAACCGAATCCGGACTGATTCTTCCCTGCGGCGCCTCGGCAAGGTGGGAAGCGTAGACGCATATGCAGCCACAGACCGGCTTCTGCAGCAGAAAGCATTTTTTTAACATACAGGGGGATAAGATAAAATGAAACAACTGATACAAAAGAAAGCGGCAGAATATTTCTTTTACTTTATTCTGTATTCCTTCATCGGCTGGGTCTATGAAGTGTTTCTGGAAGTTGTAGTTTACCGCTGGGGATTCTCCAACAGAGGGGTTCTGTTCGGCCCTTACTGTATCATATACGGCGTAGGAGCTCTGATTCTCATCTTTACCCTCGGCGGATTAAAGAAAAAACGGATCTGCCTGGGCCGTCTGTGCATCACGCCGGTTCTTGTTTTTATCGGAATTGTGGTAATCACAACCGTACTGGAACTGGCCGGAAGCTATATCATGGAGCTTCTCTACGGAGAGTGGCTGTGGGACTACACCCGTTTTTCATTTAATTTCCAGGGACGCGTTGCCCTCAACCCGAGTCTCCGTTTTGGTGTGGGAGGCATGATTTTCCTCTATGTATTTCAGCCTCTCTTTGAAAAACTTACAGCCCGCTGGTCTGACCGGATTCTTTATACGGTCAGTACCATACTGGCGCTTTTGTTCCTGGCAGATGTCATTTTTACACTGCTTTGATTTTACTGAATATTTCTCCGATAGGGGCGGCAATGCTCAGTTCGGCGCGGACTGTCTTTGCCGTCTCTGATTTATTAATCACAACCAGATGTTTTCCGCCGAAATAATCAATAAATCCTGCTGCCGGATACACAACAAGAGATGTGCCGCCGATAATCAGCGTATCTGCCGCGGCAATAGCCTCTACGGCGCCCTGGATTGTCTTCGGATCCAGTCCTTCCTCGTACAGAACCACATCCGGCTTAATCACGCCGCCGCATTCACAGCGGGGGATGCCGGAAGTCTTTTTTACATACTCCGCGTCATAAAATCTGCCGCACTCCATACAGTAGTTCCGGTGGATGCTTCCGTGCAGCTCATACACAGTTCTGCTGCCTGCCGCCTGATGAAGCCCGTCAATATTCTGGGTCACTACCGCAGTCAGCTTTCCGGCCTGCTCCAGCTCTGCCAGCTTATAGTGAGCCGGATTGGGCTTTGCGTCAAGGATCATCATTTTCTCTTTATAGAAGTCATAAAATGCTTCTGTATGCTGCATGAAAAAGCTGTGGCTTACCACCTGTTCAGGGGAATACTTATACTGCTGATGGTAAATCCCGTCCGCGCTTCTGAAATCCGGGATTCCGCTTTCCGTGGAAACTCCCGCGCCGCCGAAGAAAACAATCCGGCTGCTGTCATCAATGATTTTCTGCAGTTCTTCTATTTCCTTTTCATACATGGCATCTTTTCTCCTTTCATCCCTGTTCTCTGATTTAATCTGCCTGCAAATGTCCCTTTTCGATATGTTTATCCATGATCTCCAGCATTTTCTCCCACACAATCTCCGATGTCTCAGGGATGCGCGCGTTGCGTCTGCATACCTGAGATTTGTGTACGCCGTGCTCTTCCCAGCTCTTTCCGTCAGAAGCGTCATTCAGCATAAGGGGCTGGAAATTATCCAGCAGATGGGCGTATTTTGCTTCCGCCGTCTCATACGCTTCAAATTCATCCCACAGCTCCCGTAAATAAGTTCCCTGGTCTTCCGGCAGTATTCCGAAAATCCGGTCCGCGGCCTTTACTTCCCGCTCCCTCTTTGTTGCTGCCCCTTCTGTGTCGTACGCATAGGTATCACCGGCGTCAATTTCCACCAGATCGTGAATCAGAACCATTGTCATAACCCGGCCCAGATCTGCATCTTCCTTCATATGTTCCTTCAGAAGCACTGCGGCCAGTGCCAGATGCCAGGAATGTTCGGCGTCATTTTCCTTTCTCTTCCCGTCTGCCAGGTAAGTCTGTCTGAAAATATTTTTTTCCTTGTCCACTTCCGTCAGGAATGCGATCTGCTTTTCCAGACGGCTTTTTTCTTCCTGATTATTTTTCTCCATTATACTCATCCGCCTTTCCTTCTCTGCTTTCTATCTGCCATTATAGCACATGTTTTCCGCAGCGGAATATTTTACTTTTCCTCCATGTGCGGATTCCCGCATAATCCCTTTCCGGTTTTGCAAAACCGGCCCGGACAATTTCCCCGCGAAGCACAAAAATCCCCTGCATCCAAAGCTTCTGCCTTGTCATGCAGGGGATTTTCCCGCTTTTCCATATTTTACAGGTCAACTTTTCCTGTTGTGTCGCCGTTTACTACATAGTAGGCTGCAGACTCTTCCGGTTTCAGATAAATCTTAACATCCTTCATATCGCCGACTTTGTTTTTGAGAACTTTTGTCCAGATCTCTTTTACTTTCTGGAAAATCTCTTTCTCTGTGTACTCTTTGCCTGCGAACTGAAGGAATATCTCTGTCTTAACCTCAGCCTTCTTTGCCGGAGCTTTTTTAGCCGCCGGTTTCTTAGCTGCCGCTTTCTTAGCCGGAGCTTTCTTCTCAGCCGTCTTTGTCTCTGCTGCCTTTGTCTCTTCTGGTGTATCTACTAAAACTGCTGCTTTTGTCTCAAGCTTCTTTGTTGTGTCTTTCTTTGTCTCGATTGCCTTTGCAGGTGTTTTTTCTGCTTTGGCTGCCGGTTTCGCTGCTTCTTTTGCTTCAGCGGCCGGCTTTACTGCTGCCTTTGTCTCAGCTGCTGCCTTTGTTGTTGAAGATGCTTTTTTTACTGCCATACTTGTTTTTCCCTCCTAAAAACTAATTCCAACCAAGTATTTTCCGCCGCCGGCATTTTCTGCCGGTGCCGCTTAGAATTCATCTTATTCCTCAAAGTTCCAATGGGATTGTACATCATTTTTCTGGAAACGTCAAATTTTTTATACATTTATCCGGCTTTATCCGGTCTTTTTATTTTTCGCTCCATATCCCCGGAAAAAATCAGACAGACTGTTCAGTGTTTTTATCAGTATGGGAATTTCCTTCTCGTCCAGATTTTCCAGCACTGCCTCTGTCATCTTTTTGTGATATTCCTGATGGTGGCTGAATGCTCTCTTTCCTTTCTGCGTAAGACCGATAAACACAACTCTGCGGTCTTCTTCACTCCGTTTTCTGACTACATATTTCTTATTTACCAGACTATTGATGGCCGTGGTCAGGGAGCCTGCCGTTATGCCCAGTTTTTTTGCCACAACAGACATGGTATTCCCTCCGGAAAGACCGATTGCCTCAATGATATGCATATCGTTGTTGGTTATATCCTTGAATTCGTCGGTTATAATCGCTTCTTCTTCCAGCTTCAGTATTTCGTTAAATAAATTGACCAGAATATCATTGATTGTTTCATATGCATTCACCGGTCTGTCTCCTTTCTTTCCGGGCGGTCTTCTCAATGCGCGGCATTGGAACACCTGTTTTCAGATAAGGCCCGCATGCAAATCGAAAGCTTTCATTCTTCTTTGCCGCGTTCAGGCAAACAGCGCCTGCATTACCTCACTGACTGTCTCTATTTTCTTTGATTTATATGCTTTTGCTCCGCAGAACAGAAGTCCTTTTTCCACATTTCCCTTTACCGCGTCAATCAGGCTGTCTGTAATGCAGTATGGGATCTGGGACGGGTTACATTTTGCCAGACATCCGTGACAGGGGCTGTGTCCGATCTTTTCCCCGTTCATCACACGTTTCATCAGAGGATTTATAATCGCTCTGCCCGGCATGCCCACCGGACTTTTCACGATCTGAATATCTTCTTCTGAAGCATTGATATAAGCCTCTTTGTATCGGATATCCGCATCGCATTCCTCTGTAGTGACAAACCGTGTAGCCACCTGTACGCCATCCGCGCCCAGCGCCATCACACGCTTTACATCCTCGCTGTCATAGATTCCTCCGGCCACAACAACAGGAATCCGGATCCCATATTTCTCTCCATAGCCTTTCACAGTAGCTATAATCTTTTTAATTTCTTCCCCATAGGACTCTTCTGTATAACCGCAGAGCTCTTCTTTCTGGAATCCCAGATGTCCGCCTGCCAGAGGTCCTTCAATCACCACAAGATCAGCCGTACGTCTGTACTTCCGGTCCCAGTATTTGAGAATCACTTTTGCGGATCTGTCAGTGGAAACAATCGGCGCTATTTTCGTCTGGCTCCCCTCCGTCAGAGCCGGCAGCTCCGTAGGAAGCCCGGCGCCGCAGATGATGATATCGGCTCCGGCCTTTACTGCTGCCTTTACATGAGCCGCATGCTCCTTCAGCGCTGTCATAATATTGTATCCTATGATCCCGTCCGGAGAGATGGCTCTGGCTTTTTTCATTTCACTTTCAATGGCTCTTATATTTGCCTGGGCCGGATTTTTGTCAAATTCCGGATCCCGGTAACCGATCTGGGCCGTGGAAATAATACCTATTCCGCCTTCTTTTGCCACAGAGCCGGCCAGGCGCCCCAGACTGATGCCGACTCCCATTCCACCCTGAATAAGTGGAACTCTGGTGATTTTGTCACCTATCTTCAGATTTTTCATGTTTCCCTCGCATTTCTTTTTTCATGCAGCGGATCTTTTTCCTGCCGCCCGCGGAGTATTCCCGGACTGCCGGCAGCCCGATGCGCAGTCTAAATATTCCGGAATCTCTTATATCGTCTGCCGGTCAGGGATTCCGGATCCATAACCGTATATTTTTCAAGGAAATCCATGATCTGAACTTCCAGTTCCATAGCCACAGGCTCCATGGTCTCCGCTGTAAACTCTTCCGGCTCCGCAATCACCTGCTCCACGACTCCCAGTCTCTTCAGATCATCTGCCGTCAGCTTCATTACCTCTGCCGCCTCTGCCGCTCTCTTGCTGTCCTTCCAGAGAATGCTTGCGAATCCCTCCGGCGAAAGGACAGAATAAATGGCATTTTCCAGGATCCACACTTCATCAGCCACTGCCATGGCAAGTGCGCCGCCGCTGCCGCCTTCACCGATCACAACAGAAAGTACCGGAACTTTCAGGCCGGAAAGCTCATACAGGTTACGGGCTATGGCCTCTCCCTGTCCTCTCTCTTCCGCTTCCAGTCCGCAGAACGCGCCCGGAGTATCGACAAAACAGATCACGGGACGCCCGAACTTCTCCGCCTGCTTCATAAGACGGAGCGCCTTTCTGTATCCGTCCGGGGAGGGCATGGAGAAATTCCTGTCCAGATTCTCCTTTGTAGTTTTTCCCTTTGCCTGAGCGATCACTGTCACCGGCATTCCATGGAAGTGAGCGATGCCGCCTACGATCGCATGGTCGTCTTTAAAATATCTGTCTCCGTGGAATTCCATAAAATCATCAAAAAGAGCTTCAATATAGTCAGTTCCTACCGGACGGTTTTTCTTTCTGGAAATCTGGACACGGTCCCACGCACTTAAGGATTTTTCAGTTTTCGCAAAACCGGCGTTCATTTTATAAGCCGCTTTCACATCTGTATCCGCAAAACCTTTCTCACTGTGCATCTTCAGAATCTGCCCCAGCACATCCTTCATTTCTTCCCGCTCGATAATACGGTCTACAAAGCCGTGCTCCAGCAGAAACTCCGCCCTCTGAAATCCTTTCGGAAGCTTCTGTCCGATGGTCTGTTCAATAACTCTGGGCCCCGCAAATCCGATCAGAGCCTTCGGCTCCGCAAGAATAATATCGCCCAGCATGCCAAAACTTGCCGTAACACCGCCGGTTGTAGGGTCTGTCAGTACAGTAATATACAGAAGTCCCGCATCACTGTGTCTTTTCAGCGCCGCTGAGGTCTTCGCCATCTGCATCAGAGAAACAATTCCCTCCTGCATCCTGGCGCCTCCGGAACAGGTAAAAATAATTACCGGAAGCCTTTCCTCTGTAGCACGTTCCACCGCGCGGGCAATCTTCTCCCCCACAATATGTCCCATGCTGGCCATCATGAAACGGCCATCACAGATACCGAGTACGACAGGACTGCCGTTGATTGACGCTTTTCCCGTCACGACTGCCTCATTCAGGCGCGTGCGTTCCTTCAGCCCGGCCACTTTTTCTTCATATCCTTTAAAGTCAAGGGGATTGACAAACTCCATCTCCTTGTCCCACTCTTCGAAAGAGCCTTCATCCGCGATCATCTCCACACGCCGGTAGGCATGCACCCGGAAATATCCTCCGCATTTCGGACAGATATAGTATCCGTTCTTTACATCCTCCGCAATAATCGCGGCACCGCATTTGTTGCACTTGCGCATCAGGCCCTGGGGAACTTCAGGCCTGGCACTCTTCAGCGCAATATAATGCTGACGGCTGCTTGTTTTCTTAAACATATTCTGCAATTTCATTTGAGATTACCTCCTGAAAGGGGTCAGGCACTTTCCAAAAGGGGTCTGACCCCTTTGGAAAAGTGCCTGACCCCTTTTGGTCAAATTATCTGACAACTTACATTTTTTCTATGAACTCAATATCAATATCTCCTGACACAAAGTCCGGATGATTCAGTATTTCATACTGGTAATCCACATTTGTGTCAATTCCCTCTATAATTACTTCGCCAAGCGCGCTCCGCATCTTGCGGATCGCCTCGTTCCTGTTTTTGGCATGAACGATCAGCTTTGCCAGCATGGAGTCATAATACGGAGGCACGGTATAGCCGCTGTAAATCGCTGAATCAATACGCACTCCTTTTCCGCCGGGCAGATACATATCTGTAATCGTACCCGGAGACGGGCGGAAGTTTTTCTCCGGATTTTCTGCATTGATACGGCATTCAATCGCATGCCCTGTAATATGGACATCTTCCTGTTTATAGCTCAGCGGTCTGCCGTCCGCAATACGGATCTGCTCTTTCACCAGGTCAATGCCTGTAACCCACTCTGTTACCGGATGCTCCACCTGGATTCTTGTATTCATTTCCATGAACCAGAAGCTTCCGTTCTTTTCCAGAAGAAACTCGATTGTTCCGGCATTGGTATAATTCGCCGCCTTCGCCGCCTTTACCGCTGCCTCTCCCATTTTCTCACGAAGCTCGGGAGTAAGGGCAATAGAGGGGGACTCCTCTATCATTTTCTGATGATTTCTCTGGATGGAGCAGTCTCTTTCTCCCAGATGAATCACATTGCCGTGCTCATCCGCCAGAATCTGAAATTCAATATGGCGCGGATGCTGTACAAAATGTTCAATGTACATGGTATTGTCGCCGAAAGCCATCTGTGTCTCTTTCTGAGCAGTCTTGAAACTGTTTTCAAACTCCTCCGGCGCAGCGGCAACACGCATGCCTTTTCCTCCGCCGCCGAGAGCCGCCTTTACAATAACAGGATATCCGATCTCCGCCGCGATCTTTGCTCCCGTTTCAGCATCGTAAACCGGATCCTTGCTTCCCGGAATCACAGGAACTCCCGCGGCAGCCATGGTATTTCTGGCCTCCGCCTTATTTCCCAGTTTCCGGATTACCTCAGAATTCGGTCCGATAAATGTAATGTTGCACTGCTCGCACAGCTCTGCGAATTTGCTGTTTTCTGACAGGAATCCGAATCCCGGATGGATAGCGTCCGCCCCGGATACCAGGGTGGCGCTGATAATATTCTGCATATTCAGATAGCTTTCAGAAGACGGAGCCGGCCCGATACAGATGGCCTCGTCTGCCAGCTGGGTATGCAGCGCCTCTCTGTCGGCTTCCGAATACACCGCAACTGTCTCAATCCCCATCTCGCGGCATGCCCGGATAATGCGGACCGCTATCTCGCCGCGGTTTGCAATCAATACCTTTCCAATCATCTCTGCACTATTCTCCTACCATAAATGTCAGTTCCGCGCTGACAACAACTTTTCCATTGACAGAAGCAACCGCTTCTCCCACGCCTACAGGTCCTTTGCGTTTGATAATCTTTGTCTCAAGCTTCAGCGTGTCCCCCGGAAATACCATTCCCTTGAAGCGGCATTTCTGGACTCCGCCGAAGAAAGCAATCTTGCCTTTGTTTTCAGGAACACTTAAAATCGCGACCGCTCCTGCCTGAGCCAGCGCCTCAAGAATCAGCACGCCCGGCATAACCGCCTTCTGCGGGAAATGTCCCCTGAAAAAGTCTTCTCTGTAAGTTACACATTTATATCCCACCGCGAATTCACCCGGCTCGTAATCCTCGATCCTGTCAAGGAGAAGGAACGGATGTCTGTGGGGGATGATCTCCTGAATCTGCTCTATGTTCAAACTGTTCATATCCTATGCACCTCTGTTCTTAAAATTCTGCCGTTACAGCTCGCTTCCGTCCGCTCATGCCAGCTCAAATCCGCTGCTTCGCAGCTCCTTTTCGCTGTATGGCTGCCGCCATATGCCGGTATAAGGTTTTTGACCGCCTGCGGACCAGCCCGCGCGGCTCAAAAACCTTATATCGGCGCATGTGCGGACTAGCTGATGACAAAGAGTGGCTGGCCGTATTCTACTGCCTGGCCGTTTTCTACAAGAATTTCTGTTACGGTTCCTGTGAAATCGCTTTCGATTTCGTTCATCAGCTTCATTGCCTCTACGATCGCCAGCACCTGGCCTTCTTTTACACTGTCGCCGACTTTTACAAACGGATCCGCGTCTTCAGCCGGAGCAGCATAGAACGTTCCGACCAGAGGTGATTTCACGACATTTCCTTTTAATTCACCTTCTGCGGATGCCTCCGCGGGAGCCTCTGCTCCTGCCGGAGCGTTTACCGGGGCTCCTGCCGGAGCGCTTACCGGAGCTGCTGCCGGAGCGCTTACCGGAGCTGCTGCCGGAACCGGTGCCGGTGCGATCACGGGCGCTGCCACCGGTGCTGCCGGAGCCTGTACCTGAACAATCCTGTCACTTGTCTTTTTCAGAGAAAGCTTTACGCCGTCTTCCTCATATTTGAATTCTGTAAGTTCAGAATCTGAAACAGCTTTCACTAATTCCAATACCTGCTCAACTTTCATTGCACACACCTCTTATCCTTCATATTTCTTTAACAACAGTGTCGCGTTGTGTCCGCCGAATCCGAGAGAATTCGTAAGCACATAATTTATATCTTTTTCAACCGGAGCGCCTACTGTATAGTTCAGATCGCATTCCGGATCTACATTTTCCGTACCCATTGTCTGATGGATAAATCCATCCTGAATACTCTTCACACATACGACAAATTCCACACCGCCTGCCGCGCCCAGCAGATGTCCGATCATGGACTTCGTAGAGTTGATCTGCACGTTCTTCGCCGCGTCTCCAAGAGCATATTTGATTGCTCTTGTCTCGAACAGGTCGTTGTGATGTGTGCTTGTTCCGTGGGCATTGATGTAATCAATCTGTTCCGGCTCCACACCTGCTTCCTTCATGGCCAGTTTCATAGCCATGCCTGCGCCTTCGCCGTCCTCTGCCGGAGAGGTAATGTGGTACGCGTCGCCGGTTGCGCCGTATCCTACAAGTTCCGCGTAAATTTTCGCGCCTCTTGCTTTCGCGTGCTCCAGCTCTTCCAGAACAACAATCCCGGAACCCTCGCCCAGCACGAATCCGTCTCTGTCCTTATCAAACGGACGGGAAGCGTGTTCCGGATCATTTGTTGTGGAAAGCGCCGTCAGGGATGTAAATCCCGCGATTCCTGTAGGACACACAGAAGCCTCTGTACCGCCGGCTACCATTACGTCCGCGTCTCCGTACTCGATGGCGCGGAACGCGTCTCCGATGCAATGCGTACCGGAAGCACAGGCTGTTACCACGTTTGTACATTTTCCTTTCAGGCCAAGCTGAATGGAAATATTTCCTGCCGCCATGTTGGAAATCATCAACGGAACCATCAGCGGATTCACCTTATTCGGTCCCTTTGTCAGGATCTTCTCATAGTTTGTCTCCACACACTGCAGACTTCCGATACCGGAGCCCACAATAACGCCGCAGCGGAACGGATCTTCATTTTCCATGTTCAGTCCCGCATCTTCGAAAGCCTCTTTCGCCGCAGCAACCGCATACTGTGAAAAAAGCTCCATTCTCTTTGCCGCCTTAAAGTCCATGCGCTCCTTCGCGACAAATCCTTTTACTTCTGCCGCAATCTGCACTTTGAACTCAGACGCGTCAAACTTCGTAATCGGTCCGATTCCGACCTTACCTTCCTTAATTCCGGCCCAGAACTCCTCCACCGTATTTCCGATCGGCGTCACAGCACCCAGTCCGGTCACTACAACTCTTCTCTTCATAAAACAAATCCTTTCCAAAGCCGGCTTCCCGCCGCGCTTCATCCATCATTCCTATCAGCTTCTGTGTGAAAATCCTCTCCCAGAATCAGATCTCCTGGTTTCCTCTCAACTACATTCTTTTCCTGAAGATTCAGTTTTCTGTGCAATCCGTCAGTATCCTGACAGATTGCAGAAAACTGGTCTTACATTGCCATTCCGCCGTCTACATTGAGCACCTGTCCTGTGATGTACCGTGCTCCTTCTGACGCCAGAAACGCAGCTGCATTTGCGATATCTTCTGTCTCTCCGAATTTTCCGAGAGGAATCTGCGCCACTGCGCCTTCTTTCACTTTATCAGAAAGCACTTCTGTCATCTCTGTATTGATAAATCCCGGAGCAATGGCATTTACTGTAATGCCGCGGGATGCAAGCTCTCTCGCCGCAGACTTGGTCAGGCCGATCACACCTGCTTTTGACGCGGAGTAATTTGCCTGTCCCGCATTCCCGAGAACACCGGATACGGAAGACATGTTAATGATTCTTCCGCCTCTCTGTTTGATCATCTGGCGGGCCACAAAGCGGATACAGTTAAATGTCCCCTTCAGGTTTGTGTCCAGAACCGCGTCATAATCCTCTTCAGACATCTTCATCAGCAGGCCGTCTCTTGTAATTCCTGCGTTATTTACCAGGATGTCCACGCTTCCAAGTTCGGAAACGATCTCTTTGAACATTTCCTCACAGGCTTTGTAATCAGATACATTACACTGTTTAATCTCAGCTTTTCCGCCTGCCTGCTCAATCTCAGCCTTTACCTCTTCCGCCCGCTCTCTGGAACCGTTATAGTTGATCACAACGGTTGCTCCTTCAGATGCCAGCCGGATCGCGACGGCTCTTCCGATTCCTCTGGAAGCGCCTGTCACAACAGCAACTTTTCCATTTAACATAATTCACTTACCACCTTATCTACATCTTCCCATGTGCCGATATTATAAACTTTCACGTCCCGGTTGATCTTGCGCATAAATCCCGCCAGTGTTCTTCCCGGTCCAATCTCTACAAACGTGTCAACACCGTCGGCAATCATATTTTCCACACTCTGCTGCCATCTGACGGAAGATGCCACCTGCTTTGCAAGCAGCGCCTTTGTCTGACTGATATCCGACACATATTCCGCCGTAACATTTGTTACATACGGGATCTGAAGGGGAGACAGTTCCACATTTTCCAGAACTTTTCCAAGCTCCTCTCCGGCTTCTGTCAGCATGGGAGAATGGAACGGGCCGCTTACATTGAGCGGCATTACTCTCTTTGCCCCGGCTTCTTTGAGAGCTTCAGAAGCTTTCTCCACGCTCTCTTTCCATCCGGTAATAACGATCTGTCCCGGGCAGTTGTAGTTGGCGATTGTCACGCCGTCAATTTCATTTATAATCTTCTCTATAGCGTCGCCTGTCATTCCAAGGACCGCCGCCATGGATCCTTTTCCTCCCGGAACCGCATTCTGCATGAGAATACCGCGCTTTCTTACTGTTGCAATCGCATCTTCTGTGCTCATGCCGCCTGCGGAAGCAATGGCGCAGTACTCGCCCAGACTTAATCCGGCTGTAACATCCGGATTCAAGCCTCTTTCCCGTACCACATGCTCCATAGCCATACATACTGTCACCAGAGCAGCCTGTGTGTATTCTGTCTGATCCAGCTTATCATTTTCTTCAAAGCACAAAGCTTTCATATCTATTCCCAGCAGTTCGGCGGCTTTATCAACCACCTGACGTGCTGTTTCACTCTGTTCATAAAAATCTTTGCCCATTCCGGCTTTCTGGGCTCCCTGGCCCGGAAACATAAATGCGATTTTACTCATAAAATCCTTTTCCTCCGATCAGGTCGTCTGTCTCCTTCACCAGTTTCTGGATCAGGTCGTGACATGACATTTTTTCTTTTACCATACCTGCGATCTGGCCTGCCATCACGCTTCCGGTCTTTACATCACCATCTACAACGGCTCTTCTTAAGCCGCCCAGAGTCAGATGCTCCAGTTCCTCAAAGGAAGCGCCCTCCTGCTCTTTCTGCAGGTACTCTTTTGTCATCTGGTTTCTCAGGGCTCTTACCGGATGTCCGGTGGATCTTCCCGTTACTCTGGAGTCAATGTCTCTTGCCTTGATGATCATATCTTTATAATTTTCATGAACCTGAGACTCATTCGTAACTACAAAGTGAGTTCCCATCTGCACGCCCTGCGCGCCCAGCATGAATGCCGCAGCAATTCCTCTTCCGTCTGCGATGCCTCCTGCCGCGATTACCGGGATGCTCACCGCATCCACAACCTGCGGTACAAGTACCATAGTTGTGTTCTCACCGATGTGTCCGCCTGCCTCTGTTCCCTCAGCAACAAGCGCGTCCGCGCCGCATCTCTCCATACGTTTCGCGAGAGCTACGGATGCGATTACCGGGATTACTTTTACTCCGGCTTCTTTCCACATCTTCATATATTTTTCCGGAGATCCGGCTCCTGTCGTAACGACTTTGACGCCTTCCTCCACGATCACTTTCGCCACATCATCCGCATAGGGACTCATCAGCATAATATTTACGCCGAAGGGCTTGTCCGTGATCTTCTTTGCTTCTCTGATCTGGTCACGCACCCACTCAGCCGGCGCGCTGGCTGCACCAATCAGCCCGAGGCCGCCGGCTTCGGATACGGCGGCTGCAAGATGATATTCAGCAACCCATGCCATTCCTCCCTGAATAATCGGATATTCAATTCCTAATAGTTCGGTTACCTTTGTCTTCATACTAACAACCTTTCTTTCTTAAAAAAATGAATGATTTCTTTTCCTGTACGTTTCTGCTTATCCGCTGGTCAGGCGGATATCTGCAATCCGCCCCGCGGCTTCAGTTTAATTTATTTATGTGCTTCCAGATATTTCACAACATCACCGATTGTGTTGATCTGCTCAAGATCCTCAGACGGAATCTCTACGTCAAACTCTTCCTCAAATGCCATTACCATTTCAAATAAATCCAGGGAATCTGCACCCAGATCATCTTTGAAGGATGTCTCCTCTGTCAGCTCTGCCGCGTCTGCGTTTAATGATTCTGCTACGATTTCTTTGATTTTCTCTAACATGGTTCCTTTTCCTTTCTTTAAATAAGATTACTTTTGCCCCCTCGCACCAGGGAACGGTTGCTCTCCCATCCGGGAATATTTATTTTTTGTAATCCGGCCCCGCCGGTAATTACCATTCTGTCTTGCAGATCTTACTGCCGTTATATCATGCTACCACTCAAAAAGGCAGGCCGCCCAGGTCAGACCTGCGCCGAAGCCGGAAAGTATAAGT
Organism: Candidatus Mediterraneibacter norwichensis; assembly: GCA_019112765.1. GTDB lineage: Bacteria > Bacillota > Clostridia > Lachnospirales > Lachnospiraceae > Mediterraneibacter > Mediterraneibacter norwichensis. The sequence continues at coordinate 3,663 of DXIU01000105.1, read as the reverse complement.
TTCTGTCCTTTTGAGAACTTATTATTCCGGTTCATCTCATCCAGAAGGATAGGCACGGTAGCAGCGGATGTATTTGCATACTCCTCCAGATTCATGGGGAATCTGGAAATGTCTGTGTGCAGTCTCTTGGCTACCGCTTCTATAATTCTCCTGTTTGCCTGATGAAGAATAAAATAATCAATATCGTCTATTTCCATTCCGGCTTTTTCAAGCACTTCCTCCACAATCTCCGGGACCTTGCGCACAGCAAACTTAAATACGCCCTGGCCGTCCATATGAATGTAGGATTCTTTATCTTCCACTCCCGGTTCCCGGCCTTTCCGGTGTCTGCTCAGTCCTGTAAGAGCCGGCCCTTTGATGCCGTCTGAGTGAGCTGCCATTATACACGGCTCGCCCTCTTCTGCCTGAAGGATGGCGGCTCCCGCTCCATCTCCGAAAAGGATACAGGTGCCTCTGTCTGTCCAGTCCACCATATTACTCATGCTGTCCGCGCCGATTACCAGAATGGTCCGGTACAGGCCCGCGCTTATGTATGCCTGGGCTGTGTTAAACGCAAGTACGAAACCTGTGCACGCCGCATTCATGTCAAATCCTGCCGCGTTTACTGCTCCGATCATCTTCTGCACCTCACATGCCGCGCAGGGAAATACTGTCTCCGACGATGAGGTCGCAACAAGAATCAGTTCAATTTCTTTCGGGTCTATGCCGCTCTGCTCAACAGCCCGCAGCGCTGCCTGGCCTGCCATATAGGAAGTCGTCTCGTCTTCTATGATATGGCGTCTGGCAATCCCCGTCCGCTCCCGGATCCACGCGTCATTTGTATCCACAATCCTGGACAGGTCGTCATTGTCCATAATATGGGGCGGCACATAAGAACCGGTTCCGCAAATTTTTCCTATCATAACTATTCTCCAACTCACCAAATTACTTTGACTCTTAAATACTTTGACCCTCAAAGTATATCACATCCTGTTCAATTGTCAATATATATTCCGTAATAATTTCGTAATAATTTTCGACATAAAATACGCCCGTTTTTCAGCATAAAATAAAAGCAGAACTGAAACTGATTTTTCCTTCGTAAATCAATTTCAATTCTGCCTCTATGTACCAGAACATTCTTTTCTGTCTCCGGCTATTTCATCATAATCTCTGAAATGGCATCCAGAATCTTATCGTGACAGCCGCCGCAGCCGGTAGAACAATGGGTAACTTTCTGAACCTCGTCAAAAGCTTCCAGAACATCACTGAATGAAGTCATCTGATGCAGAGCATTCTCAACATCCGCATAAGACACCTGCTTACAATTACAAATCATTCCTGTCTGCATAGCACACTCTCCTTTCTTCTACACCTATCATATACTACGGCGGTAAAAAAAGCAATTTGAAATTTTTTTATCAATAATTTCCAACCACTCCGCCTGTTACATCTTTTCACTGCCGGTATCGCCGCCGGCAGTCACAAATTATAACAACTTCACAAAATCCAGCAGTTCCGCCAGCGTCCCCACATACTCCGATTCAACCGGCAGATTCTTCTTATTCTCCATTGTATCAGTCACCAGATAAGTCTTCACGCCCAGGCTCCGGATAGACAGATCTTCTTCCACATCATTGCCCACCATCAGGCACTCCGACGGATCCAGGTCAAACTGATCCAGTATTGCCTGAAAATACTTTGGATTCGGCTTGCAGTACACGCAGTCCTCATAGGTCGTAATCACCCTGAAGTCCTCCGCGTCGAGCCCGGCCCAGCGGATCCGGTTCAGAGTAGCGCACCGGGGAAATACCGGATTTGTAGCCAGATAGGTTTCCAGCCCTTTTTCTCTGGCCGCTTTCACAATCTGATCCGCCACAGGCGCGGGCCTGGTAGTGCAGACCGCCTGATTAAAGGCGTCTCCGTAAAAAGAAAGGGCAATCCGCTCAGACTCTTCCGCAGAAGTCGGAAGCTCTCTGTCTATATAGCTCCAGAATGCTTCCCGGTTCGTCCGGGAACCGTCATTTTTTACCATCGCCTCATATCCGGCCCAGACAGAGCCGATAAACGTCTTCGGATCGATTGGCACCCCTTTTTCCATATAAGCCTTTGCCAGCAGGGGCATATAAAAACGCACAAACTCATCCTGCACCATGGGGAGCAGTGTGCCGTCAAGATCAAATAAAATGTGTCTGATACTCATTTTTCCATAAACTCCTTATTCAATTCCCATTCTAGCATTTACGAATACTGTCCTTTTTTCTTTTTTCTTCTTCCATTTCCCGAAGCCCCTCGTGAGCAATTACCTGGTAATTATCAATTACCCAACTTGCATGACGATCCTGCGAAATATCCCTCTGATGTTCAACCCAGCGACCGTTATATTTTTGAGCAATTGCTATTGCAAGCTGTTTTTTTGCCTCATCACCCGGGTCAAATCCATGAGCTTTATAGTTATATCTGAGTACTTCATTTTTTTCATTTTGAATCTCAAAGTACTGATCGCCGAAATAGTTCCCCGTATATCTAACATATATAGTAATATACTTAAAATTCGGTGCTGTTCTATCAATCGTTGCTAATACATCTTCAATCAGCAGCTTTAAATTTTCCTCCCTTTGCTCTATTATCGGACGATTTTTCTGTTTTCGCAGATGGTCTGTATACGCAAACCATGATTTCCATATAACAATACAAATAATTATTATAACTATCAACTCAAACATTAAAAATGCTCCCTCTCTTTTCCTAAAACTTAATCATCAAATATGTAAACTATTGTCATAAATTTGGCTATTATCTACTTATACATTGTATTTAAGCCAAATAAAAAATTAACAATTATAATTGCCCAACTGTTGTTCAGTATAATCTAAATATGTTAAACGCGCAAGAAAAAGGTATGCAAGATTTTCGCATCCCACTGCCCCTTTCCCGCCCCATTTTTTAAACAAAAATCCCGGAAGTCCTGAAAACACTGCATTTCAGGTACATCCGGGAATAAGTTCAATGCCGCAGACCGGAATCGAACCGGTACGGGTATCACTACCCACGGGATTTTAAGTCCCGGGCGTCTGCCAGTTCCGCCACTGCGGCAGCTATGAAATTAAGTTCTCTTATCATAACTGATAAAAGAAACGACCCAGAAGAGACTCGAACTCTCGACCTCCGCCGTGACAGGGCGGCGCTCTAACCAACTGAGCCACTGGGCCTTACTTTATTATTATAAGCACTCAGCGCCTGTTTATCAACGCTTATGTGCAAATGGACCTTCGGGGACTCGAACCCAGGACCGACCGGTTATGAGCCGGTTGCTCTAACCAACTGAGCTAAAGGTCCAGATATACATCTCTGTTCCGTAATGGAACAAAGCCGATGATCGGACTCGAACCGATAACCTGCTGATTACAAATCAGCTGCTCTGCCAATTGAGCCACATCGGCATATTCTGTTTTTTCCGCAGAGCAGTTGATTTGTAATCAGGCTCTGCCTGCGATTGACGTGGTCAATCTTATTGAATTGAGCCACATCGGCATATTCTGTTTTTGCATCTCAATGACCCCGACGGGAATCGAACCCGTGTTACCGCCGTGAAAGGGCGATGTCTTAACCGCTTGACCACGGGGCCATGATAAATGAGCCAGGCATGACTGCTTGACGCAAACTATATGTTATCATATAAAG
>DXIU01000104.1 GCA_019112765.1 Candidatus Mediterraneibacter norwichensis | reverse complement strand
ACGGTATTCTGAATATTTAGTTTCTGACCAGTCCTATATTGGGGAATGGTCTGTTAAGGTTACCCTTTTTCGCTCTACTGTAATAAATTTAATTTTTTCATATCACCTCTTGACATTTCTTAGCTGGACTTATTTCTTCCATACTCTTCTTATATCTGCTGCAGAACTTCTCAGTCACCTGTTCCGGCTCCCCGCATTCTGCATTCAAAGCCCCTGCACATTTGAGACAAATCTTGTTTGCCTCGCATGTGTAGCACTCCTCCGGCCACCTCAAAGATTCTTCATATTCTATCAACTGTTTCCACGCTTCTTGAAATTCATTCTCCAAAACCGGAATATCCGGCTTATTCATAAAGCTGCAGAATCTCATCTGGCCGTTCCATGTCACCCAGTATCCAAGTCGATAATCCTTGCAGTATGTACATGGTTTTCTTTCTATATTAACAGGATGTTTTTCCAGTCTTTCTTTCATCTGCCGGTTCCAGACAGCTCCATTGAAATCGGAAATCCTGATTCTTTCTATCTCATCTTCTTCATTTCTCACAGAAAGCTTTACGCCTGCTGTCGGCTGCCACCGGATCTGATTCCGAAATGCATAAAAGGCAATCTTTTTTACATCCTGACGATTCTGCTCAATGACAGTACTTACCGCCTCGATCGGTATCTTCAGCTCCTTCAGCGTCCGAATTCCTTCATCCACTTTCGTAAATCCATTCTGTACCCGGCAGACCTTTTCATAGGTTTCATCGTCTGATCCGTACAGTGTGATTTTCACATGCCGCGGCGGATACTGCGCCAGCAGATCAGCCTTCTTTCCGCGGATCAGGGAAGCGTTCGTCTGCAGCGTGATAAAGAATCCCATCTGCGTCAGTTCTTTCCAGATTGTCTCAAATTCCGGATGCATCAACGGCTCTCCGCCTGTAACGCACAGCCAGGTGGTTCCTGCGTCTTTTGCCTCCTGCGCGATCCGCAGCCACTCTCCTGCCGTCAGCTCTTTTCCGTACCGGGGAATCTGATCCTCCTTCAGATGCACATAGCACATCCGGCAGTTAAAGTTGCACCTCGGTGTAAGCTCATAAGTCCCGGATATAGGAATAGCATCTGCGAAAGCCTTCTCCCACACAGCCTTATAGAACGGATCCAGCCATTCCATCCGTCTGCACGCAGGTTCAAACTCATAACTCATTGGCATCATCCTTTGCAGGCATCGTTACGGAAATCTTTCCTCTGACTGTCCCGTCATCCAGTATGCTGTTGACTGACAATGTATTCAGGAACTTGTCAATATCCGCAGAAGCCTTTTCTTCTGTAACACCTGTATAGTGCTCCATGATCCGCTTCACCAGATCCTCTTTTTCAAATTCATGGTCTTTCATGTAATCCCACAGATATGCGGCGGAGGATGAAATATATACGATATTTGTAATCTCCCGCACCATCTTCCCGGTGGGTACGATCACATACTGCCCCGCCACTTCCCGCAGGATCAGACCTTCCTTCAGTTTCAACTTTCCCCAGCTCCTCTCTGCATTTGGTTTACCACTCTGCTGTATGGAAAACTTCCGGTACGTAGTAAAAAATCAGCGGGAAAACCATCTGGATCATAAAGTCCTCGAACTACAGACACATGTAAAACTTACTTCCGCCTGATTCATCCATTTGATTTCCCCGCTCTTACATTGCCTTTGTCACTATCCTTAAAAAAGTCATTATACCGTTTTCTGCTCTCCCGGCGATCCTTCCCTCGCCTTTTTATCACCATCGCAAATCATTATTCTCATTTGTTTCAATCTGCTCAACTTCGGTATATGTACAAACAGATCTCATCTAATTTGCGCTGTTTAAAAACAGATCGGTACCGTTTATCCCTGTTTTATATCACTTGTCTGCAAGATGATATTCTTAGCTGAGATTCGGATTTTTCGACTGAATCAGTCAATATTCTATCTGTTTTCTTTTAAGAATAGCATTTAAAGTGTGACCGTTCCGTTACTTTTTGATCTTATCTCCTCCGGTCAGTTTTACCAAGCCGGCATATGTCTCTTCCGCCCATGAATATTCCTCCATATAACTGTCCGCCACCTTCCACAGACGCATTGCTTCCGGCTCCCCTTCCAGAAGCTGATAGTAATCGCAGTCCGCTTTTGAAGGATCGATATTGCACGCACCCCTGCTGCTCTTAAACACCTCTTCCACACCGTGTTCCTTCAGCAGCTGACGCAGATACATCACCGCTTTCCTGTACAGATTCTTCACCCGGTCATCATAAGCCCGGTCCTCCCACAGCTTATCCACCGCTTCCGACAGAGTGACACTTCCGCCCTGCCGGTCCACACACAGCGCCAGAAGCTCTTTTGCCTTTACGTTGGAAAAATGAACCGCCTGTCCGTCTACAAACAGATCAAAACGGCCAAATGTCTGGAAGAACACTCTCTTTCTCTGCCGTTTCGACAGCAGTCTGGCTCGCTCCATGATCTCCATGATATCCTTCCGATCATAGGGTTTCAGCATATAGTAGTCCGCCTTTACCCGGAATGCATCCAGCGTGTACTGCTCATAACCGGTTATAAATATAATCACAAGCTTCGGAGAAATCTTCCGCATCTTTTCCGCCAGTTCGATCCCGTTCATCCCCGGCATCTCGATGTCCAGAAACGCCGCTTCCACAGTATGCTCTTCTATATATTCAAGCGCTTCCTCCGGCTGCATGAAGGAACCGGCGATCTCCACCCCGGGGAGCGGTTCCGCTTCCATCCGGAACTGCTGTAAAGCCAGTTCTTCATCATCAACAACGATCACTCTCATACAGATGTCCTCCTTCCCTTTTCAATGGGACTCCGGGGAAACTCTATCGTCACTCTGGTTCCCCTGCCCGCTTCGCTGCATATCTCAAATTTCCCGCCCGTAAGCTCTGCGATTCGGAATCGAATATTCTGAATTCCGATATGTCCGGATGCTTCAAAAGGATCCTGCTCCAGTTCGGCAGTGTCAAATCCGACTCCATCGTCCGTAATCTCAATCACATGAGACGCCTTTGTCTCATATTCCCTGATCCAGACCGTTCCCTCTCCTTTCTTCTTCCAGATCCCGTGTTTTACTGCGTTTTCCACCAGGGGCTGAATACACAGATGAGGCATCAGAAACTCCATCTCCTCAATCCGGAACTGCGTATGAAGCCGTTTGCCAAGGCGCAGCTTTTCAATATTCAGATATGCTCTGATATTTTTCAGCTCGTCGGCAAAGAGAATCAGGTCGTCATCTTTCAGCGTGTTCAGATTTGCCCGGAGATACGTGGAGAAATCATAGACAGCGTCATACGCCGCATCCGGATCCATCCGGATCAGCGTCCGGATAGAATTCAGCGAATTATAGATAAAATGAGGCTTAATCTGACTGTTCATCAGTTCCAGTCTGCTGAACTCCAGCTGGCGCTGCAGCTCCCGATTCTCCTTCAGCCTGTCATTGATCGAAACAATGCACAGCCTCAGAAAATTCAGGGCAAAAGCCAGCACTCCGATCCTCACATAGATGCCCACTATACTGTGCCTGGAATAGAACAGGATCAGTTCTATGATTCCCGCGACAGCAATCAGCAGAATACATGCCAGTTCGGATTTATCCGTCTTTCCTGCCCGTGCCATCTCAATATAAAGCAGTGCGGTATAGATCAAAGCAGCCGCAAGGATCCCATGACTGACCGGCAGTGTCTCCGGGAAATCATAGATTCCCGTCATCTGGAACAGGATACTGAGCCCTGCCCAGACGATGCTGACATAGAGAAACCCTCTCATAATCCGGGTATGCCTGTTCCAACGTTCCAGCTGAAACGCCAGCAGAAAAACCGGGCACAGCGGAAGTGAACCCATAGTGATGAAGTACTGTGCCTCCAGCCCCAGCCACGGAAGCGGCATCATGGACTCCCCGCAGAGCCAGAATGAGATAAACATAAACAAAAATCCAAACGTTCTCTGATATCCGTAGATTCCGTATTCCGCGAAAACCACTGACAGAAATACCACAACCGCTCCGATCACTCCCGGGAACAGACTCAGGAGAAAACTGCCGGAATAATGCCGGACTGTCATCGTAATCAGATCATTGTAATTACCGATATAAACTTCCGGCAAATTGCCGGAAAAGCCGGAATATGGAGATTCCAGCCGGATCTCTATCGTCTGACCGCCACAGTCATCAGGCAGCCTGACAAAATTCCAGCTGCTCGGAAGGACATCGCCCAGCAGATCCTCTTCCGGATATGCATATATCTTCCTGCCGTCCAGATAAACTTCTGCGCTCTGCACCCGCGTGCGGAACAAAAGGCCGCTGTCAACAAGCGGGGTCTCAGGGATTGTATTCGTCAGTGTAATCGTTGTGCCTGCCGGCACTTCTACAGAAGCGGGAAGAATGACAGACTCCCTGCTCTCCTCATAGGATATCGTCCAGCCGGTATTATACTCCGAGATCTCCCGGACAGGTTCCAGCATAAGCCGGTGCGAGAAAATAATAACCAGAATAAACATTACAATAATGCACACAGCAAAAATATCTGTGATTTTTCGTTCTTTCATATTCTGATAACTCCTTTTCCGGGAATAAGAGAATCAATATATGTAGACTAAATCAAAAATGCCCATGTTATTCACACAGGCATTTTCAGGCAGCTCCTGATCCTACTATTCCACAGTCACACTTTTCGCCAGGTTTCTCGGTTTGTCAACATCCAGTCCTCTGGCAACACTGACATAGTAGCCCAGAAGCTGCAGCGGTATTACTGCCAGGCTTGCTGCGAAATGTTCATCAATCCTCGGCACGTAAACCGCAAAATCCACCTGATCTTCCACCTCATATTTTCCATATGCAGTCAGTCCCATCAGATACGCTCCGCGGCTCTTGCACTCCAGCATGTTGCTCATGGTCTTTTCATACAGGCCGCTCTGCATCAGAATTCCGATCACCAGAGTTCCCGGCTCGATCAGACTGATTGTGCCATGTTTGAGCTCTCCTGCAGCATATGCTTCAGAGTGAATATAAGAGATCTCTTTGAGCTTCAGGCTGCCTTCCAGTGAAACCGCATAATCAATCCCTCGTCCGACGAAAAACACATCGTGCGCATTTGCATATTTTGCGGCAAACCACTGGATTCTCTCCTTGTCAGTCAGGATTTTCTCTATCTTGGACGGAATCGTCAACAGTTCGTCAATATATCCTGCATACTGTTCTTCCGATATCTTGTTTCTGACTTTCGCAAACTGTACAGCCAGACAGTACGACGCCACCAGCTGAGCGCTGTAAGCCTTGGTCGTAGCAACAGATATTTCCGGACCGGCAAGAGTATAAAACACTTTATCTGCTTCCCGGGCAATGCTGCTGCCGACTACATTGACAATCGCCATCGTCATAATGTTCTTTTCCTTCGCCATCCGCAATGCGGCCAGCGTATCCGCCGTCTCT
>DXIU01000103.1 GCA_019112765.1 Candidatus Mediterraneibacter norwichensis | reverse complement strand
GAATACGCCGTTGTCATCCCAGCCGTGCTCGTCATCACCGATGAGAAGTCTCTTCGGATCTGTGGAAAGAGTTGTCTTACCTGTTCCGGAAAGGCCGAAGAAGATAGCTGTATTCTCGCCGTTCATGTCTGTGTTGGCAGAGCAGTGCATGGAAGCGATTCCCTTAAGCGGCAGATAGTAGTTCATCATAGAGAACATACCTTTCTTCATCTCTCCGCCGTACCATGTGTTAACGATAACCTGCTCGCGGCTTGTGATATTGAACATAACTGCTGTCTCAGATCTGAGTCCCAGCTCTTTGTAGTTCTCTACTTTTGCTTTGGAAGCGTTGTATACTACAAAGTCCGGCTCGAAGTTCTCCAGCTCTTCCGCTGTCGGACGGATGAACATGTTTGTTACGAAGTGAGCCTGCCATGCAACCTCAACGATAAAACGGATTGCCATACGTGTGTCTTTGTTTGCTCCGCAGAATGCGTCTACAACGAAAAGTCTCTTGTTGGAGAGTTCTTTCTTTGCGATATCCTTTACTGCGTTCCATGCTTCCTGAGATGCCGGATGGTTGTCGTTCGGGTACTCCTCGGATGTCCACCATACTGTATCTTTGGAGTTTTCATCCATAACGATATATTTGTCTTTCGGTGAACGTCCGGTGTAGATACCTGTCATAACGTTAACTGCACCGAGCTCACTTACCTGACCTTTGTCAAAACCTTCCAGATTCGGGTTTGTCTCTTCCTCGAATAACATCTCATAGGAAGGATTGTGAACGATTTCTGTAGTTCCTGTAATGCCATACTGAGTTAAATCAATATTTGCCATTCTTCTCTACCTCTCTCTTTCTAAATTGTATCATGGAAATTTATGCCGCAATCTCCAATATGCCCTCATTATACAGAATAACTGACAAAAAATCAACAAAAATTTTTCCATTACTTGAAAGTTGTAAATATTTCACATTCATTTATACCGGGCAACTCCTTCTAAAATACGGGATGAACAGTCAAAAAATGCAGGATTCGAATTCAAATCCTGCATTTTTATTAATTTTAACCGATAAATTTATATATTTTTACACTATCAGCGGATATTTTATGCAATTTACTTGTTAAATACTTCACACGCGCCGCCTGTCAGAACATTTCCGGAAGCAGTTCCTTCAATGTGAAAATCCGGTATTCATCCGCCGATCTGGCGCATATAATCAGAAATTCATCCGGGGAACAGAACTCTGCCATCACCTGGCGGCACACACCGCAGGGATAACACCATACAGGATCTGTCTCTCCGCCGACTATGGCAATCGCGGCAAATGACCGCTCGCCCTCGGATACTGCTTTAAAAAACGCAGTCCGCTCGGCGCAGTTCGTGGGACCGTAAGCCCGGTTTTCTATATTGCATCCGGTATATATCTCTCCATTCCCGCAGAGAAGCGCGGCTCCTACCCGGAACCGGGAATAGGGGCTGTAGGAATTCTCCCTCGCCCGGAATGCAGCCGTAATAAGATCTCTCCATTTTTCCGTTTTATCCGGAGCCGGATCCGCCGCTTCGCGGCAATCATACTTTATCAAAATATTTCCTCCGCATTTTTGACGTAAAAATAACAAATACAAGCAAGATTACAAAAAACAGTATGCCCGCGGCCGTATCTGCAATCGGTATGCTGTATACGTAACAGTGCACAAAATCCACAATTCCATAGACCGTACACGCAAGTGAAAAGAGAAGAAGGATCGGCGCCGATTTCTGAAGGAACTCCTCCCTGACCTCCGGTTTTGCCTTCTCATACTCCTGCCCCATAAGCATGGAGAGATTCGGCATTCCGCCTTTTTTCAATACTGTAAAGCCATGAAGGCCATACAGTCCGCATGCAAGTACAACAATACTTATAATTCCCCATATACTACTATCCATCGCCTGCTCCTTATACTCCAAGAATGTCTTTTACAGTTTCTTTCATCTGATCTGCGCCGCATTCTCTCCTGTGACGGATATCCGCGTTCCGGATCTCTTCTATGGCTTTCGGGATCTCCGTGCCTGAAATACGGCTCAGCTCATCCACCAGCTCAAACTCATCTGTATCGGCATATTTCTCATCGATTGCTGTCATAACACTGTGAATAAATTTATAGGGGCTGGCTGTGGATGCCACCAGATATTTTCTGCCGTCATTGTGTTCCGCGCGGTACTTCGCGCAGACACCTGCGGCCACAGCTGTATGGGTATCCATCACATATCCTGTGCGCTCATAGGTCCTGCGGATCGTCTCTGCCGTTTCCGCTTCTGTCGCAAATCCTCCTGCGAAATCCTTCAGCTTCTCCCGCATATCCGGAGTGATCTCGTAAGATCCTTTTTCTTTAAGCTGGCTCATCAGCTGAGAATTCTTCTCCGCGTCCTGTCCCGCGATCGTATAGATCAGTCTCTCCAGATTGCTGGAAATCAGAATATCCATGGACGGGGATGAAGTCAGGATAAACTCGCGGTTTTTGTTGTATACGCCTGTCTGGAAGAAATCAAACAGCACCTTGTTTTCATTGGACGCGCAGATCAGCTTTCCGATGGGAACGCCCATCTGCTTCGCATAATATGCCGCAAGGATATTTCCGAAATTACCTGTAGGAACTGTTACATTGATCTCTTCACCGGAAGTAATTTCCCCGTTTTCCAGGAGTTTCGCATATGCGTAAACATAATATACAACCTGGGGAACCAGACGTCCGATATTGATTGAGTTCGCGGAAGAGAACTGATATCCGGCCTCCGCCAGCTCCTTTTCCAGCTCTTTGTCTTCGAAAATGGCTTTCACACCGCTCTGGGCATTGTCAAAGTTTCCGTGAATCGCGACAACAGAGGTATTATCGCCTTTCTGCGTTACCATCTGAAGTTCCTGCACGCGGCTTACGCCGCCCTTCGGATAAAATACAATAATCCTGGTCCCCGGCACATCCGCGAATCCTGCCAGAGCTGCTTTCCCTGTATCTCCTGACGTAGCCGTAAGAATTACGATTTCATTGGTCACATGATTCTTCTTTGCCGCTGTAGTCAGAAGATGAGGAAGAATGGAGAGCGCCATATCCTTGAACGCGATGGTCGCGCCGTGGAACAGCTCCAGATGATATGTATCCCCCACTTTCACAAGGGGAGCGATTACTTCTGTATCAAACTTGGAGTCATATGCGCTGTTAATGCAGCGCTTTAATTCTTCCTCTGTAAAATCCGTCAGGAACTGCTTCATTACAGCATAAGCCGTCTCCTGATATGTCATATTCTTCAGCTCATCCAGCGTAACATCCAGCTTCGGGATATATTCCGGAACAAACAGTCCTCCGTCATCCGCCAGTCCTTTCAGAATCGCCTCTGAAGCGGTAACCGTCTTATCCGCACTTCTTGTACTCTTATATAACAGATTCATTCTTTTAACCTCTTTTTCTTTTTTGAGTTTCCGGGGATCTTCAGGTCCCCGGAAACAACTCATGTCACTGCCATGAATTATAGCACAGGTAACTGCGCCGTGTCCATAGAAAACACCGCTTCCCGGCCCGGCCTGCGGGATACTGTTTCCCGGATCATCCTGCCCCGGGCCGCTGTTCTCAGCAGCAGATCATTTCCGTGAAAACACAATAGCCGCAATACCGCAGACAGCCATCAGCATCGGATAAACCAGATAGGGTATCATATCATATGGGGTAAGTCCGGTCAGCGCCGCCGCGGACAGAAGCTGGGCGCCATAGGGAATCAGTCCCTGTCCCACAGAAGTAAACATATCCAGGAGCGAAGCGGAACGCTTCGGATCCACACCGAACTCATCGCTGATTTCCTTCGCGATCGGTCCGGCCATTACAATAGCCACTGTATTATTGGCCGTGCACAGATCCACGGTAAGGGCCAGAGCCGCGATTCCTGCCTGGGCGCCCTTTTTCCCGCGGATTCTTCTGCGGATCAGATTCAGTATAAAATGGATGCCCCCGTTTGCCCGGACAAGCGATACGATACAGGCTACGATAATTGAAATAACTGTAATATCATACATGGAAACAACGCCTTCTCCTACCACTGTGAACATTTCCGACAGAAGGATATTTCCGGTTCCCACGCCTACAGCCAGAGAAATTACAATGCCGCTGACAAGGACAAGGAATACATTGATCCCGATCAGCGCGCCCACAAGGACTACAATATAAGGAAGCACTTCCAGAAAATTATAATCAAGGCTCCCTTCAATCTCATAACTGACCCCTCTTGTTATAAACCAGAAAAAAACAACCGTAAGAACAGCCGCCGGAAGCACGATCAGAAAATTCGCCTTGAATTTATCCTTCATTTCGCATCCCTGGGTCTTCACCGCGGCAATCGTTGTGTCAGAAATCATGGAAAGGTTATCTCCGAACATGGCGCCGCAGACTACAGCCGCAATGCAGACTGCCAGAGAAAATCCCGTCTTTTCGCCGATACCGGCGGCAATGGACGCCAGAGCCGCGATAGTCCCCATGGAAGTTCCCATAGAAACTGAAATAAAGCAGGCAATAATAAACAGGCCTGCTACGGCAAAATGCGCCGGGATCAATGAAAGTCCCAGATTTACTGCGCTGTCCACACCTCCGGCCGCGCTGACAGCCCCGGAGAATCCTCCGGCGCAGAGAAAAATCAGGCTCATGGTAATAATATTCTCTTCCCCCAGCCCTCCGGCGATAATCCGGATTTTTTCGTCAAAACTTACTTTCCTGTTCTGAAGGAATGCCGCGAAGAGAGCAATCAGAAACGCAACAATCGCCGGCATTGCATTAAAATCCTGAAATACAATCCCTGAGCCGAGAAAGATTACCAGAAACACTCCGATCGGCAGAAGAGCCGACGCCTTCCCGTTTACATTTTCCTTTTCCATAATTTCCCCTTTCATAAAAAGGGTGCCGCATGGATCGGTCAATATGCCTCTCATGCAGCATCCCTTTTATTTTTCCTGACAGCTGCGCCAAAAACAGAACTCTGTGTTCTTCTGACTCAGCATTCGGAACCTTCTATTTTTTCTTTTTATTATTTGTGTAGTTGACCAGCCCGCCGGCAGCGATCAGTTTCTGCATGAATTCCGGGAAGGCCTGTCCCTGGAACTGTGTTCCCTTTGTCAGGTTGCAGATCCTGCCGCTGTCAAAGTCAACCTCTACTTCGTCCCCTGCGTCGATTCCGTTTGCCGCCTCCGGACACTCAATGATAGGAAGGCCGATATTGATGGCATTTCTATAGAAGATCCTGGCAAATGTTTCCGCGATAATGCAGCTGACTCCTGCCGTCTTCAGGCAGAGCGGCGCGTGTTCTCTGGAAGAGCCGCAGCCGAAATTTTTCTTTGCCACAATCAGATCCCCCGGCTGAACTTTCTTTACGAAATCCGGATCAATATCAACCATGGCATGGCTGGCCAGTTCTTTCGCGTCAAAAGAATTCAGATATCTTGCCGGGATGATTACGTCAGTATCTACATTATCACCGTATTTAAAAACATGTCCTTTTGCTTTCATTTTACATGTCACCCACTTTCTCAGGATTTGCAATATAGCCTGCAATGGCGCTGGCCGCCGCCACCTCGGGAGACGCCAGGTAGATCAGGGAATCCACATGTCCCATCCGTCCTACAAAGTTGCGGTTTGTTGTGGACACACACTTCTCTCCGGCCGCCATAACGCCCATGTGTCCTCCCATGCACGGTCCGCAGCTTGGCGTATTTACGGCGCAGCCCGCATCTACAAAGATTTCCAGAAGTCCCTCTTCAATACACTGCTTATAAATCTTCTGTGTGGCAGGAACAACCATAACCCGGACGTCCGGATGTACGGTGTGTCCTTTCAGAATCGCGGCTGCTTTTCTCATATCTTCCATACGTCCGTTGGTACAGGAACCGATTACCACCTGATCGATCCTGATCGGATCCATCGCTTCAACCTCGTCAATGGTCTTCGCGTTTCCCGGAAGATGGGGGAAGGCCACCGTAGGACGGACCTCTGAGAGATCGATTGTAATGACTTCGTCATACTCGGCATCATCGTCCGCTTCATATAGTGTATACGGTTTGCCGGAATGCTCCTTAATATATGCCAGAGTCTGATCGTCAACCGGGAAGATTCCGTTTTTGGCGCCTGCTTCAATTGCCATATTCGCCATAGTAAAGCGGTCGTCCATGGACAGACTGGCAATGCCGTCTCCCGCAAATTCCATGGATTTATAGAGAGCGCCGTCCACACCGATCTTTCCGATGATATGAATAATAATATCCTTGCCGCTTACATATTTTCCCGGTTTTCCGGTCAGTACAAACTTAATGGCGCTTGGCACCTTGAACCAGATTTCTCCGGTAGCCATGCCGGTAGCCACATCTGTTGTGCCCATTCCTGTGGAGAACGCGCCCAGAGCCCCGTATGTACAGGTGTGTGAATCAGCGCCGATAATGCACTCTCCTGCTGTCACAACGCCCGCTTCCGGCAGAATCGCATGCTCCACACCGGATTTGCCCTGCTCAAAATACCAGGTCAGTCCCTGCTCTTTCGCGTACTCGCGGATCGCTTTGGAGTTCTCCGCGGATTTAATGTCCTTGTTCGGCGTAAAATGATCCGGAACAAAAACTACCTTATCCTTGTCAAATACATGATCTGACATCTGCTTAATAATCGGCAGAGCCATCGGCCCGGTAATGTCATTCGCCATAACCACATCAAGCTTTGCCTCGATCAGCTGTCCTGCTTCCACAGAGTCAAGCCCTGCATGAGCGGCCAGGATCTTCTGCGTCATTGTCATTCCCATTTTCAGAAAACCTCCTTTTGTGAAAAATCTGTGAAAGGGGACAGACCCTTTTGGAAAAGGGTCTGTCCCCTTTTGCCGCCGTTTTCAGAATATTCTTACTTCTTTGCAATATATCCTTTCGCCGTCAGTGCTTCTGCGCAGAGAACCGCGCCGCCGGCAGCGCCTCTTACTGTATTATGAGAGAGACCGATAAATTTGTAGTCATACATTGTGTCTTCTCTCAGACGTCCGATGGATATGCCCATACCGTTTTCATAGTCCACGTCCAGTGTTACCTGCGGCCGGTTGTCGTCTTCCAGATACTGAATAAACTGCTTTGGCGCACTGGGAAGTCCTGCCTCCTGGGGGAAGCCTTTGTAGTTCACCAGTTTTTCAATGAGCTGCTCCTTTGTCGGTTTCTTCTCAAAGTTAATGAATACTGCCGCTGTGTGGCCGTTTAATACCGGCACACGTACGCACTGGCATGTGATCCTGGGCAGTTCCGCCTTTACGATCTGTCCGTTCTCAACTTTACCGAGAACACGGAGCGGCTCCTGCTCGCTTTTTTCTTCTTCGCCGCCGATAAACGGAATAATATTTCCCACCATCTCCGGCCAGTCTTTGAATGTCTTGCCTGCTCCGGAAATTGCCTGATATGTTGTCACAACCAGTTCTTTCGGTCCGAACTCTTTCCATGCTGCCAGACACGGTGCATAGCTCTGAATGGAGCAGTTCGGTTTTACCGCGATAAATCCACGTGTTGTTCCCAGGCGTTTTCTCTGATCCGGGATCACGTCAAAGTGATCTGCGTTAATCTCCGGCACAACCATCGGAACATCCGGCGTCCAGCGATGAGCGCTGTTGTTGGATACAACCGGAGTCTCTGTCTTTGCATATTCTTCCTCAATTGCCCTGATTTCATCCTTGCTCATATCAACCGCGCTGAACACGAAATCCACAGTAGAGGCTACATGCTCCACATCGTTTACATTGAGAACAACCAGTTTCTTTACCGCTTCCGGCATAGGAGTGTCCATTTTCCAGCGGTCTCCCACTGCTTCTTCATATGTTTTTCCTGCGGAGCGGGGGCTGGCCGCTACTGTCACAACCTCAAACCAGGGGTGATTTTCAAGGAGAGAGATAAATCTCTGTCCAACCATTCCCGTTGCTCCCAGAATTCCTACTTTTAATTTCTTATCCATTTCTCTTACTTCCTTTCTGTTTCTTATTTACTGTTTTTATCTTATCTGCAGACGGTTCCGCTGCTTTATTCAGCCGCCAGATATTTTTCCTCTTCCTGAATTACCTGTTCCATTGCCGCCCTGCCCGGCGCGCCAATGGTATTGCGCATTTCCACGCAGGTTTTCATGCTGATGGCATCGTAAATATCTTCTTCAAAAACCGGTGAGACCGCCTTGAATTCTTCCAGGCTCATATCATCCAGCGCAATGCCTTTATCAATGCAGTAAAGTACAAGCTGCCCTACAATGCCGTGAGCATCCCGGAAAGGCACACCGTGATTTACCAGATAATCCGCTGCATCTGTCGCATTGGTGAATCCGTGTTTCGCGCTTTCTTCCATACGGACCTGGTTAAACTTCATGGTCTTTAGCATACCCGTAAACAGTGCCAGACATCCCTTTGTTGTGTCAATCGCGTCAAAAACGAATTCCTTGTCCTCCTGCATATCCTTATTATATGCAAGCGGAATTCCCTTCATAGTTGTAAGCAGAGCTGTAAGCGCCCCGTACACTCTTCCTGTCTTTCCCCTAACCAGTTCCGCGATATCCGGGTTCTTTTTCTGAGGCATAATACTGCTGCCTGTACTGTAGGCGTCATCAATCTCAACAAATCTGTATTCGTTGGAATTCCAGATAATCACTTCCTCGGAAAATCTGCTCAGATGCATCATCACTGTAGACATAGCCGACAGCAGCTCGATCAGATAATCCCTGTCCGATACCGAATCAATACTGTTCAGCGTCGGGCCGTCAAATCCCAGAAGCTCTGCTGTGTATTCCCGGTCAAGCGGATACGTGGTTCCCGCAAGAGCTCCGGACCCCAGCGGACACAGATTCATTCTTTTATAAATATCCTTCATCCGGGAGCGGTCACGCTTAAACATTTCAAAATATGCGCCCATATGATGAGCCAGGGTAATCGGCTGGGCCTTCTGAAGATGGGTAAATCCGGGCATGTAAGTCTCCAGATTGTCTTTCATCAGTTTCAGAAGCACTTCCAGCATCTCTTTTAAAAGGCCGTCCAGCTCCAGAATTTCATCTCTTGTATAAAGTTTCATATCCAGGGCCACCTGGTCATTGCGGCTGCGTCCGGTATGAAGTTTCTTTCCCGCTTCTCCGATCCGGTCAATCAGACTGGCTTCCACAAAACTGTGGATATCTTCGTATTCCTCTGTAATTTTAAGAGTACCGTTTTCCACATCTGTCCGGATACTTTCAAGTCCCTTTATGATCTGCTCCTTTTCTTCCCCTGTGAGAATCCCCTGTTTCGCCAGCATAGTAACATGTGCAATGCTGCCGCGGATATCCTGCTCGTAAAATCTCTTATCAAAAGAAATTGAAGCATTAAAATCATATACCAGTTTGTCCGTCTCTTTTGTAAAACGGCCGCCCCATAACTGTGCCATTTTTCTTTCCTCTTTTCTGTTTCTTCTTTCAGGAATGCAGTCTTATTCTGCATTTTCCACTTAGTTTAACACAGTAAAGTGTTATATGTCTACTCCCAACTTTAAACAGTCTGTTCTTTTTTATCCGAAATAAGCTGGTTATTTTCTCTTTCCCGCCTTTCAGCCAGAGAAAATTCACATCCGCAGTAATCCTGTCTGTACAGTCCGAACTCCCGGGACAACTCTATGGAACGTTTATATCCGTTTTTCTTTTTAAAATCTGATACCAGATAATCCACGCCGTATTTTTCACCTGTCTTCTGTCCGATCTCATTGAGTTTCTGCGCGTTTTTCATAGGGCTGATACTAAGCGTTGTGGTGAAAAAATCAAACCCTTTATCCCTTGCTGTTTTCGCTGTTTCTTCCAGACGGAGCGCATAGCACTTCATGCATCTGGGTCCCCCTTCCCGTGCATCTTCCATCCCCTCTGCCACATGGAAAAATTCCTGTCTGTCATACCTGCCTTCCAGAAACGACACCGGATGTTTCAGCTTCATCTCCCGGATCAGCTTCTGCTGCTCCAGCGTCCGCTTTGCATATTCGTCTTCCGGATAGATATTCGGATTATAATAAAACACAGTAATCCGGAAATACCTGGAAAGATACTCCAGAACATAACTGCTGCACGGAGCGCAGCAGCTGTGAAGAAGAAGCGTCGGTACACGCTGTTCTTTTTCCAGACCTTCCAGAATTTTATCCAGTTCTTTCTGATAATTTATTTTTGGCTGATTCATTGTTATCTCTCCTGCGTTTTCTTCATTGTTTCACAGACTGCGGTACACTGCCCGTTTTCTCTGAAACAGTATAGCATATTCTCCGGCATTTAGATACCCGGCAGCTCTCGGTATATATCCGCGTTCAAAAGCAGCATGTAATTTCCCTCGCCATATTTCACAGAAAATACATACTTTCTACACATTTTTCTTTTATACTGGTCTGAGATAGTTGATAAGCAACTATCTCCCCCCTCATAGAAAACGGCAACCTTTACAGGATGCCGTTTTCTATTCACTGCTTTTTCTGACAGAAAATATTCTTTTCGGTCAGGGCTTTCATGCCCTGTACATCATTTCCAGAAGCCGCACCGTTTTCTCCCTGCCGAGAAGGCTTACATTTAACAGTGCCTGATGAGACTCAATGCTTCCCCAATCCAGCCCTGTATGGATTTCATAATAATACCGTCTCTCCCGGTCTGTTTTTTTCACTTTTTCTGCTGCTTTGCGTTCTGTCAGACCATATCTCTCTGCTATTCTCGCAATCCGCTCTTTCTTGTCTGCACAGATAAACACATTAACACAGCCGGGAAAATCTCTCAGCACATAATCCGCGCACCGGCCGATAATCACGCAGGGGCCCTCTCCTGCCAGTGTCCGGATAATCTCTGCCTGCTGCCGGTAAACATTTTCATTCAGAGACTGCATATAGGATGTGGCATTTACAAAGTCCACATAACAGCCCGGACTGACAGAATAGTTGGTCAGAAACATTTTCAGTCCGGATTCATCAACTTTCCTGACTGTATCCTCTTTCAGATTCAACGCCTCTGCCGCCATGCTCACAAGTCTGTGGTCATAAAGAGGAATTCCCAGCCTGTCCGCAAGGATCTGACCGATTTCATGGCCGCCGCTGCCGAACTGGCGTCCTATTGTAACAATTTTATACTCCGCCATAGTTTCGCCTCCCTTCCTGTACGTTCCGCACTTTCCCGGGTATGTACCACCTCTGACCGGATTTTCGGGAACGTTATTTTTCCGCACATTTCTTTGTTAATATTATACATCTATTCCTCCGGCGGTACAAGAAAGAGCCCCTTGTTTTTGCGCACGAAGAACAGGATTTTTCATACATTAATTATAGATACTGTCAGATAGGAGTGACTTTATGCAACCAATTCTTGAACTGAAAAATATAAATTATGCCTACCATACACCTGAAGGAGAGACACCTGCGCTGCGGAACATTTCCTTTTCCCTTGCTCCCGGCGAATTTACCGCTGTAGTCGGTCCGTCCGGCTGCGGCAAATCCACTCTGCTCTCTCTGATCGCCGGACTCATGGTTCCTGAATCCGGAGAGATCTTTTTAAATGGAAAGCCGCTTACGGAAAATGCGTCTGATATCGGTTATATGCTGCAGCATGATCATCTGTTTGAATGGCGGACTGTATATCGCAACGTTCTGCTTGGCGCCGAAATCAACCATATGCTCAATGCCGCAACCCGAAAAAAAGCAGATGCTCTTCTGGAACAGTACGGACTGAAACCATTCGCACATGCCAGACCTTCACAGCTCTCCGGCGGAATGCGTCAGCGGGCCGCTCTGATCCGGACGCTTCTCCTGGATCCTGAACTTCTGCTCCTGGATGAACCTTTCTCCGCACTGGATTACCAGACCCGGCTGACAGTAAGCGACGACATCGGACAGATCATCCGTCAATCCGGGAAAACCGCCCTGCTTGTCACTCATGATCTGTCGGAAGCCGTCAGCCTGGCTGACCGGGTTATCGTCCTGTCCAGGAGACCTGCTTCTGTACTGTGCATCGTCCCCGTCGCCTTTGAGGTGGAAAATGATACCCCGCTGAACCGGAGAAACGCGCCGGAGTTTAAAACATATTTCAATCAAATCTGGAAGGAGCTGAATCATGATGAATAAACCGTCCCGGGCACAGGAACTTTTTATACGGCATCTGAAATTCCGGCGTATTACTGTCTGTGCCGCCCGCATTCTGATTCTGGCGGGTTTTCTTTTTCTCTGGGAATTCTGTGCCGATACCGGAGTCATTGACTCTTTTATTTTCAGCAGTCCGTCAAAAATCGCCGTCTGCTTCAGGGAAATGGTTCAGGACCGTTCTATTTTCCGGCATATCAGCATTACGCTGTATGAAACACTTGCCAGTTTCCTGCTGGTTACATTATTCAGTGTGCTGGCAGCCATACTGCTCTGGTGCAGCAGAAGACTGTCGGATATTCTGGAGCCGTATCTTGTAGTCCTTAACAGTCTGCCGAAGTCCGCGCTCGCCCCGCTGCTGATTGTCTGGCTGGGAGCCACTCCGAAAACAATCATTGTGGCAGGCATGTCCGTTGCCATATTCGGAAGCATTATGAATCTGTACACCAGCTTCACAACTGTTGATCAGGAAAAAATCAAACTGATCTATACGCTTCATGGCAGACGCCGTCATGTTCTGACCAAAGTTGTTCTGCCAGGCTCGGTGCCTGCTGTAATCAGCAATATGAAAGTAAATATCGGCCTTTGTCTGGTAGGGGTGGTGATCGGGGAATTCCTGGCTGCCAGAAGCGGACTGGGGTATCTGATTATTTATTCCAGTCAGGTGTTGACCTGAAGGGACAAAAAGACATTTTGACTATCGTGTATAAAATCTATAGAACAATACCTATTTTTACTCTTCCAACTCGGATATACCAAACAAGATCCTCATATAATCCTGCTTTTCATTGAGTATCCTTATTACACAGATACGCTCCTTTTCAACACGATAAAACACATAATTTTTCTCACAGAAAAGACATCTGTATTCTGTATATATACCAATTATTCCTGAAAGCTCCTGTCCCAGATACGGGAATACGACAAGCTGACGAGCCGTCTTGGTAATCTTCTTTAGTACTTCTATAGCAAGGTTTTCATCATCAAATTTCTCTATAATTGATTCTTTTATATTGATCAAATCATTCCTTGCTTCCGGCGTATAATATAATTCCATACTCAGATTCCCAATGATGACTCTACTTCATCAGCAGATATCCATCCTTCCTTTCTGGCAGAATGTTCGCCTTCTTCTAATTTGGACATCAAGGCAATCGTAGCACGCATTCTATCATACTCTTTCATATCAAGAATCACGTATTCCCCACGCCCATTCTTTGTAAGGAATACAGGCGCACCTTCCTGAGCTTCTTTTAAAACCTCTGTGTAATTTCTCAAATCTGAAATCGGCTTAATATTCGGCATATGACCAGCATCCTTTCCATTTATTCTATATATAATAGCATACCACCTCTCTTCCAAAATCACAATGTAAATTAACACGTTAATTTCACTCGTAATAAATCAGCATCTATTAATATTTATAAAATAAATTATCATCCCTCATGCTGCAATCTCCAATTTCCCGCTTCCCCTCTGATAATAATACACTTCATCCGAAAGCCGATCCATTTCATCTACCATATCATTATTTACCGACCTGACTATTCCTCTCAATTCATCTGCAGACATCGCATCCCCTCTCAGTAACAGCAATAGCGATAGGTAAGGTCTGAGCGGCATTCTCACACCACTTTCCACCTTTTCCCCCGCTCCGCACCGTACGTGAGACTTTCACCTCATACGGCGCTCCATCAAATTAAACCTATTTACTCTATAATGGTATTACCGACTAGAATTCGATAATTATTGGTCTTTTTCAGCGCATTTTCGTTGTGAAACTTAGCTTCGCATATCGGCTCCATCACTTGAAGAATACATTGCTGAATCAAGCGGTCTTCAATGGTTGGAATCCCTAGTGGTCTTTCTTTCCCATTGTCCTTGGGAATCATGACACATCTAACCGGATGTGGTTTGTAGTTTGCCAGTCTTCGCTGAACATAATCTACCAAAATGTCATTTCCCCGTTCCGCTATCTGCTCGATTGTACCCATGTTTGTACCAGGAGTTCGACTTCCCTTATTTCGCTTAATTCGCCTGTACGCAAGTGCTATATTCTGCGGACTTGTTATAAGCGACATAAGGTCGGTAAATATTGCACCCTGTTTACTTTTTGCATATAAGCCATCAAACACATCTTGAATTGCGTAGTATTCATTACGCCTTAAAACCTTGTTTTCTCTCTTCTTTGCCGTTTGGTCAGTCATCTCCTCTGCGGAGATTTCTTCTCTTAGTCATACTCGAACCCAAAACACTCTTACCATTATTAAGTTTTAATGAATTAATCTGACTTGGGGCTATCCCTCCAC
>DXIU01000102.1 GCA_019112765.1 Candidatus Mediterraneibacter norwichensis | reverse complement strand
ATTTTTCTTAACTCATGGAACGGAATCAGAATTCCCTGTCCCCCTCTTCTGAATACGTCCTTCAAACACTTTCTTGTCTTCTGATTTTCTATTTGCTGTCCGGAAGTTCCCTTCGACAAATCCGAATCTACTTTCCTGCAATCAGCTCCTGCACTTCTTCTCTTGCCGGCATTGCGCGGATGGCACCTTTCTTTGTTGTTACGATAGCCGCAGCCGCATTGGCAAATGTAAGCATCTCGCCAAGCTCTTCTTCTGTCAGATTGCTGAAATCATGCTCCAGTATATAATTCAGGGAGCTGCCGCAGAAGGTATCTCCGGCGCCTGTTGTTTCAATGGTTTTCACGGGAAATCCCGGACGTTCCGCCCGCATTCCCTTATAGTATGCCCGGCTTCCGTCTTTTCCCATGGTCAGCAGGATCAGCGGGATCTGATACTTTTCCTGAAGGTAAGCGATCCCTTCATCATAATCTTCTTTTCCGGATACAAACTGAATCTCGTTATCCGAGATTTTCAGAATATCACAGACGCTGAACCCATATTCCATCTGTTCTTTCGCAAGATCAAGAGAGGTCCAGAGCGGAGGACGCAGATTCGGGTCAAAAGACACAAGGCATCCGCCGTCTTTGGCCGCCTGCACCGCCTTTTTCGTCGCGGCTCTCACTCCGTCGTGGGTCATGGATAATGTTCCGAAGTGGAAGATCTTTGTCTGTCCGACAAACGATGGTTCCACCTCGTCTTCTGAAAGCATCATATCTGCTCCCGGATTGCGGTAAAAAGAAAACTCTCTGTCTCCATCCGGAAAAGTGTGTACAAAGGCCAGCGTAGTATTGACTTTTTTATCCGTTTTCAGATTGGAAGCGTCTATCCCCGCTTCTGTAATTGTATCTCTTAAAAGTCTGCCGAACTGATCTTCCCCGACTTTTCCTATAAAAGCTGTCTTCTTGCCCATCCGGTTCAGCAGCGTCAGCACATTGCACGGCGCCCCTCCCGGGCATGCTTCAAACATGTTATTGCCCTGATCACTCTGTCCGTTCATGGTAAAATCAATCAGAAGCTCTCCGAGCGCAATTACATCATACTTTTTTTCCATAACCGATAATACCTCCTCTTTCATTTATCCTTTCCGCGCGTCATCTGCAGCGCGCTTTGCCTAATTAAAATATACCAGCTCTTCTATCGGCTCTGCCGGCTCTATATTTTCCGCCTCAAGTACAGGGCCTTCGCCCTGGTACACAGATACATTCGCGTATCTTACTTTTGCGCGGACGGTGATCCACTGTCCCGCCTTCAGCTTCGGCGCATAGGAGCTTCTGCATACATATCCGAGAAATGTAGTATCATCCGCACAGCAGGTCATAGCCATGCGGCCCGGCAGAAAGACTTTTGACGGGAAGCTCCTTGGCTTTAATACCTTTGCTGTAAACTCCACTGTCTTTCCTTTGTAGCGGTCCGGATTCTCCATCATATCCACATACCAGATGCCGTAATCCTCTCTGGCGATCTGAATTACCGGCGCTTTCAGGTCATAGGGTACATCATCTTCAAAAATATTTTCAATTTCCCCTTCCTCGTCCTCAAAGATTACTTCCGCCTGGGGACTTACAACCTTTACGCTTCGTCTGTAACCCGGCAGCGGCTTCAGATCCTCGCAGCGGTTAAACAATACCAGCTCCGCGCCCCGGACCATCTCGACAAACAGAGGTTTCAGGTTCGTCAGATACATCTGAAATGTACTGGCATCCACTGTTGTCAGCTTCTGCTCGATTTCCCAGCCGTCAGGAAGCTTCATTGATTCAAAATCGCTTACCTTCCACATTCCGTTATATTCGACTACTACACGTTCCGGTTCATGTTTCCGGTTCAGTTCTTCCAGATATTCTTCTGTCAGGTCTTCCTGGTCTTCTATTTTCTCTATGACAACTCCATACTTAAGCATCTCCATCGGATTATACTCTTCCTCGCCCTCTTCACACAGAATAAGAAGCGTCTTGCCGTCAATCTGAAAATAGTCCTGCTCCAGTGTAAATTTCAGGAACTGAGTTTTCCCGCTGTCCAGGAAGCCTGTCATCAGATATACCATTACATTTGATTCCATTTCTTTGTCTCCCCCCATCTATTTACGCAAGTCCGAAAAGTCCCTCCAGCTTCTGTTCATTCAGCTGTGCGCCGATGACACAGATCCTTCCCGTATATTCCGGCGCGCCTTCTCTTACTTCATGCTCGCCCGGCACCATATCAAAATAAATCCAGTTTCCGTCATCTCCTGCGACCATGCCCTTCGCGCGGAGCACGTCGCCGTATTCATGCTCTTTTTCCAGGCGGCCCAGGATCTGTTCAACCTGCTCTTCTGTAAAAGTATGAATTGTCTCCCGGCCCCAGCTTGTAAACACTTCATCCGCATGGTGATGTCCTTCATGATCATGGTGATGATGCTCATGGCCGCATTCCCCGTGGTCATGTTCATGATGATGCCCGTGTTCGTGCTCATGGGCATGCTCGTGATGATGTTCGTGGTCGTGCTCATGATCGTGATGATGCTCGTGGTCATGATCGTGCGCATGGCCGCATACCGGGCAGATCACTTCCGCCAGCAGCTCCTCTTCGAGAGATTTTCCGGATTCCATTGTTTCCAGGATTTTCTTTCCTTCAAGTTTTGAAATCGGGGTTGTTATGAACGGAGCCTTTTCATTCAGCTCACGGAGCAGCGCCACGCTTTCTTCGATCTTCTCCGGTTTTGCTTTATCTGTACGGCTCAGGATAACGGCTCCGGCATACTCGATCTGATTGCTGAAGAACTCGCCGAAATTCTTTCTGTATATTCTGCACTTTGTTACATCCACAACGGTTGTAAAACTGTTGAGTTCTGCATCGATTTCCTCCTGCACATCCTGAACAGCCCGGATCACATCAGACAGTTTCCCCACGCCGGATGGTTCAATCAGGATCCGGTCCGGATGATAGGTATCCACGACTTCCCTGAGAGATTTTCCGAAATCTCCCACAAGTGAGCAGCAAATACATCCGGAATTCATTTCCCTGATCTCTATTCCGGATTCTTTCAGAAATCCTCCATCGATTCCAATCTCGCCGAATTCGTTTTCAATCAGCACAACCTGCTCTCCTGTAAATGCCTCAGAAAGCAGCTTCTTTATAAGTGTTGTTTTTCCGGCTCCCAGGAAGCCGGAAATAATATCTATCTTTGTCATTTCTTCTTATCCTCCTAATACGATTTAGTCCTTCAGATCCAGTTCCACCGGGCAGTGGTCCGATCCCATAACATCTGTCAGAATCCCGGCATCCGCAAGCCTGTCCTTCAGGCACTCGGATACACAGAAATAGTCGATGCGCCATCCGGCATTTTTCGCCCGGGCGCTGAACCGGTATGACCACCAGGAATAGATCCCCTCCGCGTCCGGGTAAAAATAACGGAACGTATCGATAAATCCCGCATCCAGAAGTTCTGTGAATTTCCGTCTCTCCTGATCGGTAAATCCGGCATTTTTCCGGTTTGTCTTCGGATTCTTCAGATCAATTTCTTCATGTGCCACATTCATATCGCCTGTCACAATCACCGGCTTCTTCTCTTCAAGCTTTTTCAGATATGCCCGGAAATCGTCCTCCCACACCATACGGTAATCCAGTCTTGCCAGTTCATTCTGGGAATTAGGTGTATACACTGTAACGAAATAAAAGTCTTCAAACTCACAGGTAATCACCCTTCCTTCCTGATCATGTTCTTCAATTCCAATTCCGTATGATACAGAAAGCGGCTCTTTCTTTGTGAATACCGCCGTGCCGGAATAGCCTTTTCTCACCGCGTAATTCCAGTACTGATAATAACCGTCCAGGTCAAGCGTCAGCTGCCCTTCCTGCATTTTTGTTTCCTGGATACAGAAAATGTCCGCATCCGCCTCTTTGAAAAAATCAAGGAATCCTTTCTGGACACAGGCCCGGATTCCATTTACATTCCATGAAATTAATTTCATTCTTGCCTCCTTTACAGAAAATCTGTCCAAAAAAGGAAAGACAGATATACATGCTACTGCTACCTGTCCCTGTTTCAGTCATAGCGGACTTCCCGCAGAAACAGTCCTCTCGCCGGAGCAAGAAATCCTGCCTGCCTTCTGTCCTTCGTCCGCAGAGCTGCCGCTGCCTCCCCGGGGAGCCGCTGTCCCGTTCCTGTCTCAAGAAGTGTTCCCGTAAGGATCCTCACCATATGATACAGGAAACCGGTGCCGTTATATTCTATAACCAGCCTGCTGCCCTGTCCGCTGATCATTATATCATAAATTGTACGTCGTGTGGACTTTTCGCCCTTTTTATCTGTATAGCCTGCATATTCATGAGTTCCTGTCAGATATCCCGCAGCTTCTCTCATCGCATCCAGATCCAGAAAATGAGGAAAATGATAACAGTACCGTCTGGTGAACACATCCGGCCTTTCTCCCGTATCCACATGGTACTCATACACTTTGCCTGACGCGCTCTTTCTCGCATGGAAACCGTTCTTCACAAGTTCCGTACGCAGGATACGGATATCTGCCGGAAGCCTGTCGTTCAGCCGCCAGGTAAACTCCGCCTCTGTAATCCGGCCCGGGAGAACAATACTTGCCGTCTGCCCTCTTGCATGTACGCCGGCATCTGTACGGCCGGAACCATTTACCTCCGTCTCATACCCGGTTTCCTCTGAAACAGCTTCCTCTAAAATACCCTGAATTGTATTGCCGGTATTTCCCTGCCGCTGCCAGCCCTGATAGCGGGTTCCGTCATATGCGATTGTCAGCTTATAAGTGCGCATAATCTGTCCGCTCCTTCCGCTGTCCGTTCTATTTCAGGCAGCTGCTTTATCCGGTCTGTCACTGAAGAAACTTTTTCAGCTCATCCATAAATGTATTGGCATCCTTAAATTCTCTGTAAACTGACGCGAACCTGACATACGCCACAGGATCCAGATCTTTCAGTTTCTCCATAACAATCTCTCCGATTGCGCTGCTGGGAACCTCTTTCTCTTCCCGGTTAAATATCTCCAGCTCAATGGCGTCAATGGTCTTCTGTATCGCTTCCGCCGAAACCGGTCTCTTATAGCATGCGCTTAATACGCCGTGCTCAATCTTGGACCTCTCATACTGTTCACGGTTATTATCCTTCTTAATCACAATCAGAGGAATCGTTTCTACTTTTTCATATGTTGTAAATCTCCGTCCGCACTCGTCACAGGAGCGGCGTCTGCGGATGGAGCATTTGTCTTCCGCCGGTCTTGAATCAATCACTTTTGTATCCGGATTTCCGCAATATGGACATCTCATAATTTCTTCCGCCTTTCTGTTTTGACGGCCCGCCGTCTTTTACTCCCCAATAAGCTGTCTTTATTATACACAACCCCTATATTTTTTGCAAAAACTTTTCCTCCTGTATTTCCACAAGAATAATATCCGGCCCGATTTTCCGTATACACCCAAACGGTATGACATACTCACAGTCCGTACCCAGAAATCCGCAGATCTTCCCGGGCCCCGGCACAATAATCGCTTCCACCTCTCCGGTGCATATATTAATTTCTACATCCACCGCGCAGCCCAGCTTTCTCCCGCTGCAGACATTAATCACTTCTTTGTCCCTGAGCTCACAGATCCTCATCCCCCGTCCTCCCGCAGAATATATTTTCTCACAGGCAGTATATGCAGAATTCGCGAAAATGTGAGCAGCGACAGATCAGGCTTTCTTTTTCCCGGTTTCTGCGCTAAAATACTATAATAAAAATAAAACAGGAGAAAATAATATTTATGAAAGAAACAATCTTGCTTTTTCACCCTCCGGAAAAAGAGCGTCTGTTAAAAATCGAGATGGCTCTTTTTCCCCTCCATATCCGCCTGAAGCGGGTTGCCCCGGATGATTATAACCAGCCGCTGGGCGTCCTTGCCGGGCTCAGGGATATACCGCCGGCAGAAGGCACCTATGAAGGGGAGGATCTTCCGGATACAATGTTCGTGTTCTGCTTCCTGGATGACAGCAGACTGAATCAGGCGCTGGCCGCCCTTCGCAGAACAGGAGCCGGACCATTCCCCTACAAGGCAGTTCTTACACCGACAAACAGTTCCTGGACTGCTCCGGACTGCTTTGCGGAAATCAAAAAAGAACATGAGGCCATGAGCAGATAACTCATGGTCCCATGTTCTTTTTCTATTACCGGTCTCCGGTTTCATCCAATCTCCCGTCTTCTTCCGGCTTACGGAAGAAGGAATGCATACATCACTACAAAATGGCAGGCACTTCCTCCCATTACAAAGAGATGGAAAATCTCATGACTTCCGAAATTTTTATGCCTGTTGTCAAAAATCGGAAGTTTCAGGGCGTAGATCACGCCGCCCACTGTATAAATAATGCCTCCCGCCAGAAGCCATCCGAAAGCCGCCGGCGACATATTATTGAGGATCTGGGTAAAAGCCAGTACACAGGTCCATCCCATTCCAATATAAAGGACCGAAGACACCCACTTCGGACAGTATACCCAGAACGCTTTGATCAGGATGCCCGCAATCGCTATTGACCACACAATGGTCAGAAGAATCAGCCCTGTCCTTCCTCTCAGAACGATCAGACATACCGGTGTATAGCTTCCTGCAATCAGTACCGAAATCATCATATGATCAATCTTTTTCAGAACGGTATTTACCTTTTCTGAAATGTCAAATGTATGATATGTGGTACTTGCCGCATATAGTAAAATCAGACTCGCCGCGTAAATCGCCAGCGAAATGATATATATTCTGCCCGGTTCGCTGGCTGCTTTTATAAGAAGCGGCACTGCCGCGAAAATCGCCATCAGCATGCCGATAAAATGTGTAATCGCGCTGCCGGGGTCTTTGATATGCTTCTTTTTTTCCATAATTACGCACCTCCAGAACGCCAGAAAGCATCATCTGGTTTTCATAACTACATCTAGTATATGCATATATTACATCAGGCATTCTGAAAAATCAACTGAAAATGTGCACAAAAAAAGAGGCCGTTTTCAGACAGCCTCTGGTATATTTTAAAATGTAATCCGCACTCGCGAAACAAAAATATTCTATTCCGGTTTTCCGCCGTTTCACCTGGGATTTAACGGATAACCGTTCCGGTCTTGCCTTTCAGCGCTTCTTTTACTTTGTCAAATGCAGTTATATAGGCGCTGCGTCCTTCCCGTTTTTCCACAAATTCAACCGATGCCTTAAACTTGGGCAGCATATTGTAAATGCCGAAATGACCTTCGTCCATATAGGCCTTGGCCTGCTCCACTGAAATTTCCCCCAGCGGCTCCTCGTCCGGCTGTCCCATATTGATGCAGACTTTTTCCACATTTGTCAGAATGATGAGCATGTCCGCGTCAATTCCTTCTGCCAGTTTTCCGGCCGCCAGATCCTTTTCGATAACCGCGCTGGCTCCTTTCAGATGATTATCCTGCTCCAGCACAGGAATTCCGCCGCCGCCCGCGGCAATTACAATCTGGTCGGCTTCCAGAAGCGCGTTGACCGCATCCAGCTCCACAATTCTGACCGGATTCGGCGCCGATACCACGCGGCGAAAGCCTTTTCCCGCCTCCTCAATCACATAATTTCCTTTCCTGCGCTCCTCATTTGCCTCTTCGGCATTCATATAGCGTCCAAGAACTTTGGTAGGCGTGTAAAATGCCTCGTCATACGGATCCACAACAACCTGGGTAAGCACTGTGCTTACTGTACGGTATATTCCTCTGTTTAACAGCTCCTCGCGGATACCGTTCTGAAGATCATATCCGATATATCCCTGACTCATGGCGGAGCAGACAGACATAGGCGCCGGCGTATACTCTGTATGATTTTTCGCAAACTCATTCATAGCCGTGTGTATCATGCCGACCTGAGGTGCATTACTGTGGGTAATGGCCACTTTATAGCCTTCCTCAATCAGATCTGCAATACACTTTGCGGTATGCTTTACCGCAACCTTCTGCTCAGGGAGCGTAGTTCCCAGGGCGCGATGTCCTAAAGCTAATACAACTCGTTTTTTCATAATCGTCTCCATTCCTCTGCCTGCTGCGGCAGCATGTCATTTTGTCTTATTTATAAGAAGTTTACTATCATTTCCCCAAAAAATCAACACTTCTCCTGGTTCAGAGCTTTGTCAGAATCGTATAGGCAATATCGGCGATCCCCAGGCAGGTCAGAACCATGCAGAGAATCATACGCTTCTCCCGGGAGAGTTTCTGAAACACTTCTGTCCAGCGGGGCGCCAGATAGTAGAGAAATGCGCATCCCAGCAGGGCGAAGGCCGTAGATCCTCCCAGATAGATTCTTCCGTTGACATTAAGAAAATAGTTATCATAGTCGCGGACCTGCAGTCCCAGGCCGCTTTCAAACAGCCAGCTCAAAAGATAACTAAGCACAGAATAAATACTGAAATTCAGCATAAATACAACAACCGGCGTTCCGGAAAACCTTTTTACGAAAAGCAGAAGAATTACCCCGCATATCCCATACAGAGGGAGCCATGGTCCCACCAGCATAATCTGATCCGGCAGTTTTCCGTTTCTTACAAGGGACGCCAGCATTTCCAGCGCCCATCCGAATACGGAAAAGGCAAAAAACAGAAATATGTATGAAAGCCAGTCGTACTTCTGATCTGCCTTTATCGGATTGTTTACCGCCCGCGCAGGAGGCTGGACAGAAAAGAGAAATACCGGGTACTGTTCCGGAGCGAAATAGGATATTTTTGTATATGGTCCCTGCGAATCATCATATAACGCTTTGCTGATCAGCAGCTCATCTTCTGAAGGAATGTGTTCCAGATACGAATCGCTCAGATATTCATATCCGGCGCACCGGGAAAGGACGTAATTTCTCCGAAGGGAAAAATAGACTTCCGTTCTGCAGCCGGCCACATAAGGGTTAACAAGGAAAAAATCCAGTATTCCGAGCGTGGGAAGAGAAAGGATTTTCCATCCCAGAAATGACAGATCAATCTGAAACAGCTTCCATTTATTGTGCTGCGTCATCTGTCTGGAAAGATAAAAAGCTTTCTTTCTTCCAATTCTGGGATTCTCCGCAAGAATATAGGGAATCAGACTGTACTCATAGTGCTTGACAATTCCCCCTGCAATAGTAAAATTCCACAGAGTCTGGCAGACCGCCCGGCAGAGCATAACCCAGGCCGGGCTCCAGATACAGCGGAGTTTATAGAGAAAAAATATCTTGGATATCCGGGTCTGTCTGTATCTCCGCGCCTCCATGAAAAAGCGCTTTTCCCCGATGATAAGAAGATTACTGATAAATATGTGGCCAAGAAGTGACAGTACGGCTCCTGCCGCGAGAAATGCCGTCACGGCTCCCGGATCCTCCAGAATAAAACCGTTAACAGCACGCAGCACGGAAAAAAGAAGCGAGCCTGCAGACGTACAGATATCAATAACAAGTCCGCCGGCTTCTAAAACCACCTCAGGAATCTGACGGACAATACTGTCTCCGGGCACAAAACTGTCTGCGATCTGGATTACCACATCAGAATTTGACAGGTCTGATGTACCGGACGGCTCGGACAGTATTCCTCCTGACACGGCATGGAAACCGAAAAAAGTAGTGGTTACCGGGTAGGCTGTAGTAAGCATCGCAATAAGAAAGCAGACAGAAACTGCCCGCCAGTAACTCTGCTTTACGGATAACCGTGCTCTTTTTTTCAGCTCTTTCCTCGTTCCCATGTCCGCCTCCGTGTTGTCAATGATAGTATATTATAGTTTAGAAAGGGCTGTTTTGCAAGTATACTGCTGTTGTTCCGCCGGTTCTGACTGTTGTTCCGCCGGTTCTGACAGACAAAAAGCAGGCCGCCGTATCTGTGATTCCTGTCAGTCACAGCTGTTACGGCTTCCTGCTTTTTCTGTATTTTTCCTGTTTCATTTTTCTGTTCTGCCACGCTGCTTAAAAGAGATCTCTTGTATAAAGCTGCATATATGTCTCAAAAGAATCCCTTAAAAAATTACTGAATCTTCTAATCATATCCGGCACCTCCTTTTTATTTTCGATTGCATTATAGCTCTGTCCGGACTATAATTCTTGTCAAAAGGAAAGATAAACCAGCCAGATCTTGCAGGAGGTTCCCATGCATTTTTTCTATGAACTGAAAGAAGACCAGATGGAAATCTACGAAAAAGTTTCCGTCCATTACCCGCCCCATATCCATAAATCCCTGGAATGTATCTATGTAACCGGCGGGACACTGGAGCTGGGCATCGGCGAAACCCTTCTCCACATGGAGACCGGTGATTTCGGGATCGTTTTTCCGAATGTCATTCATCATTACCAGGTCTTCTGCTCAGAGGAGTCCCGTGCCTTCTACTTTCTCGCACCGCCCTCCCTTACAGGTACATACACTGACCGGCTTCTGACATGGCAGCCGGAAAATCCGGTTATACCGGCCGGTTCCGTCCACCCGGATATTCCCTACGCCCTGCATCGGCTCTTTGAATCCGCCGGCAAAACCTGTGATTCTCAGAGCAGAGCCGCGGCATCCGTCCTCTGTCAGGCATTTACACAGATTATCCTTGCAAGATCTCTCCCATATCTCAGACTTCAGAAAAGAGCGGAGCAGCCGGGCCATGACATTGTCTATGATATCGTCGTTTATATGGCCGGACATTTTATCGATGAGGATATCTCCCTGACGAAAATGGCAGAGGACCTGGGATACAGCCCCTTTGCACTGTCCCGGGTCTTTTCCCGTACTTTCCATACAAATTTCAACGGATACCTGAACGACCTTCGTCTGAATCTGGCTGTCAACCTGCTGGAAAACTCAGAAGAAACTATAACCGGACTGGCTATGGAAGCAGGGTTTACAAGCATGCGGACGTTTAACCGGGTATTCGGAGAAAGATACCGGATGTCGCCAAGGGAATATCGGAAGAGAAGGAAAAGCGGCTGCAAATAAATCCCGGAGCAGCCGCTGATACCTGAATGTTATTAAATGAAAAGTTCTTCTGATTTTCCCTTCTATACCCGCACGGTTTCCAGCTGCCTGATACACTTTTTCCTCACAAACCAGAAGCATACCGCCTGCATTGCAATTGTAATAATCCAGGAACCCGGATAAGAGATAAACAGAAAATGCAGAGATCTGTGCTGCGGGAAAAATCCGTAGATCCACACAATCCGCATTCCTACCGTACCGATCACAGACAGAACCATAGGTACTGCAGAATGACCCATTCCCCGCAGAGCGCCCGGGATCAGATCCATAATGCCGCACAGGAAATAGGGCACTGTAGTAATGGACAGTATTTCCAGGCCGCACTGGATTACCTCCGGCTCTGTATTATAGATTCTGAGGATCCGGGATCCGAATACATATGCTCCGACTCCGATCACAGCCGACACACCGGCCGAGAGAAGCATACAGTCCAGAAGCACCCTGTCCATGCGCTTCTGCTTTCCCACGCTGTAATTCTGGCTTGTGAAACTCATACATGCCTGTGTCACTGCATTCACCGCGGCATAGAGAAAGCCCAGAATATTATTTGCCGCCGTGTACCCTGCCATCGCAGTGGAGCCGAAGGAATTCACAGAAGACTGAAGCAATGCGTTGGAAAAGTTAATTACCGTACTCTGAATTCCCGCAGGAATGCCCACCTGAAAGATCCGCTTCAGATAAACCCAGCGGATCTTCAGCTTCGAAAAGCGGAGCTGATAGCTGCCCTCTGATTTATAAAGGCAGCGGAGCACCAGAATACTGGATATCATCTGGGAAGCCACCGTGCCGATGGCAACCCCCGCCACGCCCAGCGGAATCACAATCACCAGCAGCAGATCAAGTACTACATTGGTCAGCCCCGCGGCAATAAGAAATACAAGGGGACGCTTTGTATCTCCCACTGCTCTCAGAATCGCCGCGCCATAGTTGTACAGCATGAAAAACGGCATTCCCATAAAGTAGATCCGCATATAGACCGCAGACAGATTGATTACATCCCCCGGCGTCGCCATCAGTTCCAGCGCTGTTCTGGACATTGCCACTCCCACAAACGCCATGATTACGCCGCTGATCAGCGCCAGGGTGATCGCCGTATGTACCGATTCCGACATTTCTTTGTCCCGCCCGGCGGCAAAATATCTGGCTGCCAGAACATTTGCGCCAAGGGAGATTCCGATAAAAAGATTGGTAAATATATTGATCAGCGCCGTAGTCGCTCCCACCGCCGCAAGCGCCTGACTGCTGCTGAACCTTCCCACAACAATGATATCCACCGCGTTGAACATCAGCTGCAGGATACTGGAAAGCATCAGAGGCAGGGAAAAAGAAATCAGTTTATCCATGATTGAGCCGTTGCACATGTCGATCTCATATTTACTTGTTTTCACAAAAACCCCTCCACTCATTTTTTATTCACTTTTCGCCCTGCCTATCTTACTGCGTTCTTTTCCCCGGGTCAATACCCAGCCCGATCAATCCGCCTTTTTCCTCATATCCGGTATCCCACAGATCTTTCAGATGAAACACCGTTCTCTCCCCGTATGTGGCGACGGTAATCCACAGTCCGTCGCTTCTCTCCTCATACCCGTAACACAGAAACCAGTGCCATACAAAGTCCTTATAATATGCCTTTTTATGCCGCAGCATAAGATAAGGCACAGGATATCCCCGGTCGATGTGTCTTCTGATAAATGTCTCCGCGCCGCGGCAGTCCTCTGTTCCCGGAAATTCCTCCATCTGCAGGAAGTGTTCCCCCATATCGGACAGATAGTTCCCGAATCCTTCCTTGAACATCCAGAGCTTATTCACCCCATTGACTCTGGGTCTGAGATAGGGCTTCATCTTCATGGAAAAATCAATATAATCCTGCTTTGTCAGCTGGTGAATGTCAAAGGGATACAGGTGCTCCATTCCCCGGTGCAGCGCCAGACAGATGCAGCAGTCGCAGGCTGTCGCCGCCGCGCATCCGCCGATATACATCACAACATTTTTAAACCATTCCTGGCTGCCGCCGACTGCTCCGTCTATAGAAAAATAATCTAAAATTTTCTTCACAGAATCACATCCTCTCCAGCTTTCATTTTTTCACAGCCAGCTCAATGGCTTCCTTTCCTGTCATATGCTCAATCTCCATCTCCAGCATACAGAGAGGTTTCCACTCCCTCTCAATTGCCCGCTCCCGGTTCTCCTCCGTATCATCCGGGGCATATTTCACAGCCAGCATTCTGACAGCTTCCCGTTTTTCATTGTCGTCTTCCAGAATTCTCACGGTACCGAATGCGATCACACTCCGGAAATAAGTCGTATACTCTTCCGGGACAATCTGATCCTGGTCTATAACACAGAAAGATACTTTACTGCTCCTTATAATTGCATCAATCTTATGGCCGCTTTTCGCTGAATGAAAAAACAGCTTTCCTCCGTTGTATACATAGCTCAGCGGCACTGCATAGGGGTATCCGTCGTCCCCGGATACCGCCAGCACGCCTGATGTTCCCCGCTCCAGGACAGCCCTGCAGGCTGCTTCATCAAGCTGCTGCCGTTTTCTTCTCATCTCACGGAACATTCTTGTTTTCCTCCCTATTCTTCCTGCTTCCCCTTACTGTTCCTCTTCCGAAAAATTTTACGGAAGGCACCTGCAGATATTCCCTGCAAAAAATAAGCGCCAACCCCGTATCTCCACTGGACTGGCGATACGAAATCAACGCAGAATCTCCCCGGCGGGAAGCAGCCTTTTATCTTGCTTAAAATATCACGCCTCCCCGCCAAAGTCAAGCCGTTTTCGGATTCCTTTTTCAAAATATTGTATTTGTCATTTTCATTAAAGCGAAATTTCCGGCCAGTGCCGGCCCTTAATTTCCGGTCCGGAACAGCCCAGCCATCCGAATAACCATACACCGCTGTCTCCGGATATATCATCCCTCTCCTGTCGCCAGCCTTTTCTATTCACTTTAATCTGATTGATACGGTTAAATATCAATTATTCTTATTTTTAACCGTAGTTTCTCATCTATTTGTACGGTTCGAATCAGGTCTTTCTCATTTCCAACCGTAATTCCCGCCCGGAAGTTAATCAAGAGGGAAACCAGGCAGCGGAAAAGCGAAGAACAGCCGGGGAATACCGGCTGCCCTCCGCTTCTGTTTTACACTGTATTACAGCTGTTTTCTTCTCTTTTTCTCAAATACGACAATTGCTGCCGCTGATGCTGCCAGAACTGCCGCCCACAGCAGAATCGGACTGCTGTCTCCTGTCTGTACGGCTTTCTGAGGCTCTGAAGCCTGGCTGCCGGAATTATCTGCCGGATCTTCTGTACCATTTCCGGATCCATCCTGGCCGCCCTGGCTGTCCGGGTTTTCTGTATCTCCGCTCTGACCGCCATTGCCGCCCTGGTTGTCATCTCCGCCCTGGTTTGCCAGATCTTCCTCCACTGCGGCGATTGCATTCTGAAGGTTAGTCACTGCCAGTGATACATCTCCTTCATCCGCTTCACTGTCTGCATATACAACTTTTGCTTCTTCCAGCGCGGTGTTAAATGTATCTGCCACCTCTTTGTCCACACCGGTCAGATCCATGCCTTCTGCTGTCTGAATCAGTGCTTCCAGCAGTTCTTTGCTTGGTTTGAGACGCAGCTGGCTCATTGCTGTCAGAAGGTCATTCAATGCGCTGTCCACTTCCTCCTGCATGGCGTCTGCATTGTCCATAACTGCTTTTGCCGCGTCAAGAGCTGCGGTAAATTCTTCCTGGCCTTCGCTTAAGTATTTCTCCAGGTCAATTCCTGCTGCCACATCAATTACCTTCTGCAGGTTTGTCTTGTCTCCCTGCTTGAAGGACAGATACTGCATAATATCGATCAGGTTCTTCCAGCTCTGGTCTACCATTTCCTGTGTCACTTCCGGATCGCCTGCCTGTGCTCTCTCAAGAATATCCTGAGCTTCGGCTTTAAGCTGATTGAACCGCTCAACAACAGAAGGTACTACGCCCTCTGTGTCTGCTGCCTCTGCAAGTTCCAGAGTTTTCTCCAGCACCTGGGTATCAACGGTTACTGTCTTTTCGCTGACATTGACCCAGATCGGGTTTGCGTAGAAGCACATGCTGCTGTAATTGTAATCATTGATTGTGTCAAATCTTGTCTTGTTGTCCGTAATGCCGGAGTAGTCCGGATCCGGAAGGGGATCTCCGTTTTCGTCTACTTCAGTTACCGTTGTTCCGCGGAGGCGGTAATAGCAGTTCTGGTCTGCGTCTGCCGTAAATGTCAGGGTGTAGTAGCCATCCTCGCCTTTCGCCTCTGCCAGCTCTTCTTTTGTAAATGTCTTTACAATCTTCGCGTCGCTGTTGATCTCGCCGTACTGGTCTTCGCTTACTTTTCCGGTCACGCTGCCTGCGATCAGATCCACATGATCAAGCTCCGGTGTATTGTCTGCATCGATTCCGGTATCGGTTCCGTAAAGTGTCTCATAATTGTTCTTTTCCGGAACTTTGAATTTTACAGTTACTGTGATTTTATCGCCTTCTGTGGCATTGAGCTCGCCGCCCATTGTAGCGCTGCTGTCTCCGGCCGCTGCTGTAAAGCTCAGGTCGGAAATCAGGTTTCCGTATGTAGAGTAGCTGTTTCCGGAGCGGAGTCCGTCTACCACATCACTATAATCATAGACGCCGTCCTCTCCCGGCTGTACATATACATTGTTTGAGGAATATTCACTTGCCCAGTATCCGCTGGAGTACTGCTCGTCCGCGCTTACCTTGAAGTGGAAGTCAGAGTTGGCGAAGTTATAGATCTTTCTGCCTTCTGACAGAAGAGAATCCCACACGCCTCCGGTTACGGCGATCATTTCATCCGCGCCGTTCCGGATATCTCCTGCCGGCAGTTCCGCGCGTCCGCTTCCGGACATCTGGTTTCCGGGCATTCCTTCAAATCCGAATACAACATCCGGCGCCGCGTCATTGAGACGTCTCAGGTTTTCGATGGTTACCTGACCGCTGCCGCCGTTATGACGGGAGGGGTGGTTCGGCAGAAGGTAGCTGTCCGGATAGTTCTCCTGAAGCCATGCCGCCGCGTCATATGCAGTCTGGGGATCTCCGCTGCCGCCCTGGCGTTCGCCCCATACGCTCTTCTCGTCCATGTCATCTGCTTTATCGTCCAGAGTGAAAAGAGAATCCGGATCATCGCCGCTGCCTGTGCTGGCGTATTTCCACTCAAATTCATGAACGCCGCCGACAGATACTTCTCCGTTTTCATCCAGAATGCCGACGGACGCGTGATCCAGTCCGGGCATATCCCACTCAAATCCATTGGAAATGATTTTGTCTGTATAAAGTCCCTTTACTCTCAGTTTCTCAATCTCCCTGATCTGGGTCTGAAGAGCCACATAGAACGCAGTGTTGTACTTTCCGTTGCCCTGTCCGTCAACTCCGTTGTAGGACTGGCGGAGATGGTCGGCCAGTCCGAGGAAATCAAACTCGCCGTCGTCTGTCAGAGCAGATAATTTTGCCGCCGGATCCGCTTCGCCGATTACAGTTTCATTACGGAAGGCTGCTCCAAGTACATTTTCAAGAGACATATAAGTTGAGGTCGCGTCTTTTGACTGGCCGGTATGGGTATGATACTCGCCCTTCATATATCTGCCGTCGTCTTCAGCTGTGTTGTCCGCGATCTCCATTCCCGGGAAACGGGATTCAAAGTCAAGGCTGATCTCTCCTTCATTTCCGTCTCCGGTCATGAAGTTTACATCAAAGAAGCTCTTCTCATTCTCCGGCAGTGACGCTGCGTACGGGGAATAGGTTGAGTAGTAAATCTTGTCCGCGCTCTCATCGAATTCCAGATAACGGAAAAATCCGTTTCCGCCATTGTACGCGAACTGGTAATCTGTCAGAATGCTGACTACAGGCTTTCCGTTTGTATTCTCCAGCATCTCCACGCCCGAACCGTGGCTGTGTCCGCCTACCATCATAAATACCTGATCATAGTCTTTTACAATATTCCAGAGCTGTGTTCCCCGCGAGCTGAGTGTAATGGCGCTGGGCTCTGTCGCGGAACAGTTCTGAAGATCATGGGTTGTTACAATGGTCGGGCAGTCCGGATATTCTTCCAGAACGCTTCTGAGCCACTCTTCATCTCTTGAATCCCATCCGGTATTGTTATTCTGTCCGGCTCCGCTTCCTGAGCATGACAGGGAA
This sequence comes from Candidatus Mediterraneibacter norwichensis, assembly GCA_019112765.1. Classification (GTDB taxonomy): domain Bacteria; phylum Bacillota; class Clostridia; order Lachnospirales; family Lachnospiraceae; genus Mediterraneibacter; species Mediterraneibacter norwichensis. The sequence continues at coordinate 6,798 of DXIU01000102.1, read as the reverse complement.
ATCACAAGGTAATTATAGCTTCCGCCCTGCACGAACATGTAAGAACTGTTGCCGTCCCCGTTGGGTGAATTTGTCAGATACCAGGACGCTCTTCTTAAAAAGCTGGTGCTCTTTCCGGAAAAGCTGTTGTAGTAGTTATGGGTTCCGCTTGCCCAGCCGTCATGATTTCCCATCTGAACAAGGAATTTGATGCCGGCGTCCGGAAGCTGGTAAAATACATTCCGCGCGGTAACATACTGCGCATCATCATTGTTATCGTCAACTACATCGCCCAGATGGATTACGCCTTTGACATTCAGTTCATCCGCAGTATCAATCAGGCCGTCAACTGCCGCGTCCATAACGTCTCCGCAGTATTCTACCGTATTCTGTGTATCCGGAATCAGGACGATATTGTAATTGTCCTCATTTTTCAGCGTATAGCTTTCATTGCTTCCGTACTCTCCCAGATACTGCTCCGGATTCTCCACAAGCCACTGGCTTCTGTCCAGACATCCCTCGGAGATTCTTACTTCCTGAAGATTTCCCTGAAGGAACTTGTCCAGCGTCTGTCCGCCTTCCTGCCACCAGCTGGATCCGATACGGAAGCGTCCGTCATCCGGGTCCGCATAAAGGCCCTGCATCTCATCAGACACGTAATCACGGAACGCCTCGCAGCCGTTTACATATGTGCTGATCTCATGTCCGTCGGAAGTTACCGCAATGTGGTACCACACACCGCCTTTATCCATCGTTACAGACCATGCCGCGTTGGACATCATGTGGCTGTCGTCCTTATTTGCCGTAATAAACTGTATCTCCTTGCAGTTTGACACAGAAGTAAACATTGTGCCCTGCTGCCATTCGGATACGGAATCCGCCCTTCCCTGTCTGGCGATCAGACTCATCCAGGAATCCGCTGTGGTCCAGTCTGTGGGGAAGTAATAAATAAACTCCATTGTATATCCGTTTTCAAAAGTTTCTGAATTAATCGCCGCGTCGTCTACGGTAATAAAATCAGCTCCTGCGTCACTGCTGTCGCCGTTAAATACCATACTGCCGTCTCCGGTCATGCTGTCATCGGAAAATGACAGATACTGTGTCCAGTCGGCTGCCGCTGTATCTTCTGTGGGCTGTTTTCCGGTATACAGCTGCATTCTCAGATCATTGTCATTTCCGCTCTGATCGGCAATCACAAGATTTCCATCGGCAATGGTTCCGCTTTCCACTCCGCTTTCGCTGAATTTCCAGTCCGCCACTACATTCGGCGCACCCGCATTCTGAACGTCGCCTGACGGGCTGCCTTCGGCATGTACAAGTCCTGCCGGAACTGTGCCTGCTGCAACTGCCGCGCAGATTCCTGCCGCAAGAATTCTTCTGGCCCATTCCCGCACACGTCTCTTTTTCATCCTTTCTCCTCCTTCATCCAGTTCATATTTCTAATTGTGCCAGAGTAATTTTAGCATACCGGTTCGGATGGAAATATCATCATTGTGTAAAATCTTTGATACAGTTCTGTAAAGTAAAAAGGACTTTTCTGCATAATACAGTAAAGTCCCTTTCTGAAAATATTTTTGTTTTTCTTCTGATTTCCGGTTCAGACAGATGTCTCCGCCGTCCGTTTCCCGGACAGCCTTTCCGGTGTGTTATTCCCGCTGCTGTACGACCGCATCCCTGAGCCGTCCCAGATCTGCCTCGTCCGGATGAGCCAGGGCGCTGTCAAAATTCCGGATCATGCCCTGCGCCCTCTTGTCTTCCGGATTCTGCTCCAGCATGGCCTCATAGCGTTTCCGCACGCTGAAAGGCATCTTACCCTGACACATGTAACGTCCGGCCACCGTACTGTCAGCAGGAAGGAAGGACGCCACCCGGTCCAGGATCTGATCAAAATATTCCCGGGCACCGCCGAATCCGGCCGTACCGAAGAGAAATACCTTCCTGCCGGCCAGGGTGCTCAGAAACTGTTCCATTTCGGGGCTGCAGCTTCCCTTGTCCGTCCAGAATCCTGCGTATATTGTTTCCACGCCGTCCAGCCGGCCGGACAGGTCTTCTGAAGGCGCCCCAAAATACACACAGCCTTCCGCGCCTTCTGCCTTTCGGATCGCTTCTGCCAGAAGAGCCGTATTTCCTGTAGCGCTTGCAAAAACTACCGCGTATTTCCCGCTGCTCTTCCGGTTCTTTCCGCGTTCCTCATCCAGATCAAGGGGAATCCCGTCCAGAGCCGCATATTTCAGAACATCCTCTGTATCATAAACAAGTTTGAGAGAAAAAAACTCCCTTCCCTCATCCAGCAGGCGGAAGAAGATCTTGTCTCCCTCCCAGAGTTCCAGATCATACAGTCTCTCCTTCTCCACCCACTCCAGATCTCCTTCGTCGCAGGCAATGGGCTCCCCGGCAAAGCCGTCTGCCGTATACAGGGACATATACTCCACAGTATCCGCTCCGTACACAAAGGTCACGATTCCCCTGTATTTCCAGCTCGTCAGCGTATATCCGGTCTCTTCCTTCACTTCCCGCAGAAGACATTCCTCCGGGCTTTCCCCATATTCAAAATGTCCTCCCACGCCGATCCATTTATCCTTATTTACATCATTCTCCTTCACTGTGCGGTGAAGCATCAGATATTTTCCGTCTTTTTCAATATAACAGAGTGTGCTTTCTTTTGTCATTGTATCCGCTCCTTCTTTCTTATGTCTGAAACTTTGCGCTTCCTCTTATGACGCTTCGCTGGTTTCCGCGAACTGGCTCATATAGAGTTTCTTATAAAATCCGCCCTGCCTGAGCAGTTCTTCGTGTTTCCCCTGCTCGATGATCTTTCCGTCCTTCATAACAAGAATCCGGTCCGCCTCCCGGATGGTAGACAGCCTGTGAGCCACAATGAATGTGGTCCTGCCCTCCATAAGACGGGCAAATGCATTCTGTATCTTAAGTTCTGTCCTGGTATCTATGGAGGAGGTGGCCTCATCCAGAATCAGCATCGGCGGCCTGCACAGCATAACCCGGGCAATGCACAGAAGCTGTTTCTGTCCCTGGGAAATGCCGCCTCCCTCTTCGGTGATCCAGGTATCATACCCCTCCGGCAGACGCATAATAAAGCTATGAATATAGGAAGCTTTTGCCGCCTCGATAATTTCATCCATCCCCGCGTCCGGCCGTCCCATGGCAATATTGTCCCGGATTGTGCCGGTCTTCAGCCAGGTGTCCTGCAGTACCATGCCGTAGGCCGCCCGGAGACTGTGCCGGGTCATCTGATCCACCGCCGCGCCGTCTACTTCGATCTTTCCCTTGTCCACATCATAGAAACGCATAAGCAGATTAATCAGCGTAGTCTTGCCGCAGCCGGTGGGACCTACAATGGCAATCCTCTGCCCCGGCTTTACATCCAGATTAAAATGCTCGATCAGCTTCCGGCCCGGCAGATAGGAAAATGACACATCCTTTGCTGTCACATATCCTTTTACATCCTTCAGCTCCACTGCATTCTCCGGATCCGGCGTCTGGGGTTCCTCCTCGATCAGCTCAAAGATCCGGGCAGCGCAGGCAATGGCGTTCTGAAGCTCCGTCACCACTCCCGAGATCTCGTTGAACGGTTTGGTATACTGGTTGGCATAACTGAGGAAACTGGACAGCTGCCCCACAGTCAGAGCCTGGTGAATGACGCCGAAAGCTCCCGCGATGCCGACTCCTGTGTAAACCAGACTGTTCACAAATCTGGTAGAAGGATTCGTGATCGAAGAGAAAAATGTAGCCCGCAGAGAACTGCTCCTGAGCCTCTCGTTTATCTCGCCAAACCGCTCCGTCACATCTTTTCCTTTTCCGAACATCTGCACAATCTTCTGGTTCTCTACCATTTCTTCAATCAGCTCCGTCTGTTCTCCCCGGATCTCAGACTGGAGCCGGAACATATCAAAGGTCTTCTTGGCAATAAATCCTGCCACAAGGAAGGAAACCGGCGTAATGAGAACTACCACAAAGGTAATGCCCACATTTACCGACAGCATAAATCCGAAAGTTCCCACAATGGTAGCCACCCCGGTAAAGAACTGGGTAAATCCCATCAGAAGCCCGTCAGCGAACTGATCCACGTCCGCGATCACACGGCTGACCACATCTCCCGCCGGATGTCCGTCAATGTATTTCAGAGGCAGAATCTCGATCCTGCGGAAGGCCTCGTTCCGGATATCCCGCACAACCTGATAGGTCATTTTATTGTTGCACACATTCATAAGCCACTGGGCAAGGGCTGTGATCAGCGTACAAACACCGATCTGAATCATTACCCGGAACACCGCCGGGAAATCCACCTGTCCTTCTGACACAATGTAGTCCACTGCCTGTCCGGTCAGTTTCGGAATATAAAGAGTCAGCGCCACGCTCAGAGCTGCCAGCAGAATGGAAAAGATAAGAAAAATCCGGTATTTTCCAAGATACTGCAGCACCTTTTTTATCGTCTTTATCTGATTTGTTTTCCTGACCTGAGCATTCTTCTTATCAGCCATTTGTCACTGCCTCCTTCGGGAACTGGGAATAGTAGATTTCCTGATAAACCGGGCAGTCCGCAAGCAGCTCTTCATGAGTGCCCCGCCCCGCCAGCCTGCCGTCGTCCAGCACAAGAATCTGATCTGCGTGCCAGATGGACGCCGCCCGCTGAGAAACGATAAATACAAGGGGCTGCTCCTTCATCCCCGCAATGGCCTTCCGGAGCGCCGCGTCTGTAGCAAAGTCCAGGGCGGAGGCGCTGTCGTCCAGGATCAGAATTTCCGGCTTTCTTACCAGCGCCCTGGCAATGGTAAGACGCTGCTTCTGTCCGCCGGACAGGTTCCGTCCGCCCTGTTCTACCTGCGCATCCAGTCCTCCTTCTTTCTTTTCCACAAACTCTGCCGCCTGGGAAATCTGAAGCGCTTCCTGCAGTTCCGCATCTGAGGCCTGCTGATTTCCCCAGCGCAGATTTTCCCCTATGGTTCCCCGGAACAGTACTGCCTTCTGGGGCACGACTCCGATATGCGCCCGCAGACTGTCCGTCTGATACTCTTTTATATCTCTTCCTTCCAGCCGGACCGATCCTTCTGTAGCGTCGTAGAACCGGGGAATCAGATTTACAAGGGAGGACTTGCCGGAACCGGTTCCGCCGATGACGCCTATGGTCTGCCCTCTCTCCGCCCGGAAGGAAATATCGGTCAGGGCCTCACCTGCCGCTCCTTTATACGTAAGAGAGACATGGGAGAATTCCAGGAACGGCCCTCCCGCGGTCTCCTGCCTTCCCCTTTCTTTCTCCGCTTTCCCGTCTGTTCTTCCTTCTGTTCTTCCTTCTGTTTTCCCGGCTGCTGCCTGATCCGCAGTATTCCACTGCGTGCTTCCTTCCTTCATATCCGGCTTCTCCAGCAGGATTTTCTCAATCCGGTTGGCGCAGGCCACTGCCTTTGTCACGGTAATGATCAGATTTGCCAGCTTTACAAGCTCCACAAGAATCTGGGACATATAATTCAGGAGGGCCACAACCTCTCCCTGGGTCAGGTCGCCGATATTTACCCGCACCGCCCCGATATAGATCAGCACGATAATCGCGCCGTTCACAATCACATAAGTAACCGGATTCATCAGTCCCGAGATCCGTCCGGCAAACTTCTGGGCGTCTGTCAGCAGCTGATTGGCCGTATAAAACCGTTCCTGCTCCTCTTCCTCCTGATTGAACGCGCGGATGACTCTGGCTCCGGTCAGATTTTCCCGGGTAGTCAGAAGCACCTGATCCAGTCTTGCCTGTACCTTCCGGTAAAGAGGCATGGTGATCAGCATGATGCCGAATATAACAACTGACAGAAGCGGAATCGCTGCCACGAACACCAGAGCAGCCTTTGCGTCTACGATAAATGCCATAATCATGGCGCCGAATACAATGAACGGCGAGCGCAGGAACAGACGCAGCACCATATTGACTCCGGACTGCGCCTGGTTGATATCGCTCGTCATCCTCGTAATAAGCGTGGATGTGCCGATGGTATCCATCTCCGTAAAGGAAAAGCTCTGAATATGGGCGAAAAGGGCATGCCTTACCCCGGCTCCGAAGCCTGCCGCTGCCTTTGCCGAAAAGTACTGCGCCGTGATGGAACAGACCAGCCCGATCAGCCCCAGGGCAATAAGCAGAAGACACATCCGTACAATATAGGCGCTGTCTCTTTCTGCAATGCCCACATCAATCACCGCAGCCATCACAAGCGGCACAAGCAATTCAAAAGACGCCTCCAGCATCTTAAAGAGAGGCGCCAGTATGGATTCTTTTCTGTATTTTTTCAGATAGACTAAAAGCGAACGCATATCATTTCCCCTTTTCATTTCTTTGTCTATCTTAGCACATTTCTTACGAGAAGGACAGGCGAACTTCCTCGCATAAAGTTTCAATCAATACAATGCGATTCATAATACAATCAACAGAGTATATCATTATTGATATGGATTTTTATCAAAGTAAATATATAAATTTGTATGTCTTTCCAGCGAATGTACCCCTTCTTTTATGTATCTCCAGGAAACCGGATAAGAATCTGGTACGCCATTTGCCACTTCTTCCTTCAAAAAATCAACAAATAATTTTTCTTTTCCTTGAAATTCCTCGTAAAATGCATCTGCATATTCGCCTTTCAATTCATCATCCAAATTCTGTTCATTATATAAAGCATGATCTAAATTAGATTGTTGCTGATTTCATGAGCTGTCACCAGACTGCTCTCATGAGTTGTCTTTAAACTGCTAAGTTTACTGTCACCGTGATGGTTGATGTATGGGCCGTCCGGAATCCGGACGGCACCTTCTCTATCCGGTTAC
>DXIU01000101.1 GCA_019112765.1 Candidatus Mediterraneibacter norwichensis | reverse complement strand
AAATGGCAGCAAAAATCTATTATCAGGAAGATTGTAATCTTTCCCTTCTGGAAGGAAAGACAATCGCAATTATCGGCTATGGAAGCCAGGGACATGCACATGCGCTGAACTTAAAGGAGTCCGGATGCAATGTTATCATCGGCCTTTACGAGGGAAGCAGGTCCTGGGCAAAGGCAGAGGCACAGGGATTTGAGGTATATACATCTGCCGAGGCGGCAAAAAAAGCTGATATCATTATGATTCTGATCAATGATGAGAAACAGGCTGCATTATATAAAAACGATATTGAGCCGAATCTGGAAGAGGGCAATATGCTGATGTTCGCGCACGGCTTTAATATTCATTTCGGACAGATCGTACCGCCGGCAAATGTTGACGTTACAATGATCGCTCCGAAGGCTCCGGGACATACAGTAAGAAGCGAGTATCAGGCAGGAAAAGGAACTCCGTGTCTGGTTGCCGTTGAGCAGGATTACACAGGAAAGGCTCTGGACAAGGCCCTGGCATACGGACTTGCTATCGGCGGAGCAAGAGCGGGTATCCTGGAGACAACATTCCGTACAGAGACAGAGACAGACCTCTTTGGCGAGCAGGCAGTTCTCTGCGGCGGTGTCTGCGCTCTGATGCAGGCAGGGTTTGAGACACTGGTTGAGGCCGGATATGATCCGAGAAACGCTTACTTCGAGTGTATCCACGAGATGAAACTGATTGTAGACCTGATCTATCAGTCAGGATTCGCGGGAATGAGATACTCTATCTCCAACACAGCAGAATACGGCGATTACATTACGGGACCGAAGATTATCACAGAAGAAACAAAGAAGACAATGAAGAAGATCCTTTCCGACATCCAGGACGGTACTTTCGCAAAAGACTTCCTGCTTGATATGTCAGAGGCAGGCGGACAGGCGCACTTCCGTGCAATGAGAAAGCTGGCAGCCGAGCATCCGTCAGAGAAAGTCGGAGAAGAAATCAGAAAGCTGTACAGCTGGAGTGATGAGGACAAACTGATCAATAACTAATCGGATCAGTCAGAAATACCGGACAACAGACCGTTCTGATAAAGAATATACGGGTTATCATAGCCGTACGGGTTATGATAGCCCGTATAAATTTATCCGGGAACAAAATGTCCGGCTGTTTTTAAAGGGGTGAGAATTTGCAGACGGAAACAAATGATTTCAGCAGAGGCAGTATTGCCCGGAATATTCTAAATCTGGCTCTTCCCATGACAGCGGCCCAGCTGATCAATGTATTGTACAGCATTGTGGACCGGATCTATATCGGACGGCTGCCCCATACGTCAGCAGAGGCACTTACAGGAATCGGGCTGACGCTGCCGGTCATTACGATTATTACAGCGTTTGCCAATCTGTTCGGTATGGGAGGGGCGCCGCTGTGTTCGATTGCCAGGGGCGAGCATAATGAGGAAAAGGCAGAAAAGGTGATGGGGAATTCCTTCATCCTTCTTCTCATATCCGGAGGAGTCCTTATGATCCTCTGCCTGATCTTCAAACGTCCCCTTCTGTATCTTTTTGGCGCAAGTGATGTGAGCTGGCCCTACGCAGATCAGTATATTACAATATATCTGCTTGGAACGTTTTTTGTTATGATCAGTCTGGGAATGAATAATTTTATTAATGCACAGGGATTCGGAAAAACAGGAATGCTTACGGTCCTTCTTGGAGCTGTTCTGAATATCGTGCTGGATCCGGTTCTGATATTCGGGTTTGACATGGGCGTGAGGGGAGCTGCTGTTGCAACGATAATTTCCCAGGGCGCCTCGGCTTTCTGGGTATTAAAGTTTCTGACAGGAAGGAAAGCGCTTCTGCACCTGAATCTTAAGGGAATGCGTCTGGAATGGAAACGGGTGAAAGAGATTGTTCTTCTCGGAACATCCGGATTCGTAATGTCCGTGACAAACGGACTGGTTCAGATTGCGTCCAATGCGATGCTTTCCCGGTACGGAGGAGATTTATATGTGGGAATTATGACCGTGATCAATTCCGTGCGGGAGATTATAACCATGCCTGTAACCGGACTTACTTCCGGAGCGCAGCCCGTGATCAGTTATAATTATGGTGCAGGGTGTTTTCAGAGAGTAAAAGCCTCCATCCGTTTTATGACAGCAGGATGTATCATTTTTACTGCGGTTATGTGGGCAGTGCTGTTCTTCGAACCGAGATTTTTTCTCCATCTGTTTACGTCAAGAACCGAGATGATCGAAAATGGAGTGCCGGCCATGAGAGTTTATTTCTGCGGTATTTTTATGATGGCGCTTCAGTTCGCCGGACAGTCCACTTTTGTAGCGCTGAACCGGCCGAAGCAGGCGGTCTTTTTCTCCCTGCTCAGGAAAGTCATTATCGTTGTGCCTCTTACCATACTGCTTCCTATGGCAGGAAATCTGGGCACAGACGGTGTGTTTATGGCTGAGCCGGTGTCAAACGTAATCGGAGGAGCCGCCTGTTTTGTGACAATGTTTATTACTGTGTGGCCGGCTCTGAAAGAAACTTCCGGCCAGATACATGAAAAAAAGACGTCCGCCTGACGGCAGCGGACGTCTTTTTTATCTCTGTTCTCTATTCATTAAGCAATGGATTCAACAGCTTTTGACAGACGAGAGATTTTTCTGGAAACAGTTTTCTTGTGGTAAACACCCTTTGTTCCAGCCTTGGAAATCTCAGCAATTGCTGCGCGAAGCGCGCTTTTAGCTGTTTCAGCATCCTTCTGTGCAACTGCAGCTTCAACTTTCTTTACCGCAGTTTTCACTTTGGAACGGATTGCTTTGTTCCTTGCAGCTTTTGTCTCGTTTACTAAAATTCTTTTCTTAGCAGACTTAATGTTAGCCAATCTGTACACCTCCAGACTCAAATGGATTTTCAAATGTGTATTCCTGTTTCGGCGGATTCGGACACGGACGTTCCGTTGAAACATACTCATTTATTTTATGCTAACTTCCAGGGGTTGTCAATACATAATTTGAGAAATAGCGCAAAAACTGTAAATGAATGATTTTGAAAAGCGAGGGTGAGATATGGTCAGAAATTATTGTGTGCGGACAGATCTTGCACTGGAGGAAAAAGAACGGTTTGAATCAGATAACGTGGAGATTCCGGGTGTGATTCTTGAAGAGGAGTATGACAAGGAACGGGAAATACGTACAACCCGTGTGGTTATTGAGACAGAAAACGGAGCAAAAGCTATGGGCAAGCCGGTGGGAACCTATCTTACACTGGAAGCGCCGGATCTGGCTGTGCCGGATGAGGAGAGCCAGATGGAAATAGCAGGAGAACTCTGCCGCCGCATCCGGGAACTGATTCAAAAGAAGCGCTCGGAGAAAAAGGATCTGTCGGTTCTTGTAGTGGGACTGGGAAACCGGGATATTACGCCGGATGCCCTGGGGCCCTATGTGGTGGATCACCTGAATGTGACAAGACATATCGTAAAAGAGTATGGAAAATATGCTATGGGAATAGATCAGGCGGATCTGGTAAGCGCAGTAGTGCCCGGGGTCATGGGTCAGACCGGAATGGAGACAGCGGAGATTGTCAGGGGAATCGTGCGGGAGACCAGACCGGATCTGGTTATTGCTGTAGACGCCCTGGCAGCACGCAACAGCCGCCGCCTGAACCGTACAGTGCAGATCGCGGATACAGGAATCCACCCCGGCTCCGGAGTGGGAAACCACCGTCATGGCATGACAGAAGATTCTCTGGGCATTCCTGTAATTGGCATAGGGGTTCCGACAGTAGTGGATGCAGCTACAATTGTAAATGATACAATGGAGAATTTCATCAGGGCGCTGGAATCTTCCTCGTCTCTGAAAGGCGTAGGAGAAGTGCTCCGGTCATACACCCCGGGAGAAAAGTATCAGTTTGTAAAAGAGCTGATTGCTCCCCATCTCAATGGAATGTTCGTTACGCCGAAGGATGTGGATGAAATGGTGCATCACATCAGCCATACTATCTCTGAGGCGCTGAATATGCTCTTTTCCGGCGGCCGGGGTTCCTGAGTCCTGACTGCCGGATTCAGTTCCGCTGCCCTATCGGCCGGTAAGCTGTCATAGCCGGCTGCCGGTCTGCATAAAATTTCAGAAGATATGTTGAAACGAAGCGCTGGGAAAGGAATGCAGGCCGGTATGATTCGATGGCTCAGAAAAGGAAAGACAAGATATGCCTTACTTGCGGCAGCGGCCGCTTTTTTATGCGCGGGTATTTTTTCTGTCGGGGCAGGCGGAATAACGGATCAGTGGAAATACAGGATTCAGCAGGCTCTGTTTCGGTATTCCGGTGAAATGTATATGCCGGGTCTTCTTTATGCCGGAAATCCGGAGAAAGAAGGAGCCGGAGAATGGGTCAGAGAAAAGGCGCTTGCCTGGATGCCTCTTGTAAGCTATGTGGAAGATCATATTCCCGGGAAGGAGACTGTGGAAGATGAGGAAACCATAGCGAAAATCCTGGAGAGTCAGGCAAATGATGAAAATATGGTTGATGAAAACGGAAATCTGATCGGAGAACCGGACGAGTCGGAAGCAGAAACCGGGACCTCAGCTCCGAAGACAGACATTTCTATAGAAAAACTGAGAGATTTTGATTATCTTCTCAGTCATTTTTATATCGTAGACAGTTCTACGATGATTGAGCCGGAACAGCTGAATGTGGATGACCTCCTGGGCAGAAGCATGAAAATTGATACCGGCACAGACGGACCGAAAGTGCTGATTTATCATACTCATTCCCAGGAAGAATTCAAAGATTCCACACCGGGGGATACTTCGGAAAGCATTGTAGGCGTAGGAGAATATCTTGCGGAACTGCTGAACGAAAAGGGGATTGAAACGATCCACGATACCGGCGTATATGATATTATTGACGGAAAACTGGACAGAAGCAACGCATACGGAAAGGCAGAAGAGGCGGTCAGCGCGATTCTTAAGGAAAATCCGACCATTGAGGTGGTAATCGACCTGCACAGGGACGGGGTGGCTGCAGATACTCATCTGGTAACAGAAATCAATGGAAAGCCTACGGCAAAGATTATGTTTTTTAACGGACTGAGCCGGTCCCGCACGAACGGGGATATCGAATACCTGAGCAATCCGTACATACAGGATAATCTCGCCTTTTCTCTGCAGATGAAGCTTGCCTGTGAGGAAAAGTATCCGGGATTCACGCGCAATATCTATCTGAGAGCCTACCGGTATAATCTGCATCTGATGCCGAAATCACTCCTTATAGAGGCAGGAGCGCAGACAAATACAGTAGAAGAAATGATGAATGCAATGGAAGTTTTGTCAGAAGTTCTCTGCCAGGTGCTGAGCGGAAAATGAAAACCGGCCTGTCTGAAAACAGCGGCAGGCCATTCCTCTGTTCCGTCCGGGAAACTGCAGGAAAAGTGAGGACCTCAGAAAGAGCGGAAGGCAAAATTCGTTGAAATCTGGAAAAACCAGTGGTATAGTATGTAATGGACTGCCCTGCGTTAAAGCAGGGCGAAAGAACGGTATTTCCCGCCCGGCCCCGCGGGAAGAAAAAGGAGAAGATAAATGGCGGTAAATCAGACGTACAATGCAGGGAATATTACAGTGCTGGAAGGCCTGGAAGCGGTCCGGAAACGTCCCGGAATGTATATCGGAAGTGTATCTACCAAGGGTCTGAATCATCTGATTTATGAGATGGTGGACAACTCGGTGGACGAACACCTGGCAGGATTCTGTTCGGAGATTCAGGTAATTCTGGAAAAGGACGGATCCGCCACGATATCAGATAACGGCCGCGGCGTTCCGGTGGATATGCATCAGAAGGGAGTCTCGGCCGCCCGTCTGGTATATACTACCCTTCATGCAGGAGGAAAATTTGATGATTCTGCGTATAAGACAAGCGGAGGTCTTCATGGTGTGGGTTCCTCTGTGGTGAATGCGCTTTCCGCATATATGGATGTAAAGATCAGCAGAGACGGATATATTCACCATGACCGGTATGAACGGGGAGTTCCGGTGGTGGAACTGGAGAACGGACTTCTGCCCAAAATCGGGAAGACCAGAAAGACAGGAACTACTGTGAATTTCCTGCCGGATGATCAGATTTTTGAGAAAACCCGTTTCCGGGCCGAGGAAGTCAAAAGCAGGCTCCATGAAACGGCTTACCTGAATCCGGAGCTTACGATCCGGTTTGAAGACAGAAGACAGGAGCCGGCAGAAACAATTGTGTATCATGAACCGGATGGAATCATCGGATTTATCCGGGATCTGAACAGTAAAAAGGAGACACTTCATGATCCGGTTTACTTCAGCGGAGAATCTGAAGGGATTAAAGTAGAGGCCGTGTTTCAGTATGTCAATGAATTTCATGAAAACGTGCTTGGATTCTGCAACAATATATACAATGCAGAAGGAGGCACGCATCTGACCGGATTTAAGACAACTTTTACCACAGTAATGAATCAGTACGCCCGTGAGCTGGGCATACTTAAGGAAAAGGATGCAAACTTTACCGGAGCAGATGTCCGGAACGGAATGACAGCGATCATTTCTATTAAACATCCGGATCCCCGTTTTGAGGGACAGACAAAGACAAAACTGGACAATCCTGATGCTTCCAGAGCTGTGGGCAAAGTCACGGGCGAAGAGATCGTGCGTTTTTTTGACCGGAATCTTGATACCCTTAAGACAGTGCTTTCCAGCGCGGAAAAGGCGGCGAAAATCCGTAAGACGGAAGAACGGGCAAAGACGAATCTTCTGACAAAACAGAAATATTCCTTTGACAGTAACGGAAAGCTGGCCAACTGTGAAAGCAGGGATCCGAAGAAATGTGAAATTTTTATTGTGGAGGGAGATTCGGCAGGCGGATCCGCAAAGACGGCAAGAGACAGGAATTTCCAGGCCATTCTTCCGATACGGGGAAAAATCCTGAATGTGGAGAAGGCGAGTATTGACAAAATCCTGGCCAACGCAGAGATCAAGACCATGATCAATGCATTCGGCTGCGGGTTTTCCGAAGGATATGGAAACGATTTTGATATCAGCAAACTCCGGTATGACAAAATTATTATCATGGCGGATGCAGATGTGGACGGGGCTCATATTTCCACCCTTTTGCTGACTCTGTTCTACCGGTTTATGCCGGAACTGATCTATGAGGGACATGTTTATATTGCCATGCCGCCTCTCTATAAGGCCATGCCGAAGAATGGAAAAGAAGAGTACCTGTATGATGACAAGGCGCTGGAGAAATACCGGAAGACACATTCCGGCCCGTTTACGCTTCAGAGATATAAAGGTCTGGGCGAAATGGATGCGGAACAGCTCTGGGAAACCACCCTGGATCCGGAACGGCGGATTCTGAAACAGGTGGAGATTGAGGACGCGAGAATGGCTTCCGGCGTGACGGAGATGCTGATGGGAACCGAAGTTCCCCCGCGGCGGGCATTTATTTATGAAAATGCAAGAGAAGCAGAGCTGGATATATAATAAGGAGAAATCAGATGAGCAGTGAACCACAGATTATAAGAACCGAGTATTCGGATCTTATGAAAAAATCATATATTGATTATGCCATGAGTGTTATCATAGCGAGAGCGCTGCCGGATGTAAGAGACGGGCTTAAGCCGGTACAGAGAAGAACGCTGTATGATATGTATGAGCTTGGCATCCGGTATGACAGACCCTACAGAAAATGTGCCCGTATCGTGGGTGATACCATGGGTAAATATCATCCCCACGGAGACAGTTCCATCTATGAGGCGCTGGTCGTTATGGCTCAGGATTTTAAAAAAGGCATGGTTCTTGTGGACGGCCACGGAAACTTCGGATCAATTGAGGGAGACGGCGCCGCGGCCATGCGTTATACAGAGGCAAGACTTACAAAATTCACCCAGGAGATCTGCCTTGCCGACCTGGATAAATATGTCATTGATTTCGGTCCCAATTTTGACGAGACGGAAAAGGAACCTGTTGTCCTTCCGGTACGTGTGCCGAATCTTCTTGTCAACGGCGCGGAAGGAATTGCCGTAGGTATGGCCACCAGCATTCCCACGCATAATCTGGGAGAAGTCATCGATGCGGTAAAGGCATATATGAAAAATGACGCTATCAGTACAAAGCAGCTGATGAAATACATAAAAGGACCGGATTTTCCCACCGGCGGAATTGTAGTCAACAAAGATGATCTTCTTAATATTTATGAAACAGGTCAGGGAAAAATCAAGATCCGGGGAAAAGTGGAAACAGAAGAATTAAAAGGCGGGAAAAAACAGCTTGTAATTACAGAAATTCCATATACGATGATCGGCAGCGGAATCGGTAAATTCCTGAATGATGTGTGCGCCCTTGTCGAGTCCAAAAAGACTACGGACATTGTGGATATTTCCAACCAGTCTTCCAAAGAGGGCATACGGATCGTCCTGGAACTGAAGCGGGGAGCGGATGTAGAGAATCTGAAAAATATGCTCTATAAAAAGACCCGTCTGGAAGATACCTTTGGCGTCAATATGCTGGCAGTGGCGGACGGCCGTCCGGAGACGCTGGGCCTGAAAAAGATTATTGAATATCATGTGGACTTTCAGTTTGAGCTGGCCACCAGAAAATATAAGACTCTTCTGGCAAAAGAGCAGGAAAAGAGTGAAGTTCAGGAAGGCCTGATCAAAGCCTGTGATGTGATCGATCTGATTATTGAGATCCTGCGGGGCAGCAAGTCTGTCAAGGATGCAAGAGCCTGTCTTGTAAACGGAATTACAGACAATATCCGGTTCAAGTCGCCGATCTCCAGAAAGATGGCCGCGCTTCTTAGATTTACAGAGCGTCAGGCTACGGCAATCCTGGAGATGCGTCTCTACCGTCTGATCGGTCTGGAGATCGAGGCGCTTCGGGCGGAGCATGAGCAGACCCTGAAAAATATTGCCCGGTATGAGGATATTCTGAATAATTATGATTCTATGGCTCAGGTAATCATAGAGGAACTGGATGCCTGCAAGAAAGAATATGGAAGAAAACGACGTACCGTTGTGGAAAATGCTGCAGAGGCTGTATTCGAAGAAAAGAAAATCGAGGAGCAGGAAGTGGTATTCCTGATGGACCGTTTCGGATATGCCAGGACAGTGGATCCCTCGGTCTATGAGAGAAATAAGGAAGCGGCAGACAGCGAAAACAAATATGTCGTGCATTGTATGAATACAGGCAGACTGTGTGCTTTTACGGATAAAGGAAAGATGCATCAGATCCGTGTCCTGGATCTGCCCTGCGGAAAATTCCGGGATAAGGGAACTCCGATAGACAATGTGAGTAATTATTCCAGCAGTGAGGAGCAGATTATTATGATCTGCGATGCGGAGCAGATGCGGTTCTCGCAGCTGCTGTTTGCTACGGCTCAGGGAATGGTAAAAAAAGTTGACGGCAAAGAATTCCAGGTGTCCAAAAGAACGACTGCAGCCACAAAACTGCAGGAGGAAGATGCGCTTGTTTCGGTACAGGTAATAACGGAAAATCAGCATATCGTACTGCAGACAAAAAACGGCTATTTCCTCAGATTTCCGGCAGCGGAAGTCCCGGAAAAGAAAAAGGCGGCAATTGGAGTCCGGGGAATCAGACTCCAGAAAAAAGATGTGCTGGAAAATGTTTATCTGTTCCAGGAAGGGACGGAAACAAAAGTGATTTACGGGAAAAAAACAGTCACACTGAACCGGCTTAAGACAGCAAAGCGGGATGGAACCGGTACGAAGACCAGACAGGCAGACTGATTCCGGGCTGCACTCAGCCGATAATACTTTTTCGAAAAAACCCTTGATTTCTCTGGGAAAAGGTGTTAAAGTTTTCTATAGTTACATAAGGAATCCGGCAGAAGAGTGAACGAAAGTTCACTCTTCTTTGATGATACGGTTTTTTGCCTGTCAGGAGCTTTCCTTGTGGAGTACAGACAAAATCATTTGAGAAAGGGAGTTTAGTGTGTCCAGAAAAGAAGAATACGAACAGAAAACAGAAGAACTTCTCACGCCGGTTGTGTCAGGTTTTGGTTTTGAACTGGTTGATGTGGAGTATGTAAAAGAAGGCGGAACATGGTACCTCCGTGCATATATTGATAAGCCGGGCGGAATTACTGTGGATGACTGTGAGGCAGTGAGCCGGGCTTTTTCGGATATCCTGGACGAAAAGGATTATATTGCCGACTCTTATGTGTTTGAGGTCAGCTCCCCGGGACTGGGAAGGCCGCTTAAGAAAGAGAAAGATTTTGCACGCAGTCTGGGAGAAGAAGTGGAGATCCGGACCTACCGTGCCATAGACAGGCAGAAAGAATTTGAGGGGATTCTGAAAAGCTATGATGAAGAGACTGTTACGATTGCCTATGAGGACGGCGGGGAACAGACATTTGACAGAAATGAAATCGCGCTGATACGTCTGGCGCTGGATTTTTAATTAAGGAGGAAGGACAGAATGAACACAGAGTTAATGGAAGCACTGACAATTCTTGAAAAGGAAAAAAATATCAGCAGAGATGTGATGATGGATGCAATAGAAAATTCACTGATCAGTGCATGCAAGAATCATTTTGGAACAGCGGAAAACATCAAAGTGATCATGGATCGGGAAACATGCGACTACGCTGTGTATGCGGAAAAGGAAGTTGTGGAAGAAGTTCTGGATCCGGCTCTGGAGATCAGTCTGGAGGATGCGGAGCAGATTGACTCCTCCCTTCATATCGGCGATATTGCGCAGGTGCCGGTACAGTCCAAGGAATTCGGACGTATTGCGACACAGAACGCTAAAAATCTGATTTTGCAGAAAATCAGAGAGGAAGAGCGCAAGGTTGTGTTTGATCAGTACTTTGAAAAAGAAAAAGATATTGTAACAGGTATCGTTCAGAGATATGTCGGAAAAAATATCAGCATTAATCTGGGCAGGGCTGACGCCATGCTCACCGAGAACGAACAGGTGAAAGG
>DXIU01000100.1 GCA_019112765.1 Candidatus Mediterraneibacter norwichensis | reverse complement strand
TTCATATGCTGACCACCTCCAGACTGATGACGCTGGCAGGGCATTCTTTTACGCATTTCCCGCAGCCTACGCACAATTTTCTGTCCACTTCGGCAAATATCCCCCTGGGGACCGCAACAGCGCCCCGCGGGCAGACTTTGATGCAGCACCCGCAGGCAACGCATTGCTCAGTGTTGACCTTAGCTTTTCTTTGTTGTTTCGGCATAGATAATCCTCCTGTATGTTGTGAGGAAAGTATACAGGAAAAGATATGCCCCGGTCTGTAACTTAATCACAAATCTGGCAGGTCAGCAGTCGATCCCTTTCCTGCGGTAAAACAGGTTGAATAACACATATCCAACGACGATCCACAGCGCGCACACAGAGAGAGCGGTCAGGCATCTGCCCGTAAAAATCCCCTCTCCCGCGCCGGCAGCGCTGTAAAGCGTCTGGAAAGAAGTGGTTGGGACGATGACTGCCAGCTTTGCAACAGTATCATTAAGCCCGGAAAAGAACGGGGGAAGCATGGTGATCAGCATCAGGGGAGCGGAGAGAGTCCCGGCTGACGACTGGTCTTTCGCGGTCAGCCCTGCGAGAGCGCCGAGGAAGCACAGACCTGCCGTACTGATGAGAGCAGCTGTGATGTAGATGGGAAATCTGTCTATACTTCCGCCGGAGATAAAAAATACAGCTGCCGCGTCGGCCAGCACCATGAGGAGGCAGACTGCCATCTTGGAAGCTAGGAACTCCTGACCGCGGACTCGTGCCAGCATGAGGGAGCGGAGTGTGTATTTTTCTTTCTCCTCCGCGATCATTACAGGCAGGATGCTGGAAGGGATGATGGAGATAGCGAAGACCGCGCACATACTGAGGACATAAGTATTCACATCTTCTCCCAGGCCGCTGAACATATACTGATAAATAAAACAGAATACAACCGGGATCAGAAAGCTGACCAGGATGTTTTTGTTGGACAGGCATCCTTTCAGGTCTTTTTTTAACAGTGTACAGATGATCTTTGCGTTCATAGTCATGCTTCCTCCTTTGTAAGTGTAAGAAATACGTCTCTGAGACTGGGCTCCTCGGAGTGGATCATAAGAAGGTCCTCTGCCTGTTCCAGTGCTTTGATAATGCAGCCCTTTTCAAGTGGAACTTCTGTCTTTTTTTGGCCGGCAGATATGGGGAAAAAGGCTCTTTTTTTCCGCACTGCATACAGGATGGCCAGCCCTGCCGCAAACCAGATGACGCAGACAGCCAGGGACCATACAGGGGACGAGTCGAGAAAACCTTCCACAGGATTTACCTGGCTGAGCACGGTCCCCATGAAACTGGTGGGGATAAATACCGCGATACTGCCAAACGCCAGGTTCCAGTAAGAAAATACCGGGATCACAAAAGCCAGGATCACACTGAGCGTGCTGTATACATTTACACTGTTCTGGTCTCTGGCGAACAGGGCGGTCAGGAATCCGTAAGGCAGGAAAGAAGCCATACACACCAGGTTGATCAGAAGATACTGAGGCAGCAGCGAGGGGGCTGCCCCTGCGATGAAGAACACGACGGCAGACATGCACTCCCCTGTGAGAAGAGAAGCCGCAGCCTTCGACGCTGTAAACTGTCCCACAGTTACCTTTGAGCGGAACAGGAGAGGAAGGGTACCACGGTCCTTTTCCTCTGTGATCAGAAGGGGAAAATTGCACAGAGGCGCAAGGACCAGGTTAAAGAGCGACATCGTCAGCAGGATCATCCATGTATCATAAGTTACGATCCTGAATATGATACCCAGTATAACGGGTGTGAAAAGCATCAGGACAATGGTTTTGTCAGTGAAGGAAGTCCACAGGTCCTTCTTCAGCAGTGTCCACATCTTTTTCATTTTAATCTTACCTCCTCTAAAATCCATACATGCTGCGGAACTCCTAAAATTCGTACATGCTGCGGAGTTCCTGGATCTTCGCCTTACTCAAAGGCACATCTGTCTTGTCATAGCCGGACAGACGGAGAGAATAGGAATTCCGGGTCCATTTGACCAGCTCTGTGACTTTCTGCATATTTACGATATAGGATCTGTGGCATCGGAAGAAACCGAACTTCGCGAGCTTTTCTTCCAGGTCGCTGATCTTGAAGTCCCCGTGATACTGCTCATTTTTCACGTAGACAAAGACCTTCCCTTCATTCGCCTCCACATAATCGATCTCTTCCGGATTGAAGAGGAAATTCTTTTCATGATAAGAGACGGAAATCTTGCTGATCTGCGGGAGTTCCGGGTTCTCCAGATTTTCCGCCGGGTCCTCTGCCTGGTCGATGCATTGTATCCCGTCCGCTGTGATCTCATAGTGGCCTCCGGGACAGATGCATGTATCCCGGTGGGAGAGGGAGAGAGTGACAAGGCGGGCATTTTTATCGCAGAATGTCTCCATCCAGCCTAGGATGATCCTTTTTGACTCTTCATCCTCAAAAGCAATGGGATTGAAAACAAAATAGTCCTCAGCCCCTTTGGCAATCTCCCTGGCAATGCGGATCCGCTTTTTCTCTCCGTCTGTGCACCTGCTGATCTTCTTTTTCAGAAGTCCGGACAGGTGCATCTGCTCTATGGCAGAATCGAGACATCCCACTGTCCCGGTAAGCCCTGCAAAAAATTTTAAGTATTGATCCACTGTCATCTTTTCATAAAGGGCGCCGCTGTGTTCCACAAAACCGGCATCTTTAGTCTCCTGCCCGGGTATTTCCGCAAGCATTCCCATAAGAAGAGGGACTGCATGTTCCGTCCCCTCAAAATGCACCGGCCTTCCGCCGGCAGCCGTTATTGTTATTTTTTCTTCCATTGTCAGATCTCCTGTAACTGTTATTGTCTGAGCGCTGCGGTGCTGCATCCTGTGTATTCCCGGAAAATGCAGTACACACAATATGTCTCTATTTTACTGAATGACAGCACGTATTTCAATAAGTGAAAGTGTTAAGCACAAAAAAGATCTGATCTTGCAGGTTAAAGAGCTCCGCTCTTTGGTATACAGATATGTTTTGAGAATAAATATCAAAATATGCTTGCTGTTTTCCGCTGTATAGTGTATGATATCTAAAGAGTTAGACAAGACTAACAAACCGGATATGTCAAAAATCAGGCACAGTTATATTTGTTATCATCAGGAGGTTCTATATGAGCGTTGTAATCATAGGCGGCCATGACAGAATGGTATGTCAGTATAAGCAGATCTGCAGACGGTTCAACTGTAAGGCAAAAGTATTCACCCAGATGTCCGCAAGCCTGGGCAAACAGATCGGAAGCCCGGATCTGATCGTACTTTTTACGAACACTGTATCACACAAAATGGTCCGCTGTGCGGTGGAAGAAGCAGTCAGATGCAACGCAGATGTGGTAAGGTGCCACACGAGCAGTAAAAATGCACTGGAAGAAATCCTGGAAAGTAAATGTGTGTAATCTGTATTTGTTTGGGGAGCCATTCCGTTTGCTATACGTTCTGAAACAGTGAAGCGCAGGTATCGAAGAAATTTTTGCAAGCCCTTCCGCAGTCACTTCAGCCATCCGCTTGTGCTGAAAGATTTTCGGACGGTTTATATACCGGATGATTCCTGTGAATACAGATTTTATATATGAAATGACCAATATATATGGAGTTTGGCACCCTATTTTGTCGATTTTTTACAGCACAGTTATCGGTTTTATATCTTTACGTAAGCTCTTACATGTACTACACTCCTACATATGGATCTGCCATATATGTGGCTGCAATTATGTTTTGTAAGAGGAGGAAGGACATGAAAAGAGAGAGCTTACAGTGTGTGCTGAAAAGAACGGCAGCAGGAATGCTGACTGCGGCGATGGTCTCAGGCTGTCTGCCGGCGGCAGTATATGCCGCGGATGGGGAAGATGCCATACAGCAGGCGAAACAGCAGATCATCAGCATGGTCGGCAATGCGGAGATGAAGGAACTCGGAGAATCCATTGAGGAAGGGGCGGCGCCGCAGGCAGACAGTGAGACAGTCCCTGAAGGAACAGGTAAGACATATTATGTGGATGCGGACAATGGATCGGACAGCGGCAATGGGACAACAGAGGAAACTGCATGGAAGAGCATTGAAAAAGTGAATTCCATTACATTTGAGCCGGGAGACCGTATCCTTTTTAAAGCAGGGTGTGAATGGGAAAATGTGACCTTGTCCCCGAAAGGGTCAGGGGAGAAGGACAATCCGATCATTATCGGAAGTTACGGGGAAGGCAGTATGCCGAAAATTTCCGGAAACGGGAAAGTAGGGGATGCGGTACTTCTCATGAACCAGGAATACTGGGACATCTCCAACCTTGATATCAGCAATACGGTAGAAGGATTAGAAAGCCTGGATTTTATCGATATGACAGATGAGAATGGAAATCTGCTCGGAGATTACAGAGGACTGCGTATTGCTGGAAAAGACGCAGGCCAGCTAGACGGTTATGACATCCATGATCTGTATGTTCATGATGTGACTGGCGAAGATCTCTGGATCAGCGGCAGCGGTGAAGTGGGGCCCGGGATCCAGAAAGGAAACGGATGGGATAAATCAAAACGGACAGGAGGCATTGTTTTTGAGATATGCCAGCCGGATACAGACGAGCCCACTACATTTAATGACATTACAATTGAAAATAATGTGATCTTAAACAACTCATTCGGTGGGATCGTTGTCAAACAGTGGAATGGAGATAAGACTGGGACCAATGAGCTTTGGGCTTCCCGGGATGCCGGAAAGAGTTCGGGAGCTCCTTCCTACGAATGTGACAACTGGAAACCGCATACAAACGTAACGATCCAGGATAATTACCTGAGTCAGAAGAATTCGGA
>DXIU01000099.1 GCA_019112765.1 Candidatus Mediterraneibacter norwichensis | reverse complement strand
TGATTTATCTTAACTCATGGAACGGAATCAGAATTCCCTGTCCCCCTCTTCTGAATACGTCCTTCAAACACTTTCTTGTCTTCTGATTTTCTATTTGCTGTCCGGAGATTCCCTTCGACAAATCCGAATTCATATATGAAAAAAATTTTCCCGCCGTGATGTTATATTCTTTCTGTAAATCGAAGATATTTTACACAATAAAAACAGATTTATCATATCTTTTGTTGTTATTTTATGCAAAATATTCTATAATGAACCTGTGTTTTGTCGAAATATCAGTGATTTTGCAATAAGACACTATTATAGTTTATCTGAAGGCAGGGGCGGAATATGAAAAAAATAATATCTAAACTTTTACTTGTGTCCATGCTTGTCTGCTCAGTATTTGCTTCCGGAGCGGGTACACAGGCGGCGGAAGTAAAAGCCGGGACAACAAGGGCCATCTATGTTGTGTTCGATAATTCCGGAAGTATGTACGGGCCCGGCAATAAAGCCTGGTCGCAGGCAATCTATGCAATGGAAGTGTTCGCGGCTATGATGAATTTTGACAGCGGCGATCAGATGAAGATATTTCCGATGCATGATGTGACAACAGATGGAAGCGAGACATCGAAGACAACATCTTCTATTACAGTCAAGTCGATTTCTGATATTGCCCAGATTCATAATATGTATACACCGAATCCTCTGGGGACACCATATACACAGGTAAATAACGCGGCGAATGAACTGGGAGAGCTGCTTGATAAAGGCGGCGCGGATGAAGGCTGGCTCGTGATACTTACCGATGGAATTTTTGACGGAGATATTCCAAAGGACGGGATGGAAAAAGATCTGCAGAACAAAGCCGGGTCAAGAGAGAATATGTACGTTCAGTATCTTGCCATGGGATCGAATATAGAAAAAGACACCATTCCGGCTAACGATGAATCCATCGGTCTTTATGGACAGCAGGCGGCGGACAGTTCCCAGGTTACAAATGAACTGGCGGTTATCAGCAACCGCATTTTTGAAAGAAATGAATACCCCGGATTAAAAGATGACGGAACCCTTTCCTTTGACATTCCTCTCAGCAGACTGATTGTATTTGCTCAGGGCAGCGATGTGAGTATTAACAGCCTGAAGAACGCAGAGGGCGGCGAGATTAATATGGAAAGCAACTATGAAGTATCCTGCAGCAGTACAGACGGAAGCGGTCTTACGGATTTCGTGACGGAGCCGCCGGTTAAGGATACCAGCCTGAAAGGGCAGGTCGCTGTATTTGCGGATGCTTCTGCGATTACAGAAGGAACCTATACGCTGGATGTGTCAGGCGCTGATTCTATACAGGTCTATTATGAGCCGGATGTAAAGTTCGGCGTCGGACTTTACCGGGGAGATGAACAGGTTGACGCGGAGACGATTGAGGGAGGCACCTATGATGTGAGAGTCGGCTTTGTGAATCAGCTCACAGGGGAGTTTATTGAGAACACATCCCTGCTCGGGGAGCCGGAGTACAAGCTGACAGTCAACGGAGAAGAATATGGTCTTGGAGGCAGCTCAGGCGCCTACCAGTCTGTTGAAGTTCAGGCTGACGGCGAGGTGTTGGAGCTGTCGGCAGACGTGACTTATCTGAATAATTACACAGATCATGTAGATCTTTCCTTCAAGGTCTGCACACTGGAAATGACTGTGGACGCGCAGTCGTCTGTTCCGCTGAAAGAGATTGCCGACGGTTCCGGAAGCATGACCGTAACAGCCACAAGAAACGGGGAGCCGCTGACAGAAGAACAGTGGAACAGCGCGTCTGTTGAGATCGCGGCAAAAGACGAAGAAGGAGAAGAGTTCCCGCTGGAGTGGGATGTTCAGCAGGGCAGTGAAGTATCCACATGGGTGATCACGCCTCAGTACAAGGACGGCGATATGTTTTCTACAGGAACCGGCACAGCCGATATTACGGTCAGCATATCTGCCGAGATTGACGGAGACCAGTACGGCAGGTCGGAAAATGTGTCAATGAATATCACGGACGACAGGAATCCTCTGGATTATCTGGCAAGATACTGGAAAGAGATTACGGTGTGTCTCCTTATACTGATTCTTATTCTTGGCTATGTGCCGCCGTTTAAGAAAAGATTTTCAAGAAAAATGCAGCGGCGTCCGCTGATCGAATGCACCGCGGAAAAAGTAGGACTCCGGGATTCTACGGCGAAAGGAAAGTTTGAAAAGAACAGACTGTCAATTTTCCTTCCCTATAAGGCGGAGACGGGAAGGCTGACATTTTCTCCTTCGCCTGTAAAAAAGACGGCGGTACTGAAAGCTGCCGGCGGCGGGAGCATGTGGATTACAAATACAGAGAGTTTCCGGGGAAAAGAAGATATTACGTTTAACGGAATGTCAATTCCTGAAAATTATAAAGGGCATTACAGAATTTCGCCCAGTACATATATAGCGGTTTCCACGCCGGATTACACATACAGCTGTATACCAAATAAAAAGTAAAAAAGAGCAAAGAAAAAAGATAAAATACTTAATGAGGAGGAAGAAAAAATGATTGCACCAACATTATTAGTAGGTCTTGGAGGAACAGGTTCGAAGATCGTATGCCGCGTGTCCAAAATGGTGACAGAAGAACAGCGCAGACATATCGGATTTGCCGTATTTGATACGGATATCAACGAACTGCGGGAAATCCAGGAGGCGAATCCGTTTATCCGGACGATCCAGACTTCCACGAAGCTGACTGTCGGAGAGTATCTGAACATTGATACCCACGCGAGGGATACATGGTTCCCGGTGAATGGTATCCTCAACAGCAAGGCTCTGACAGAAGGCGCCGGACAGGTAAGAGCTATATCAAGGCTCGCGCTTGACACAGCTATCCGCGCCGGCAACATGGAACCGCTGCATAATGCCATTGAAGATCTGTATAAACTGGAAGGGGATTCCGGAGAACAGGCTCTGCGCGTGGTTATCGTCAGTTCTCTCGCGGGCGGAACCGGCTCCGGTCTGATTCTTCCGGTAGCGCTTTATCTGAAAAATTATCTCATGACAAAGTTCCAGGCCAGCGCGAATATTATAAGAGGTTTCTTCATCCTTCCGGAAGTATTTTATGAAGTAATCCGGGGACAGACGGAGAGAAATAACCTCCGGTGCAATGCATACGCGGCCCTCAGAGAGCTGGACGCATTTCTGATGAAGGGAGATAAGACACTTCCCGACAAATATGAAAAGACAGTAAAGGTCGAGTTCCCCAGAGTGGGCTCAATGGATATGGAAGAGTATGAGGTGCGGCCCTATGATTTCTGCTTCCTTTTTGACGCGCAGAATACAGAAGGAAAGAAGCTGAACAGCTTTAATCAGTATCTGGATCATGCGGCAAACTGTATCTATTCCCAGTCCATCGGCCCCATGAACAAGAGAAGCAACTCTTCTGAGGATAACACGATCCGTGAGCTCTGCGCTCAGAGGGGACGCAACCGCTACGCGGGGGCAGGTTCCGCTATGCTGATTTATCCCAATGAGGATGTGAAAGAATATATCGCTCTGAACTGGGCGAAAGAATGTGTGTCCAAACAGTGGCTTGTATTTGACGATATGTACAAGGAGAAATGCCTCGCGAATTCAGAGATGCGCGCGCAGGGCTTCCATGTCCGCGACATAGAGGCTTCTATGGATTATATTGAGTCGATCAATCAGCTGGCAAAGCAGAAAGATCCCTTTGCCAAGGCCATTGAAGAGGCCTGCACAAACTATGATGAGGACGGCTTCAAAAAGATCGGAGATAAATGGACAGACTATATCGGAAGTCTGAAAAAGTTTGTAAAGGACAGTACAGCATCCGGCCAGTCAGATCTGGATTCTCAGAAAGAAGAAGCCATGAACCAGATCAATAATATTGAGATCGGAAAGAAAGAAACTGTAGAAGAACTGCAGGACGCGTTTGCCGCTATGGAAAAATATAAAGACATGGTAGTAAAACGCAGCGAAGACACAGGAAGAACCATTGCCTATACGATTTTCCGCGCGAAAAATGACTCCATAACCAAGGATAAACGTCCTTATCAGATGGAAACCCATCTGAGAAACCAGCAGGGCGAATTTATTCACCCGAATGCCGTCAGATATTTCCTCTATCAGGCGCTGGAGCTTATGAAGCAGGAAAAAGTCCTTACCGATAAGGAAAATAAGAGAAAAGAAAAATATTTCGAAGAAGAATTCCTGATGAATTTTGACGACGTAAAAACAGAGGACCGCAAGGAGACAGCTGCTGATCTGGGCGACATGAGGCTTGACAAAAAGAAACAGCAGGATCTGAAAGACCAGTACAGAACCTATATGGCCAAGGTGAACGAGTATCGTACCAGCAGTGTCCTGGCAGAAGTGTACAGAGAAGGGATTGATTATATCTCTGAACTGTGCGATGCGTTTGAGACTTTCTACAAATCCTTCGACGACAGACTGGGCGATCTTGACCGCAGCCTGATCTCTCTGCGGAAGAAATATGACAATACGGCAGGAAAGACGACAAGATATGTATGTGCTTCTCCCAGGTGTCTGGATCATCTGCTCAAGGAAATGCCGTATACAGGCAGCACGATTACGATTGATAAAGAACTGGCGGAAGATATTTACCTGAAGGTGCGCGGCTACGCCATGATGAAAGAAAAACCGCAGAACAGCGGATACTTTGAGGAATTATTTGATAAGGGAATTATCGGATACTTCAAGAATTCGCTTATGAGGGTTTACGGAAGCACAGTGGATATGGACGTTCTTTCCGCTCTGGAGAGAGAGGCGAGATACGAGAAAGAGGAGTATGATACCGGAAGAATTGAGCAGTATGTCCGCAAAGTGATCGAAGAGACAAGAAATCTGTCAAATCCGTTCATCGAGCGTCCGCTGGGAGAGCAGAGAGAGCCCATCGCGGCATGTACATACAGCAAGGAGCTGGATCCGAAGGACGGTTCTCCGAGATCGGCGCTTATCGCAAAAGAACTGGGCAATTACGGCGGAAATCCGGATGAGGATATCCCGCTGAATATGATTATGTTCTATCAGGCAATCTACGGCCTGAGAGCAAACGGCCTGTCCAAATTCGCGCCGGCAAATGAAGCGGACGGAAGAGGAGAAGGCGAATACTACAAGGCATATTATGAACTGATCGAGCAGATTAAGCCGAAAACAGATAAAACACCGGTAATTACGCCGCATATTGACAAGAGATGGCATATCATTTCCTGTCTGCCGGATCTGGACGACGAAAATCAGGAACGCCAGGAAAGACAGATATACCGTGCGTTTGTGCTTGGCTTACTGTTCAATCTGATCAGCTACAGAAAGATTTCTGAAGGGAAATATCTGTACCGGCTTGATCTGAACGGAATTGAGACAGAGGAGTTTGTTGTTTCAAACGGAACACCCTGCGACAATTATTATGAGGTACTGGATGCGCTTACAATTAATCCGGTTGTTGTCAAAACAATCATCCGGTATATGAATGCCAAATTTGAAACGGAGCGTAACGACAGCGGAAAAATCACATTTGAGACAAGTATGCTTTATGAATATCTGAAGAAGCTGGAAAGCGAGGAATTCAAAAAGAGCGGACTGTCGCTGTTTGATCTGGCTATGCTCCTTAAAGTATCATCACCGGCAGCGGAATTTGATAAAAAAGTAGGCAAGGACATTATGAAAGAGGCTCTTGCGTTTGTTTATGACTACATGAAGACAATTGTGCTTGGAGATGATCTTGACTGGGTATACGGCAATTTCGTATATGAGCAGGCAATGCTTTTTGATAAAAATGTTGACTGGTATTATGACAACTGGAAAGATAATTTCAGCGGCTATGTGGATGACCTTCTGCAGATCGCGGCAAATGATATTGAAAACAAAAAATTAAAAGGGCTGCACCAGAAGATGCAGGATATGCGGGAGAAGGCAAGAAAACGCAGAGAGTAATTTCTAAAGTATAAAGGCGGTGAAAGTAATGCACACAGTGATAATACTGAGTAAGCACTCGTCGAATCTGCTGAAGGATTACCGGTTTCTGTTTAAGCCCTTTGTCGACAATGAAACAATAAGTTTCTGTGACTGGAATGAGTCAGGG
This sequence comes from Candidatus Mediterraneibacter norwichensis, assembly GCA_019112765.1. Lineage (GTDB taxonomy): Bacteria > Bacillota > Clostridia > Lachnospirales > Lachnospiraceae > Mediterraneibacter > Mediterraneibacter norwichensis. The sequence goes on along the minus strand of DXIU01000099.1, from coordinate 793 downwards.
ACAGATCTTACTGCATCTGTTCCCGACTTATATAAGCTGATCAGGGGAAAACTGCGGTGGCGGGCGGTGATTGTGGATACGGAACCAGCTTTCGGTGTCAAAAACGGTCCGGTGCCTGATGAGAAAAATCCTTTTGATTATCCGGAAGAAATGAAAGATACAGAAGTTCCTCAGGCAAGCAGTATTCCGATTATAAGACTGACCCATATGCTCTGCGGTTACCCGTCAGCTCCGGTAAAGAATTTTGAAGACGGATATGAATATACAGATGATATTACCGGGAAAGTGAAGAGAGTCCGTGCGTCAGAGCTGTCCCGGGAGGAGTTTTACAATCTGTCGGTTCAATATAAGGACCGTCTGCGGCGTATCTATATGGAAGAGCAGGTTCCGCCGGAAGTCCAGGAAGCGCAGAAGGCGCTTGAGGAGAAATATTCATTCAAGGATGTGCGGCCGCAGGAGGTTTATCTTGTCAGAACCCGCAGACATATGGACGATGAGGATCATATCTATGCGTCGTGGAAATCTCCGATTGAGATGGAGAGCTCGGACTTCTGCCGGAGAAATAATTATCCGGGGATCTGCCGTTTCCTGTGCAGCAGCATAACAAATCCGGAGAACAGCAGATATGTGAAGGAACTGATGGAATTCTGGCTGTCGGTTCTGACACTTTCGGTGAACGCGATTCCGGCCAGCTCCCTTCAGGCATACAAACTGTACCGGCTGGGGGTGGAGATTTCCGAAGAGGAGATGTCCAGACTGCTCAATGAGCATCTCAATAAAATGGAAGCTGCCT
>DXIU01000098.1 GCA_019112765.1 Candidatus Mediterraneibacter norwichensis | reverse complement strand
ATACCTCTCTGTTTAATAAGATTTTTACTAACCCGCAAAGTCAGCAAATCTTATTTTACTCTGAGGTATCCTTTTTTCTCAACCACCTTTCATGGGATTCCCTATATTTGAATTATACAGGAAGCTCCTTGTACGGCAGATTTTCAGTCACTGTCTTTTAACCACTGTCTGCTTTTCTCATATATTGTCTATGTATTCCAGGTAGCGGTATGTCCATTCCTCCGCGTACTCACGCGCAGCCACTTCTATAGGATTCTGATAATAACTGTCATAATCCTCCCTGGCCTGCACGTAATTTTCAATGCCTTCTTTATAGGACTTCAGATCCGCATAAATCCTGAGCCCTGCATTCTCCTTTATCTTCTCACTGTCCCAGTCCACACTTTCCACGGCCTTGTGGACGTAGGCATGATGCACTTCATGGAGAAGAGTGTCCATCACCTCTTCCCGCGGCATATCGAACATCTCTTTCCGGATACTGATAACATAATATTCATCAACATAATATCCCATAAGCGTATCTGATTCATAGGTTTCTATCTCCAGCGGGATCGGGTCTATCCCCCAGTACCCGCACTCCAGATTGATCAGAGCCTGAAACAGCTCCTGCCTGTCCCGGTCCGGAAGTTCTTCATAAACATCCTCCTTCCACTGTCTCAGCATCTCCCGGTTCTCGTCCCAGGCACGTCCGTCTTCCGCGGTAACAACCTTTCCGGCGATGCCCGCGTCAACGGTGTCCATACCGGTCAGACAGTAGCCGGCTGTACCCAGCAGCGCGGCGGCGGAAAGAGCACATGAGATATGGTTAATACCCAGACTGAAATATTTTGCTTTTTTCTTTTTCAACGCACCCCAGAGCGCCTGGAAAAAAATAATCATGCAGTATGCTGATACAAGAAGAAGCAGGATGGCCGCTGCGGATCTTATCCTGCCAGAAAAAATATCCGAAAAGATCACTGCGCCAGATAAGCAGTACTGCCACTGTAATAATGATAATCCCTGTTTCGAACAGAAACACACTGGCGGCATTCTCCTGGAATAAGGCCTTTTTTATTTTTCTCATATGTTCACCTGCTCCCCTTGTTTTCACGCTGAATTCCCTGTTTTCCCCTTCTGATGTTCCGGATCCATTTTAGCAGTTGTATTATAGTTTATCAAAAGGCCCTGAAATAATTTTTTATAATTTACCCCTGCAATATCTCTGCTGCCCTGCAGATGCGTCTTACCTGCCGCTTCTCCACGATAAACAGGATCTCTCCATAACATATACCGGCTTCTCATATAACTCTGGAACAAATATTCTGTTTTCAGAATATTCTGTATTTTAAAATCTTTTTATATTTTTATCAGATTTCCTGTTGACATTTTTCATTTTGTGAGTTATTATAATTACATCAAAAGAAAAGAGGTACAGTCCAATGGGAAGGTAAATGAATCACATCAGAAAACACTATTTTTTATAAATAGTTTCAGATAGATAAGAAAATTAAATAAGGAGGTAAGGCCAATGGATGTAATGAGCTGAAAATCCACTGTTCGCAGGAGAAACAGAACAGTGGATTTTTATTGCGCTTTTTTATTCTGATTCTGAATATTTTCTTCCGGATAAGATTCCAGCAGTTCTTTCAGATATCTGATATACTGCTTTTTCACAGCCTCCGGAGCGGCGATCCGGACTTTCTTTCCAAGACCGGCCGCCCAGCCGAAAAACTGAGGGCTCACCGCCACCGGCACATTCACCTTAAAATGCCCGCTGTCAGCAGGAATCAGCATGATATCGCTGCCGAACCGGTCTATAATAACTCCGGCCATATCATTACCGCAGATGAGAGTTACATTTTCTTCTTTTCCCCCGAACATGGAAAATGTCTTTTTCGCGAACGCGGCCAGATCAAAATTCTGAAAGCTCTGTCCACCCTGCCTTTTCTCCTCCAGGACCTTCATATCCTTCATTTTATCAACTCTGTAATGTTTGATAAGATCCGCTGACTCATCATAGCCGATCAGATAATAATTCTGATTATCCCATGTCAGCGCCCAGGGACTTACTTTATATAATTCTCCATTCTTCTTTAACTTCAGAACCTTCTGAACCGTCCACTCTCCATAATGAAACGCAATCTGTCTGTCGTTCAGAATCGCCGTATGTATCTGGTCTACATTGTAATATACAGTCTCATTTCCTGTCTTTGCGCGGTTATAGATAAATACATTTCTCTGCAGCTGCTTTGCCTCATTCTCACTGCACAGACTCTCCAGCTTGCCGATCAGCTCCTGTGATTTCTTCCTGCTGATAAATTTTGACGCCTGCACAGCGTCCACAAGAAGCTTCAGTTCAGGCAACTCAAATTCCCTGCTTCCGATATAATAGCCCCCGTTGGTTCCCTTTGACTGCAGAATGTCGATCCCGGCCTCCCGCAGCGTATCAATATCGCTGTAAACCGTCTTCCGGTCCGCGGACATTCCATAGCCATGAAGCAGCCTGTCAAGATCCGCCGCCGAGAGCGTATGTGCCTCATCCGTCTTTTCCATAAGAATTTTCAGAATATAGAGAAGTCTTAATTTCACAGCTGAAACTGCCATTTTTCCAATCACCGCCTGTCCGATCAATTCTGTTTCTGAATGATTTTTTTACTTATCTGTGGTGATTATAGCATATTCCGGCTGATTCGTATAAAAAAGCTTTACCGTATCTTCTGCCGCTTCATGCTGTTACTCTTCTTCCATATAGTCTCTGTAATCTGATTCGTCCGCAAACAGAAGATACTCTCCGTCTACATAGCCCATATATCCTTCACCTACAAAATATCCTTTCACAGCCAGACCCTCCTGTCTCTTTCTTAGTTTTCTTCAGTTTAACGGATTGGCTGTACAAAAGTTTCCACACCGGTATCCAGACATATATGATGCGGTTACAGTTCACACGTCCGCCAGCGAATGCTGGCTTGTGTGCAAAACGTAAAAAAAAATATTTTTTCACACTTCTATCTTCCCCCTAGTTGATAACAACAGAGGATGATCGTAAAAGGATCTGCCGTTTATGACTATACCAGGCAGCTCTTCAGATAGGACGTTTTTTCATGTTCTGCTTGAGACATCACGTGCTTCCACTCAGACCGATGACCGTTTCACCCAACAGAGTCGCGGCCTGTAATAATAAAAAGAGTACGGAGCGTATCACGTACTCTTTTTACTGATTCCATATCCTATCTGGTTCTTCGTCTGCGGATCAGCAGCGTTGCTATAATCGCTGAAATACAGAGTGCAGAAAGCCTGCCTGCCAGCTGCGTCTCATCGCCGGTAGCTACCGAACTTTCCGGGGCAGCTGTTTGATCATTTCCGCCTGATGGCTGATCCGGCTCATTCTCAACACCACCGGGCTGATTATCTCCGGAAGCATCACTTACAGAAATCGGCAGCTGCGCCGTCATGCCTTCCCAGGAAACTGTGATTTCCGTATGCTCCGCGGTAAGCGCTCCGGACGGCTCATATGTGTAATCTGTAACCGTCTGGCGTCTTCCGTCAGAATACACTGCGCTTACCACCATTCCCTTCGGGTTAAATATTTCTCCCTCTTTATATTCGGTACGCTCCGGCGCTGTGGTGATCTCGATACCCGTAATCACCGGCGTTTCGCTGCTGCCGCTTCTGACAGAAATAACAACCTGCGCCGTCATGCCATTCCATTTGATGATGACCGCCGTATCTTCCACTGTAAGAGGGCCGTCCGGCTCCACTGTATAATCTGTCACTTCTTTCCGGCTTCCGTCAGAATACACTGCATTGACTACCATCCCCTCCGGATTGAAGGATTCGCCCTCCACATAGTCCGTAAGGTTGGGGGCATGCGCGATTTCCAGTCCCGTAACCTCCGGCTCTTCCACCTGATCCGGCGTCCGGAAGCCGCGTTGAGCCGTTACAGTTACATTGCCTGCGCTGTCCGTCGTCTCCGCGTACCAGGTATAACCCTGTCCCGGTTTCAGCCCGCTCACATGATATTTTACCGTTTCATTTCCGGCGGTCGTAACCGTTCCGATCTTTTCCGCGGTGTCTGTAGAAATGCTGAGTGCTGATGTAGTGAATGTCCTCTCCTGATTTCCGCCCAGATCCACTTCCACCGCAAATTCATCTCTGTTTTTCTGATAGAGCCCGTCAATCTGAGAATAGGTTCCGGCCGCCCAGGGCGTTTCGGTCTCGCCTGTAAGAGGGCTGTAAGTATTGAAGTAAACCAGGTTGTTCTCCACATCAAAGTTGATCATCCGCAGGAAGCCGTTTCCTCCGTAGATCATGGTTCCGTTTTCATCCTGATAATCCTGCAGGATGCTGTAGAACTGCTGATCGCCTGTAGTCGGATCGATGACATCCACGCCGTCAACATGGCCGCAGAGAAGCAGTTTTACATTGGCGTTCCCCTGGATCACCTCGCTTAAGAGCTTCTGTCCCAGCGTACTGGTAATCCTTCCTCCGCTGTTGAAGTGATGGGTCAGTATAATAATATTGTAATCTTCGTACTGCGGATCCGTGACGATATTTTTCGCCCACGTAATGTCGCTGTCATCCATCCAGAAGCTGAGGGTCAGCAGCATGATCTTGCTGCCGTGAACCGTCTGGGTCAGACACATGTCGTCCGTTTCCTTATAGTGATCCACCAGCTCCCAGCCTCCCAGGTTTTCTTCAAACCGGCTGAGCGGAAAATACTGACGGTACAGCCTGTCGCTGTTGGGGATCAGGTTGTACTTGTCCACGTATTTGTAGTCATGATTTCCCCAGGCGATTGTATACGGAACCTTTGCCTCTTCCAGAACCTGGTAGGCCCTGTCAACCGTCTTCCAGTTGTATTCCCAGGACAGGTATGCCGCGTTCGCCACGTCACCCGTATCGATGTTCATAACGCTCTTATATTCATCCTGTGTTTCCGCGATCCATTCTTTCTGCTGAAGCAGGATATCCTCATAGAACTCAGAGGTGTACTGCACGTCCGAAGTCCAGGACATGGAAAAATCATACTGTCCGTCCTGCGGCGTGTAGCTGTCCATGTTTTCCGGCTCTGTTCCCAGGCCGCAAAAGAACAGCAGGTACAGGTGCCCGTCCTTTGTATACTGGCTTCCCTCCACATTGATATCCATGGAGAGTTCTCCCGATCCGGCTGAAGAAGCTTCCTTTATCCAAGCCGACGCATCCTGATCATAGGCATAGGCATGAATCTGACGGCCGGATGTTCCATACCATCCGATATGGTAAGCTCCGGCTGCCGCCTGCTCCTCTGTCAGGCTGATCCGGTAAATCTGGTAAGGTTTGGATCCGTCTTCCGTTGTCGTTGTAGTATTTGCCAGCTTCTGCGCAGTATATTCGCATTCCATGGGATTGATTGCTTCCGGGGTATTTCCGGTGACGCTGCCGGATGCCACTTCCATATTGGCTTCCGACAGATCGATTCCTTCACTGAGATAGAAATCAGTTGTCAGCGTCTCGTCCGCGCTTTCATCCGGTTCTGCCACAAGCGTCTGCCCGCCGTCCTCTGACACAGTATCAGTTCCGCCAACCTCCGGCGCCTCCGTATCTTCCAGCATTACCGTGATCTCACAGCTTTCTTTCTGTCCGTCGGCCACAGCCGTTACCGTGACCTTCTGTTCTCCGGATCCCAGCAGAGCAGCCGTCTCTGTAAACATGCCCGCTTTCAGGCTTCCCAGGTCATACGTCTTTCCGCCTGCCTGAATTGTGACAGCCGCGTCCCGGCTGAGCACGCCTTGTACCAGATGATTACCTGCCTCCAGAGTCTCCGATCTCCCGACCACATCGGCATTCACGGCCAGATCACCGTTCTTCTCAGGTTTTCCATATGCTACTGCGTCTCCAAAATATGTATCATACCGGAACGCTTCCCACTGTTCCGAGGTCCCCGCGCCGCTGATCTGCACATCGTAAATCGTTCCGGAGAACGCGCCGGCCAGTTTCTCATCGGAATAGGCTCCTATAACAGTTTGAAGTGTCTTATCAGTATAAATCGAATTTTCAAGGAACACCCGGCCTTTCCGTACAGCTTCCCCGTCTATGTACATGGAAACCGTCAGGCCGTCATACATCAGCGTAACAAGATGCTGACTGCCATCCGTCACAGGGATGTCATACGCATAATCGGTTTTCTGGTCTGTTGGCCATGAGGAAGTATTATAATTATGCTCTCTCCACCACTTCGCATAATAGGATGTGCTTAGTTCTTCTGTGGACGAGTCGATGGACATCTGATACGAATTCGTATCATTTTCCGTACTCAGGAACCGGGCTGCGATAACACCCTTTCCTCCATTCAGCGCCGCCATATCTTCTTCTGTCATGGAAATAACTGCACTGACGGTAAATGCGTCAAAATCATCTCCGATGCTGTCATATGTAATTTTGCTGTCCGAAAAATGCGCACCCTTATCTGCGCCTCTGTTATTGGCTTTCAGGACGCCTTCCACTTTTCCGGCAGCTTTTCCGGTAGAGTCTGTGATCGTCTCGCCGCCGATATCGGCAAAGTGTTCTACAAGCGCATAATTATTAGTCCACACTTCTTCCGGTTTCAGTTCGGAAGCCGTTCCGCCGAAGTACACCCAAAGACCCGTTACTGCATTCGACTCAATATCCGGAACCTTTACCCAGACAATGGATGTCCCGTCTTTTTCATAGCTCTCTATATCAGCAGGCAGTTCTTCTCCTCTTGTGGTATAGAATTTCATAACTTTACTGGGCGCATTTTCAATTTCCAGCCTTACCGGCGCATCCTTAAACGCGGAAAATGTATCGTTTCTGAGAAGAATACTGCGCCGTTCCGCGGCTTCCTTATCCAGCCATGCGCCTTTATTCTCCTGAATTTCCTCATTTTCCGCCTCCAGGAGCAGATAATAATTCCCCACAGCATCCTTCTGCGCATCGTTCAGAAGGTCATACGCTTCCCTCGCTTCTTCCCATTTGCTCTCTGCGATCAGCTGTTCCGCCCTGTTCACTGCATGGTCAATGCCAAAGGCTTCAATCATTGTCGCGGTGTCCGTATTTTTTCTTTCATAGGTGCAAACTGTCAGCTTGGCGCCGTCCACCGTGACAGAAGCGAAAGTCTGCGTCGGGTTGGACGCGCTGCCCCGCTGTTCACTCCGTGAAAACAGGGCCAGATATTCGTCAAGCTCTTCCGTTGTCATGGCAGAAAGCTGTGTATCCATGTTCACGCCCGCCTGGCCCGGCATGAAGTAGACTGTTCCCTCATCGCTGATGCTGTAGTAGAAGCGTTTTCCGTTTACCATTTCCATGTATTCGGAGGTATCCGCTTTCCCGTCTTTCACCGAACAGGTCCGTCCCAGGATATGGTCCTGGCCCTGAAGCACCAGATCAATTTCCAGTTCATCAATAACCGGAAGCAGTACCGTTCTGAGGCCTGCCACTTCCGGGCTGTCAGCACTGGGACCTGTGGTATAAGGTCCTTTATTAACACTTAAGATTATCCATTCTGCGCCGTCCGCACGGGCTTCCTCCACATCGGCTTTCAGCCATTCGATCTGCTCCCCGGAAACACACTGCTCCGCATCTTCGCTTGTATTCAGTACCACAATATGCGCGTTGGAATAATCGAAGCTGTAGTAACCGCTGTCCCCGATGTTGAACTGATCCAACATGACCTCTGCTCCTTCCAGCCCCACAGTCGGAGCAACCGGCACCTTCAGGAAGGTCTCCTTAGCCTGGAAAAAGAGTTCCTTCCACGCTTCCTGACCCCGGGAAGCATCTACCATGCTTCCACTGTGCAGAAGGAACGCCGCCTCATCGCAGGTATCCAGCGCGACCCTCATGGTATCCGCTGCCACAGCAGTTTCATTCAGACTTCCGCTGTCCGTTCCCGCCAGATTCACAAAGGTAAACGCGCCGCTATCCTTTGCGGTACGGAATGTACCGGTCTCCGAAGTGTCCCCGCCGGTATATACCTGATAATAATACCGTGTATCTGCCTTCAGACCGCTGACATCCGCCGTATACCGGAATCCGCCGTCCGTCTCTTCGGCCGAGGCTTCCGTCTTCTGAGGATCGCTCATATCGGCATGTTCAGAAATCTTTACCCCGGCAGCTTCCTGCGCTTTCCCATACCAGCTGAAACCTGCCCCGCCGTCCTTCAGAGTAGCTGTCACTCTGGCGACCGCTTCGTCCGGATAGGAGAACACCTTCGGGATCGGATAGTTTTCTTCCGTCATTTCCCATTCCAGATCAAACAGCCAGCCCAGCTCCATATAGGTCTGCTTCTCCTGAAGAGATGCTCTGTCCGTCAGCGTCCCGTTTTTCGCAGACGCTGCAGCGGCGGTGCCGTTGACCGTGATCTCTTCACAGGTAAGATTATCTGAAATCGTATTTTTTCCGCTGGTTGCCGCTATGGTTCCGTAGATTCCTCCCGCGCCGTGTGTTCCAACCTGCCCTTCCTCCGTGATGCAGCCGCCATAGGCCACGTTGCCTTTCAGCGTAACCGCGTTAATATAACCGACGATGGATGACTGGCTCACGATTGCCGTAGAGATTCCGGAAGTATCACAGTGGAGATTTACATCCGCAATACAGTTCCGGATCGTACTGGCGGAGCTGTAAGAGGCGATACCTCCCATCATGCTTCCGAAGGAAACGGCCGTTCCGCCGCAGCTGAAATCACCGCTCACATAGCAGTTGGAAACCGTCGCGGAATTCTGATTATTTCTGCCGTTCAAAGCAGTGATACCTGCCGCTTTAGCCGCGTTCGGCGCCTTTACGGACGCATTGGACACGCGGCATCCGTGGATCAAAGCGCCATTGGCATTTTCACCGGCAATGACCGCGGCTCCGGAAAAGCTGTCCGTATTGCACACCACACTGGTTTCCACAACCGGACTTTCAAAAGCCAGGTCTTTGACGGTTCCCCTGTTGATCCGTATAAATCCGATCAGGTAGTCTTTCTTTGTACTGTTATCCGTATCAATGATCTTCAGTCCGGAAATACTGTGTCCAGCTCCGTCCAGAACGCCGGAGAAGTTGTTGATCATCGGGAAGTTCTCCGTCAGCGCAATGTCCTCCGTCAGCACAAAGTATCTGCCTGTCACGCGGCCATCGTTTTTATTCAGCAGCCCGGCCGCATAGAGCAGGTCTTCTTCACTGCCGATCCGGAACGGATCCTCCTCCGTTCCGGTTCCCTCCAGTGACAGGGCTCCCGGCTCTTTCAGTTCCGGACGGCCATCCTCTCCCATAGTCCAGCAGTCTATGAAATCCCAGCCGACCGCCGTGTATGTTTCCTTCTCTGACAGTTCATCCGCGGTTTTGCTTATTCCGTGAACTGCTGTATCTTTCGCGGTATCTGCCGGCACGATCGCTGTGCCATTCAGTGTGATCGAATCACAGGCCAGATTGTGTTCCACTTTTACGTTATAAGCGGCATTGTATAAACCGTAGATCCGTCCCACATTGGCAGTCGTCACATTGTCCGGAAGGGTAATGCTGCCGCCTCCCGACACGCATGAACGGAAAGTCAGCGCATTGGGATAGCCTCCGATCAGCGCTGCTGATACGGTGGTTTTCGCACTTGTGCCGGTATAGGTGATATCCGCGTTGGCATAGCAGTTTTCCACAAGTGTCCCGGAGCCGGCCGTATAGGCAGTAATGCCTCCCAGCATGGCGCCATATCCCGTGTTCCCGCCGCAGGACACACTTCCGTCAAACCGGCAGTCCCGGATCGCTGCCGCAGCCTGATTATTTCTGCCATTCAGCGCTGCAATGCCCGCCGCTTTTCCCAAACCCGGAGCCGCCACGGTACTGTTTGTCACCTGAACGCGGGAAATGATGCCGCCCGTGGCATTTTCCCCCGCTACAACCGCGGCTCCGGAATAGCTGTTTGATCCGGAATTTACCTGCGACTCCACAGATGCGTCTTCAAAATTCAGGTTCTGTACTGTACCGGTATTGGTACGGATAAATGCCATACGATACTCTCCGCTGACGGTCTGCGGCTCATCGCAAAGTGTAAGACCGCTGATCGTATATCCCTGTCCATCCAGCATTCCTGTAAAATTATCGATCATCGGAAAGCTGTCTTTCTTCATCTGAATATCCGCTTCCAGCACATAACTTTTCCCGATCCACGCCGGATCTTTGGCATTCAGCTTCGCCGCCATTTCCCTGAGATCCGCGTCAGAATCCAGCAGATACGGATTTTCCGGACTGCCGTCCCCTTCCACTGCCGAGGAATACACCTGCTCTTCCGCCCGCGCAACAGACGCATAGCTGTCTCCAGAAATCACCCCCTGGCCGGTCATCAGGGCCGCTGCCAGTATTGCTGCCCAGATTCGATTCCGTACCCTAA
>DXIU01000097.1 GCA_019112765.1 Candidatus Mediterraneibacter norwichensis | reverse complement strand
GTATTCTCTGTTCTTTTCTTCCCATTTCAGCCTCACCGCGAAAAAATTTTTTGTGATAATTCTATTTTCGCAGTGAAGCTGTGTATTTTCAATAGATTTAGTGCGAATTATTTTTACCTGTCAAAGCTGTTATGGCATTCTGCGGTATAACAATCTCCTGTATAACTGTAACATCATTAAAAATATCTGCGGCTCACACCTTTAAATCAGCGATTTCTCCCATGTCGGGCAGCCATATTTCCGAAGCATCCACCCGGTTCTGTGAATCTTCCTGCTGTCCCGCTATTGTTGAGGGGATCTCTCCTTCCAGCTGTCCTCTTACGCTTTCTGCTCTCAGCAGGCAGAATGACACAAAGGTTTCCGCGCCTGTCAGATGATCCTCATAAGAGCAGAACGCTGTCGGGTCTTTTTTTATATAAGGTCCGATCATTCCCAGTGTTTCTGCTGCCGTTTTTTCAAAATAACCTGTCTCAAAATATTCGCTGATCAGATAATCAAAATATTCATGATACCGGGCAAAATACTCTTCTGTCTGCATCAGATTATGATAAAGAGGCCGATTCAGCATAACTTCACCGGAAGCAGGCGTATCTATGGGATAATTCACATAAAGTTCTGCGTCATTGATGGGATCAGGCATTCCGAGCGAATAGGTCGCGAATGCCAGGTTATAATCCCAGGGCAGAATACTGATAACCCCATCCTCTTCATACAAGAAATAATTATGTCCCGTATGGCCGAGATAGCTGTCCAGATTAACTACAAATACCTGTACCGTAAAATACCTGAGGACCTCGTCTACATTAACGGCAGTTTCCAGTTCCCCGCCCTCTGCTTCCGAGAGAACTTTCAGCGACTGTATCAGTCTCTTCTGATCATTCCCGTTCATATCAAACTTTGCATGCCGGAAAATATTGTCGTAGTCTTCGGGATTATCCGTTGTATATTTCAGGGCAATATCATTGTTCTCTTCTTCCAGGGAACGGTAATCCGGTTTGTACAGCATACCGTAATCCGCTCCGAAATTCCGGCGGGCAAACGCATCTTCCGGTTCTTCCACTGCCAGGAAAAGCCCCCAGTCCTCACCATTTACTGTCACCCATACATAACTGCGCAGGGGCGAAGGAACTCCCATAAAATCCATCATGTCGTATGCGATATAGTTTTTAAGGTATGAATTATCCTGAAAAGAGGAGTCAAGCGACATCTTATCCAGTCCGTAATAGGTATTTCCCTCCTGAAAATGATCAAATTCTATTTTCAGACTGTACCGGTCAAGCCCGTATTTTTCAACCAGCGTGCGTGAGTTGTTTCCCTTCGCGCGCAGGCCGACGGAAGCAAAAAGTTCCCCGTCAATCTCTGCGTCACATTCGATGTACTCCTCTTCCGGCGCTTCTTCAAGAAAGATATCCCAGTGTTTCACCCTCAGGTCGATATGATGCACATAACTGTCATCAAACAGCCTCGCCGAATATTCCGGGGCAGACGAAAGAGACTCGATGCCCAGTTTTTCTCCCATCAGAAATACTGCTGCCATAACGCATGCCGCAGCCGCAAGAATAATGCATATCCCGTCAATGTATCTGTGTTTCAGCATACCTGTTACCCCATATAGTCTCCATTATATGAGACAAGAACCACATTGCTGACTCCTTCAATCCGGGACAGTGCATTGACAAAGGAAGATTCTCCCTCTTTAAAACGCACTTCATAATTCAGTTCGATACAGCCCGGCGAAACAGCCTTGCTTTTCAGGGACAGCGCTTTTACCTGCTCTTTTATGTAGGCTTCCGCTTCTTTTTCTTTTTCTTCTGTCTCACAATGTACTACCAGAATATACGGCCGTTCTATATTTTTTCTTCCCGAAAAGATCAGCAGAACGAGTCCGATAAATATGCTTCCAAAAACCGCCAGTGGTATAAAGCCTGCTGCCAGAACTATTCCTGCCGCAATACTCCAGAACAGAAATGCGATATCCATAGGTTCTTTGATCGCTGTTCTGAAACGCACAATCGAAAGCGCGCCGACCATGCCCAGCGAAAGCACTACATTACTCGTCACCGCCAGAATAAGCAGTGTTGTTATCAGGGTTAACGCCACAAGTGTGCCCCCAAAAGCTGCAGAGTACATCAGCCCGCAGTAACTTTTTTTATAGATATAGAAAATGAACAGTCCCATTACAAAGGACAGAATAAGCGCTGCCGCCATATCCAGAACAGAGATCGCATTTACATTCTCCAAAAATCCCGATTTAAAAATATCCTGAAATGTCATAGTATCCCCCTTTTTCTTTTTGTAGTTCTGCAGATCCCCATATAATGTCCCGGCCCTGCGTTATGCTTCCTGTTATCAGTCATACCGCCTGCAGGCGGCATACTTTGAAAACGCGCCCGTTTTTCTGTCCGGCACCTGCACTGCCATTCTCACAATATCCGGAAGAAAAGCGTCATATTTAACTTCAAGGATCGTAGTTCCCTCTCCTGTTTCCAGATGACCGGCCGGGAGGCAGAGGAAACCTTTGCAGGAAGTATATGTACACAGATTTCTGTCCAGAGTAACACGCACATTGCCCGGGCCGAATATATATGCCTCTCTGTCATAACTCACTATGGTTCTTGGCCGCAGCATTTCTCCCCGTATTTTGCTGTACAGTTCAATCAGAAGTGCGTCTTTGCTTTCCAGCAGGAAGTCAACATTGCCTGTTAAAATTTTTTCTGCCTGCTTATACGTAAGGCGGGCACTGCGTTTGGAGCAAAGCCCGCCTTTTTTTATTTTCTTTTCCAGTCTGATAAATCCCGGAGACTCCCCATAATACCGGAGCCGGAACTTTTCTCTTCTGTCTGTGCCGGCGATTTTCTGTAAAAGCGCCTTGTCTTCCGGAGTATCAAAATAAAGACTGTTCACCCGATATACACCATCCGGCCCGGCATGGCTGTCCCTCGGGAACAGCCTGCCAAGTCTTTCTGATACAATACGGTCCTCCGCGGAAGTAATCTGATGTTTCAGTTCATGCCGGAACAAAGCGGCATTTTTCTCAATCATCATAATCGGTGTCCCCGTCGTCATCATCGTCGTCGTCGTCATCGTCATCATCATAATCGGTATCCCCGTCATCATCGTCGTCATAATCCGTATTTCCGTCATCATAATCCGTATTCCCTGACTGAGCCGGTCTGGATGGCGCCGGAGATGGCTCAGGCGCAGCCGGCCTGGATGCCGACGGTTTTGTCGTTGTGGTCTGTCCTCCGGTATAACCGGAATCTCCGTCATCATCATAATCCGTTACGCCGTCGTTCCCCGAACCATAATCCGTATTCCCGTAATCTGTGTTTCCATAATCTGTATTTGCGCTTCCGCTGTTATTTTTATTATTCGTTTTGTTTGTATTTTTGTTTGTACTGCCGGATGACTTCGTCGTTTTCTGATCATCATAATCTGTTGCGCCGTCACCTGTTATTCCGTAATCTGTATCGCCGTAATCTGTTATTCCATCATTATCCGGGCCGTAATCTGTATCTCCGTAACTGCTCCAGCCATAAGCTCTCTCTCCGTCAACTGCAACCGGAGTACTGATCTTTTCCGCGCTTGTATATTTCTGAATTTCCGCCACGATCATGTTGAGGAAATTCTCTTCGGGAAGTACAGAGCCCTCCTCGATCTCCAGAGTAATCTGATTGGTTTTTCCATCTGCTTCTTCTACAAAATATCCTGCTTCATTAATTGCCGCTACAAGATCTCCGATTACAATGCGGCATTCCTTTCCTTCAAAGCCTGTATAATCCGCTATTACCTTCTCGCCGTCGTCATTGCGTGCCTCAATTCTTGTTACCATTCCCTGATCGTCATAATGTACCGCAATCTCAGGGTTAACTTTGATTGAAATCACACCGCCTGTTTCTTCCTTCTGAATTTCTGTACCTGCACCGGAAGTTGGCGCTGTCGTTTCTCTGCTGCCGCATCCTGCGAAAAGTCCTCCGCAAAGAGAAAGAGATAATACTGCCGCCAGTGTTGCCATTAATTTTTTCTTTGTCATAATTCATTCACTCCTTTTTTCATTTGAATTTTGTTTCAGCTTTTGATATAGTATACGGAAGCAAAATCCGAAAATCGGGGTCTGCTGAAAAAAATTTTCCGGCTTTGCTGTTTTATTTGCTCTATTATAATGTAGCCTTCCCTCCTTTGTCTCCGAATTTACCAAGTTTTTACTTATATCTAACATATATTTAATATCCGGGAGATATACTGATTCCGCAATTTTCTGACTTCAGACCCCGAAAATGATTTCTCTGTTTCGTATACTTCTTATAGGAGGGAAATTTGATGAATGGTGGGCATGAACTTGTGGAACAGGTATATGCGGCAAAGACAGATACTGAAGCGGCAGACAGTCTTATACGTCAGTATATGGGTTTTATACGCGCTGAAGCAGCGAAATATCTCCATCGTGCCCCGATAGAAGGACAGGATGAAGAGCTCAGTATTGTTCTGCTGGCATTTTATGAAGCAATTCTGGGATATGAAAAAAATCGCGGGGCATTTCTCGCCTATGCTTCAAGAGGAATCCGCTGCCGCCTTATTGACTATTACCGGAAAGAAAAAAGGCATGCAGAAGTAACATCACTGCACGAGCCTGTCAGTGATGAGAAAAGCGACACTCTTAAAATCGATCATCTTGAACATCCCGAAAATGAAATTGAAAAAAGTCATCACAGAAGCGCAACGAGAGACGAAATCGAGGAATTCGGAAAGCAGCTTCTCGAATTCGGTATTTCATTTTCTGATGTGGCAGACAACTGTCCCCGGCAGGAGCGCACCCTTCAGGCCTGCAGACGGGTACTGACTGCCGCGCGTGAAAATCCGGAACTTCTCAACGAGCTTCTCCGCACAAAAAAGCTTCCAATAGCAGCGCTTTCAGATATTTCCAAAACGGATAAAAAAACAATGGAACGTCACAGGAAATATCTTATAGCTATTCTGCTGGCTTTTACCAACGGCTATGAAATTATACGGGGACACCTGTATCATCTCTGAAACAGAACCGGGAAACCTCTGATACATAACAGAAACGGAGCTGAAAATGAAAAAAAACAGAGCCTATATGGTAGTCGAAACACACAGCGCCTATGCAGTCGTCCTGGATAACAGCGGACGCTTTATTAAAACGGCAAATCCCGGATATGAAGTCGGCGATACGATCGATAAGGTTATTCCGCTTCTTTATCCGCAGGATAAGAAAAGACGCAAAAATACAATAATCCGTCTGGCTGCCAGTCTGGCCGCCTGTATATGTCTCTGCGCTTTCGGCATATATGAATATCAGTACATGTATACGGAATACGGAACTGTTCATATGCAGATCAATCCGGAAATAGAAATTTCTCTGAGCCGTTCCGGACGGGTTCTGGACGTTTCCGGTGAGAACGCAGATGGAGAAGCACTTCTTGAAAACTTCAGCTACAGCGGCAAAGATAAGGAAACTCTTGTGGATGAACTGGCTGATCTGGCCATAGAGCAGAACTATCTTGCTGAAGGAGGGCAGATCGCTGTTTCCGTAGATGCCCGCAGCGATATATGGGCAGACAGAGTCGAACAGGAAATACTTGACGAACTGAACAGATATCTGCAGGAACAGGGCATAACAGTGGAAATAACCGCCGGATCTCTGCCGCCGGAAAATCCGGAAACGACAAAAGAGATTCTGGATCAGTCACAGACTGTTACTATCCCTATTCCGCAGGCAGAAGAGGAAAGCGAACCTGAAGATTCCGGATATGATGACAGCAGTGATGACGGCATAACCGACTACTCGATCCCCTCCGCTCCGGCGGAGCCTTCAGCGCCGGCTCAGAATGATTCACAATACGACACCAGCGGAGACAGCCCTTACAGCAGCGGCGAAAATACTTCCTCCGGCAATAACAATAACAACTCTTATGATAATGAGGCAGACACTCCTTATGACGATAACGACAATGATGACGATGCAGACACTCCTCATGACGACGATGACGATGACAACGATGATGACGATGCAGATACCCCTTATGATGATGATGACGACGATGACGATTAAGCAGTGAATGCAGGAATGGAAATCGAAGATTCAGAATCAGACTTCAAAACGGACAATCCGATATCGGATCGTCCGTTTTTTAATACTTTCTCCAGTTATTCCGGCATCATATCCGGCTGCTATACCGCAGATATGCTTTCACTCATTTTTTATGACACCATGCCGCCCAGCATTCCCCCGCCCGCGCAGAGCAGAAACGTAGTGACCAGATTCATCAGATCCGTCTGCACAGAACGGTACAGCCCCAGTGAAATCACGATCAGAAGGACAAAATACAGCGTGCCGGTAACAAGTCCCCACAAAAACTTCCTGTTTCCGGTAAGTTTTCCCATCACAAATCCTCCGGCGAAAGAGGAAATCACATAGATCAGAAGAATTCCTGCATTTACCATCTCCTCGCCGAGTCCTGCCTTATAAAGCAGCAGAGCCAGTATTACAAGTAAAATTCCGGTTACAATGTATGCGCAGAGAAGGGACTTCAGAAACCACACCGCCCTGCGCTCCACATTCTGCTTTTTTCCTGCATTTTTGTCCATCTTCTTCTCTCCTTCCGGTCACGGATCACACGGTTTTTCTGCCGGAACCTGCGTCCCGCTGATCTGTTACAGTAAATCATATGATTGTCCGCAGAGATTTATTCCGGAAGTTTTCCTTTCCTCTATCCCATCTGCCTTCCCAGAAAATCCGCGGCGCTCTGCGCCACTTTCTGTTCCAGTTCTCCCAGCGCGCGCTTTTCATCCCGGTTGAGCAGCACTACAGCGCCGATCACATCCCCCTCGCAGATAACCGGACTGATGACCTGATCCTGATACGCCCCCATTTCCGGCGTGACTTTCACATACCCGGACTGACCGGATTTTTCCAGAAGCTGCATTCTCTCCTGCAGAAGTTTTGAAAGCTCTCTGCTCACAGGCTGATCCTGAAGGTCCTTTTTCCCGCTTCCGGAAGCAGCCACAATCTGATCCGTATCTGTAATGCAGACGGTACACCCCATTGTCTGTGACAGACTTTCCGCGTAAAGTTTCGCCATCGTTCCCAGCTCCCCGATGGGCGAATATTTCTTCAGGATAATTTCTCCGTCCCGGTCCGTAAATATTTCAAGGGGATCACTTTCTCTTATCCGCAGAGTCCTCCTGATCTCTTTTGGAATGACCACGCGCCCCAGATCATCAATCCGCCTTACAATTCCCGTTGCTTTCATCTGATTACCTCCATCATAATTCGTATATGCCCCGTTTCTTCTGCGCCGCAGATTTCCGGATGCAGTTAAAAGTCTTAATATTGGTACTATTATCTGTAAATGAAGGCATTATATACCTTATCAGACGCCATCCTTTGTTTTTTCTTAAATTCAATTCCGGCACGAACTGATATATCTGCTTTGTCTTTCCATATATCTGCTTTTGTCTTTCCAGGCCCGCTTTACTTTTTCCTATGGAAAATGTAGAATAAAAACAATGACAAAAAGGAGCAGGAAGAGTGAAAATTGTAATTGCAATGGATTCGTTTAAAGGAAGTCTGAGCTCTGTGGAAGCTGCCGAAGCAGTCCAGAGCGGTATTCTCGCCGCCAGACCGGACGCCCGGATTATCATAAAACCCGCGGCTGACGGCGGCGAGGGAACTGTAGACGCGCTGACGCATGGGACAGACGCCCGGCGGATCAGCGCCGAAGTCTCAGGTCCTCTCAGGGAACCGGTTCTCAGTTCCTATGCTTATCTGCCTGAGGCAGGCACCGCTGTCATCGAGATGGCCGCCGCCTCGGGTATTACGCTGACAGAGAAACGGGACCCTCTTCTTGCAACTACATACGGGACAGGGCAGCTGGTCGCCCACGGAATCCGGAACGGCTGCCGGGATTTTATCATTGGAATCGGGGGAAGCGCCACAAACGACGGAGGAACAGGAATGCTCCGGGCCCTTGGCTTCCGTTTTCTCGACCGGAACGGAGAGGATGCAGGCGACGGCGCCCGTGCGCTGGAGCGTATCTGTTCCATCGATCTGTCCGGCTGTATGCCGGAGCTTTCCGAATGCCGTTTCCGTGTGGCATGTGATGTGACAAATCCCCTCTGCGGAAAAGACGGCGCGACTTATGTGTACGGCCCCCAGAAGGGCCTGCCGGAATCCACGCTGTTTTCCCTGTTATCCGGGAAATAACAACGCTCCGGGAGGCTATGCTTCCGGAGCGCGCAAAATCAAATCTTACTGCGTGTGCAGAGCAGGTCTTCCGGCTTCTCTGAGTTCTTCAGAGCCCGGAGGACCTGCTTTTTTTATCATTTCATTCAATATTCTTTATGCCTGTTCCATCTCACAGTACTGCTGGGCGATATTCAGAACATGATCTCCCATCCTCTCAAAATCTGTCAGGACTTCCGAGAACACAATACCGCTCTGTGGCTTGCATTTTCCTTTTTTCAGTCTCTGAATCTGCTTTTTGAAATATTTGTCCCTCATATCATCAATCTTCTGTTCCATTGTCGAGGCGTTTTCAAGTACCTGCGCCGCATTTTCTGAAGTAACATCCCGCACAGTATCCAGTGACAGGATGGTCTGCTTCTTCATCTCGGCAAGTTCCTCCAGTACATTATCGGAAAATGAAATCTGCCATTTCTTCATATCATCCGCATATCCCGCTACATTGACAGCGTGATCGCCGATCCGCTCCAGATTCGCGATAATAGAATAGTATCCGTTGATCTTTCTGGAATCTGACATGGACATTTCCGACGCCATCAGGGAAACGATATATTCAGATATTCCCTTGTTCAGGTAATCAATATATTCTTCCCGCTCCGCTACTTTTCTGCGCAGCATCTCATCGTATTTAATGAGTGTGGAAAATGAATCTTCAATATTCTTTTTCACCATATCCTGCATCCTTCCAACCTCATCGCGCACCTGGGACACGGCTACCGCGCTGTGTCCGATGGCGTAGGAGGATTCAAAAGGCCGGATATATTTAAGGCGAAGATCTTCATCATCTTCCTTTTTATGATCCGGAAGGATATGCTCTGCCGCCTTCGCCATATAAGTTCCGAAGGGAAGCAGGATACAGGTTGTCACAATATTAAATATGGTATGCGCGTTCGCGATCTGCGCGACCGGATTGCCCGGTGTCAGAGATTCCACAAACGCCACATAAGGCATCACCATGCAGACAACCGTAAAAATAGCTGTTCCGATTATATTGAACATCAGGTGGATAATGGTTGTTCTCTTGGCATTTACTTTCATACCGATGGAAGCCAGTACCGCTGTAATGCAGGTTCCGATATTCTGTCCGAAAAGAATATACACCGCGCTTGACAGCGGAACCTGTCCGGTTACAGCCAGCGCCTGAAGAATACCTACGGAAGCGGAAGAAGACTGAATAATCGCCGTAAATACCGCGCCGATCAGGATTCCCAGGAACGGATTGCTGAATTTCGTCATCAGGCTGATGAACTGCGGTGAATCCTGCAGGGGTTCCATTGCCGCCCCCATCATATCCATTCCCATAAAGAGAATACCCAGTCCCGCCAGAATACTGCTTATATGATGAACTTTCTCGTTCTTCACGAACATAATTGCCGCCACACCGATAATGGCAAACAGCGGCGCAATCGCGCCCATGTCAAGAGCGATCAGCTGTCCGGTTATGGTTGTGCCGATATTGGCGCCCATAATAACCCACACAGCCTGCTTCAATGTCATAAGACCGGAATTTACAAATCCTACGAGCATAACTGTCGTCGCGGAAGATGACTGAATGACCGCCGTGATGCCCGCGCCCACCAGTACTCCTTTGATCCGGTTAGAGGTCAGTTTCTCCAGAATTGATTTCATCTTGTTGCCTGCGGCAGCTTCCAGCCCTGTACTCATCATCTGCATTCCGTACAGGAAGAGCGCCAGTCCTCCAAGCAAAGAGAGGATATCTGTTATTCCCATTCCTTTTTCTCCTTTGCATATGTGCTATGTGCAAAACCAGTGTCATCTGCGCGGCCATTTTGCATATGTCTGTAATATTCTCCCAAAAAAAGCCGCACTATAGTTACAGTAGCATGTGTATGTCCTGTGTGTCAACGGATATTTAACGTTTTCTTAACATTTTCTTTCCTGTACATTTACCTGTTTTTAACAATCCTTTGCCGTCCTTTAGCGCTCTGCTTTCAGAAAGTATATGGTACGTCCTGTAAAAAGCAGTGTTTTTGCCTTTATTCCGGCTTTACAACAGCACTTTATTCTGCTAAAATTTATGGCATGGCCAAATGAAGGAGTGAATGATTCATGAGTCTAACAATTCCTATTGAAACATCTGCCAGACATATCCACATTACACAGCAGGACTTCGAAACCCTGTTCGGTTCCGGCGCGAAACCTACTTTTGCGAAAGAATTAAGCCAGCCCGGACAGTACGCCTGCAGGGAACGTCTGACGGTTGTCGGACCGAAAGGCCGGTTCGAAAGAGTTGTAATCCTGGGGCCCTGCCGCAGCGAAACACAGGTTGAGATCTCTGTGACAGACGCCCGGAGACTGGGCATTAAGAGTGTAATAAGACAGTCCGGTGATCTGGAGGGAACCCCGGGCTGTACATTAATCGGGCCAAAGGGGAAGATTGAGCTTTCCAGAGGAGTTATTGTGGCGAAGCGCCACATCCATATGACCCCTGTGGACGCGATACGCGCCCATGTGAAAGATAATGATATCGTGTTTGTAATTACAACAAGTTATGAGCGTTCCCTCATCTTTTCCGACGTCGTTGTGCGTGTCAGCCCTTCCTATTCTCTTGCCATGCATGTAGATACGGATGAGGCAAATGCATTTGCCAATGAAGACAACCCTACCGGAGTTATTCTGAAGCTGTTTGACGGCCACACTTACAACCTCCAGGCATGGGCGGAAGAACTCCGGGCCGGAATTCACCGGTAACACAGGAGCGGACAGAACTTTGTTTCAGATTAACAGGGCCGGGCTGTACCCATCCGGCCGTTCAGATTATCAGATAAGGAGAAGGAAAAATGAGTAAAATTGATGAAGTAAGAAGTGCAATGGTCGCTGCAATGAAGGCTGGGGACAAAGAGCGGAAAGCTGCTCTTTCTTTTCTTCTTTCATCCCTGAAGAATAAAGCCATCGACAAAAGAGCAGACCTGACAGAAGAGGAAGAAGCACAGGTAATTTTAAAAGAAATCAAACAGCTGAAGGAAACTCTTGACATGACTCCTGCTGACCGGACCGACATTATCGAAGAGTGTCAGAAACGGCTGAGTGTGCTGGAAGAGTACGCCCCGAAAATGATGAGTGAAGAGGAAATCCGCGCAGTGATTCTCGACGTTCTCTCCGGTCTGGGCATCGAAAAACCGGAGCCGAAAGACAAAGGCCGCATTATGAAAGAACTGATGCCAAAAGTCAAAGGGAAAGCTGACGGAAAACAGGTTAACGAAATCGTCGCTTCCATGATGCAGTAAACAGGAGCGTATATTCATTATGTTTATTCTGATCTTTGAGCAGCTTGTGAAGATGTTCTTCATTATGCTGCTCGCTATTTTGTGCTATAAAATCAAACTGGTGAATCAGGAGGGAAATAAAACCGTATCCAATCTCCTGCTTCTCGTAGTCAACCCGCTCGTTATTATCACCACATACCAGACCGATTATAAGCCGGAACTTGTACGGGGGCTTCTCATTTCTTTCGGAGCCGCCGTACTCTGTCATATTGTCGGGATCATTGTGACAACACTGCTGATCCGGCCGAAGGGCAGTCCGGATGCCAACATCGAGCGCTATAACGCCATGTATTCCAACTGCGGGTTTATCGGTATTCCCCTGATCAGCAGCGTACTCGGCAGCAACGGAGTTTTCTTTCTGTCCGCTTACATTGTTGTATTCAATCTGTTCTCATGGACCCACGGAGTGGTTCTCATGGAGAAAAAATTTTCCTGGGAAAATGTACGAAAAGGACTGCGGGCCCCTATGGTTACAGCAACAATCATTGCGGTTCTGCTCTTCTTTTTCCGGATCCGCTTTCCGGACGTGGTGCTCGACTCCATGAATTATGTTGCGGACATGAACACGCCTCTGGCTATGATGGTGGCCGGTTTCTCTGTCGCACAGACAGATATTCTTAAAATGTGTACCAAACTGCGGGTATATTTTTCCTGCTTCCTGAAGCTGGTTCTGATCCCGGTTATCATGATTTTCCTCCTGAAGATCATTCCGCTGCCCCGGGATGTAGCCATGACGACTCTGATCGCCTGTGCCTGCCCCGCTGCCACGACCGGTACAATGATGGCAATCCGCTACAGGCAGAACTATACCTACTCTTCGGAAATGTTCGCCCTGTCCACGATACTGGCCGTAGCGACAATTCCCCTCATTGTCCTGCTGGCAGAAACGGTTTTATAGAGGGCGGGTTCATCAGAACAGCATATATGGTAAAACAGAAAATTACAAAAAGCGTGAGTATGAATTTCAGCCATACTCACGCTTTTTTCTTCAAAATAATTATGTAAAAATTCTGTCGGATCATTAATTTCTGATCCTGACTGACACTTCTGCTCTCTCCTGCCGGCAAAGCACAAAGCCTTCCGGAATTTACAGAATATCTATATGCTCTCCTGCCAGAGCTTTGTTCATGCTGCGCACAGCGCAGAACTTACCGCACATGGAACATGTATCGTCGTGCTCCGGCTTACGGTCATCGCGGATCTTTTTCGCTGTTTCCGGATCTATCGCGCACGCCCACTGAGCTTCCCAGTCAAGAGCTCTTCTGGCGTCAGCCATTTTATCGTCCATTTCCCGCGCTCCGCGTACTCCTTTTGCAATATCCGCCGCATGAGCCGCGATCTTGGAGGCGATAATTCCCTGCTTTACATCTTCCAGATTCGGAAGAGCCAGATGCTCTGCCGGTGTTACATAGCAGAGGAACGCAGCGCCGGATGCCGCGGCAATCGCCCCTCCGATGGCCGACGTAATATGGTCATACCCCGGAGCTATATCTGTCACAAGCGGTCCTAATACATAAAAAGGCGCGCCGCCGCAGATGCTCTGCTGTACTTTCATATTTGCCGCGATCTGATCCATCGGCATATGTCCCGGTCCTTCCACCATAACCTGGACATCCTTCTCCCACGCGCGCTTTGTCAGCTCGCCCAGGCGCACCAGCTCTTCAATCTGGCAGACATCTGTCGCGTCAGCCAGACATCCGGGGCGGCATGCGTCTCCAAGAGAAATGGTCACATCATACTCCCGGCAGATATCCAGAATCTCATCATAATATTCATAGAAAGGATTCTCCTCCCCCGTCATGCACATCCACGCAAATACAAGGGAACCTCCGCGGGATACGATATTCATTTTCCGCTTGTGATTCCGGATCTGGTCAATAGTTTTTCTTGTAATACCACAGTGCAGAGTGACAAAATCCACACCGTCCTCCGCATGCAGACGGATCACATCGATAAAATCCTTTGCTGAAAGCGTATCCAGATCTCTCTGGTAGTGGATCACAGAGTCATATACCGGCACGGTTCCGATCATGGCCGGACACTCGCTGGTCAGTTTACGGCGGAACGGAATCGTATCTCCGTGAGAAGACAGATCCATAATTGCGTGCGCTCCCATATTCACCGCTTCCATTACTTTCTGCATTTCCACATCATAATCTTTGCAGTCTCTGGAAACTCCCAGATTGACATTAATTTTCGTGCTCAGCATAGAGCCCACACCCTGGGGATCCAGGCAGGTGTGATTTTTATTGGCACAGATTACCACTTTACCGGAGGCTACCAGAGGCATAAGCTCATCTGTAGTCATTCGTTCTTTTTCCGCCACCTTGATCAGTTCCGGAGTCACAATTCCTTTTCTGGCAGCTTCCATCTGTGTTGCGTATTCTCTCATCGTCTTTTCTCCCTTCTGTTCTGAGGACGTATTATCCAGAAAATAAAAAAGAAGGTCTCCATAAGGAACCTTCCCGCAAACCGGCTGTCCCGCCGGTATAATTATGCTGGCATATGTCCCTACGTTGGCATTATCCAAATCAGGTCTGCGGGTCTAAGCGGTACAGCTTACTCTCAGCCCGCTTAAGCGAGCTCCCCGTTTTTATCTTATTTTGCCTTTCTGTATTATACTGTATAATTGTCTGTTTGTAAAGGAATGATCAAACCTTGTGCCTGTTCATAATTTATTCATTTATCATTAAAAAATCTTTCACTTTATCAACATGTATTCTTCATTTCTCTCGCATATACTGTAACCATAGAAAACAAACACAAAACAAGACGCCACAAGTTATTTGGAATAAACTTTTTCATAATACATGCCGGGAACCGTAAAAGCGGTTACCCGGCATCCTCCCTTTTTATGGGGTTTCTGCGGATATCAGTGCATTTCTGATATCTCTTTTTTGTTTCAGATCGCAGCCGTACACCACTTTTCACACCACTTTCTCTTTATTTACACCAATAGATTTTTAGCTTATAATCTTTATAAAACAGATGCAGTATATCTATCTATAAATTAATGAAAGTGGGGGAATAAATGTCTGAAGAATCAAAAATTAGCAAAGCACAGCAAAAAGCGGTAAACAAATATGTAAAGAACAATTATGATAGAATTAACGTTACTTTTCCAAATGGAATTCCTGAAGATGTAATATGGGAGCCTTTCGAAAAGGAATGTAATAACGGCATTTTCTTTGAAGAAGCCGAAGAATAATTCTCATGCAACTGCCAGCACTCTCACCAGGAAAGGATGTGTTACTATGCCATTACTGCAACAGAACAAAGAGTATACTATTGATGATATCTATGCTCTGCCGGATGGACAACGGGCAGAGCTGATTGACGGCCGGATGTATATGATGGCACTGCCCACGCGGAGGCATCAGCGGATCACACTGGAGCTTTCAACCGTCATCAATAACTATATCAAGGATAAAGGCGGCTCCTGCGAGGTCGATATTGCCCCATTTGCCGTATTTCTCAACGCAGATGGTAAAAACTATGTCGAGCCGGATATAAGCATTATATGCAGTCCTGACAAGCTCACAGACAAAGGCTGCACAGGTGCGCCGGACTGGATCATTGAGATTGTTTCCCCGGGCAGCAGGCGAACAGACTACTATACCAAGTTGTTCAAATACCGTACTGCCGGAGTTCGTGAATACTGGATTGTTGATCCAGAGAAAAGCAGGATCATGGTTTATTCCTTTGAGTCCGACGATACCGCAGAATATACTTTCTCTGAGGCTGTCAAAGCCGGGATCTGTGATGACCTGGAGATTGATTTCAGCTCAATAGATATCTAAGTAAAAACTGCCGCTCACGCCATCACTGGCGGAGCGGCTTTTTATAAATTCATAAACACACGGTTTCTGCGGCGTTTTTTACATAGACGTAGGATCAATATACCATTTTCCGCCGACTTTTATAACCTGAAAATCCATAGACTCTTCATAAGTCTCATCTGTAAGTTCTTCCATACTTACAATCATATTAATCTCCAGCGCTTTTGCGTCCTGAATCTTTTCATCCAGCCCCTGCGCGTCAAACTCTTCCTGAATGTCCGCAATTTCATCGCTGGAAAGATCCTCTTCATCTAAGATTTCATAGTCAATCTGATAAGCTCCGACATTAATATCTGTTCCTAAAGAACCGGTAAACATCTGTTCAAACATATCAGCCAGCTCAGACTCGCTGTAGCCGCTTTCTTCTTCCAGAGCCTTAATTGTTCCGTCTGAAAAGGCATCCATAATTTTATCTCCATCCTGTTTTTCCATGCCTTCCATGAAACTTTCCACCGGATCTGTATAGCTGTTTCCTGCCGTGCAGCTTCTCACACCGAAAATAACTGCCACAACTATAGCAATAAGCACAATAATCCCTATAACAATGAAAACTACCGGTTTTCCGGAATTCTTTTTCGGCGGCTGTCCTCCCTGAGGATACCCGTTGTACGGCGGCTGCTGATATCCCGGGTTATATCCGCCCTGCTGATATCCTGCATTATTCACTTCCTGCTGATATCCGCTCTGAGTCTGTCCGCCCTGCTGGGCAGCTGCTCCTGCATTCTGGTCACTCTGGCCTCCCTGCTGCACCGGAGTACCGCATTTCGGGCAGAACTTCTGGTTGTCGTCAAGCTGTGTATCGCAATTTTTACAAAACATACTTTTCCCTCCTCTTTCTTCGTCTGGTAAAATCCATATTTATTATATATGATTTTGCCGGAATATGCTACTGACTTTTTAAATCAGACAGCTGTATTTCTTAATTGAATGTACGTGAAAGTGTCGGGAAAAACATTTATGGCTCTGTCTGCAGCTGATTATACAACGGACGTTCCGCATTCTGTGCAGAATTTTGCGTCTTCGTCAATCCTGCTTCCGCAGTTTGCGCACACACGTGGAGAACTCCCTTTCTCTTCAGAGGATCCGGCAGCCGGTTCTTCCGACTCAGCAGGCATACCGCAGTTTACACAGAACTTCTGATCGTCTTCCAGAGGCGCGCCGCAGTTTCTGCAGACTTTGCCGCCGTCATCATACTGTGTCCGGATGATTTCTGTTCCGCATACATTACAGAATTTCGAATCACCTGCCAGTTCCGCGCTGCAGTTCGGACAATATACTATATTTTTCAGTTTCTCAAGCTGCTTCCGGAGCTGTTTTTCCTGCAGTTCCAGATTCTGCAGCTGTCTGACAACCGCTTCCGCCTCCGGAATCACAGCGTCTTCGTTCTGTACAATCAGCTGGTAATACACTCTTCCAAGCTGCTCGAAAGCATCTTTTTTCTGATTTCCCGCTGTTTTCAGCGCTGCGCTTATCTTTACCGAATCCGTAACTTCTTTCGACTTCTGCGCGACTCCCTGCCCCAGCGAAGTTATTTTTCTGTCCAGATTATCCAAAAATGCCACTTGACTCTCCTCCTTAAGTTGTAATTGTAAAAGACAGGTAATGCAGCTATGCCATATCCGGTTCTTTCCCGTCAGGCATCCTTTTTCTTAGACGAAAGCCTAATACATAGAAATGATACCAAGATACCATTCACCGTCAATTTTAATAACGTCCATCCGAATATCCTTTTCATCAGACATGCCGTCAGCTTCTATCGTCATAGAAATTCCCAGTTCTTTTCCTTCCTGTATCTCCTCATTCACTCCTGCAATATCAAATTCTTCAATTTCTGGTATATCCTCTGCGGAAAGATCTTCTTCCCTTGTAATTTCATAATCAATTGTAAAATCTTCATTTACATCTACATCCAGAAGGGAAAGAAACTGTTCCGGCATCATTTCCGCCAGTTCCGCTTCCGAATATCCGTATTCTTCCTCCATTGCTTTGATCGTGCCTTCTGAATAAGCCTCCAGCATCTTTCTTCCGTCCTGCTGTTCCACTCCTTCCAGGAAATCGTCTACCGGATCCGTATAAATTTGTCTTATAAAAGAAGTGAGATCAAGATACCATTCACCGTTAATTTTAATAACACGCGGCAAAGCGTCGAGATCAACATACCTACTGTTAATTTCTACCCCCATATTAATTTTCAGTTCTTTTGCTTCCTGTATCTCTTCATTCACTCCTGCATAATCAAATGCTTTCTGTATCCCCGCTATATCCTCCGCAGAAAGAGCTTCTACCTCTACAATCTCATAATCAATTGTAATAAATGTTAGGTATTCCATCGAATTTGTATACCATTCTTCTTCGATCATGACAGACAGTTCCTCTTCTGTGTAACCGCATTCATCCTTCAGAAATTCGATTATACCTGGCGGACAAGCTTCCATCCTCCTGCTTAAGTCATGCTGTTCCAGTCCTTCAAAGAAAGCGTCTACCGGATCCGTAAAATTCACAAACGGTACATCTGATCTTTCTCCGTCTTCCGCCGTACAGCTCCTCACTCCCAGAACAATACCGGCAATAATCCCGGCAAGTACAACAATACCAATTATGAGGATAATCACAGATCTGGCAGAACGCCTGCCTGACGGCTGTCCGCCCTGGTTATATCCACCGCGCCCCTGCTGATATCCTCCGCCGTCCCCCTGCCGGCCGGCTCCCGGATTGTTCCCTCCTGTCTGCTGAACCGGAGTTCCGCAATTCGGGCAGAACTTCTGATTGTCACCGATCTGAGAACCACAATTTTTACAAAACATAACTTTTCCCTCCTGTTTTTCGGAAGACAGCTAATAGATCTATGCCGTATCCGGTTCTTTCCCGTCAGATCTCTTTTTTCTCACATAGAAGTAGGCGAAAGATACCATTCACCGTCAATTTTAATAACGTGCAGCAGCATATCATCTTCATCAGACTCGCCGTCAACTTCTATCGTCATATAAATTCCCAGTGCTTTTCCTTCCTGTATCTCTTCATTTACCCCTGCATAATCGAATTCTTCCTGTATCTCTGCTATATCCTCTGCGGAAAGATCTTCTTCCTCCGCAATTTCATAGTCAATTGTAAAATCTCCATATTCTTCCAGCGAAGAAAGATATTCTTCTTCAAACATTTCTGCTATTTCCGCTTCTGAATATCCGCTTTCTTCCTCCATTGCCCTGATCGTACCTTCTGAAAAAGCCTCCATTATCTTTCTTCCATCCTGCTGTTCCATTCCTTCCATGAAAGCGTCTACCGGATCCGTATAGCTGCTGGCCGGGGCGTCTGATCCTGATCCCGAGCCGCTGCTGTCTTCCTCCGTCTGGCCGCTGGCAGGGGCAAACGGACCGCCTGATCCTGATCCTGATCCCGAACCGCCGCCGTCTTCCGCCGTACAGCTCCTCACTCCCAGAACAATTCCGGCAATAATCCCGGCAAGTACAACAATGCCGACTATGAGGATAATCAAAGGTCTGGCAGAACGCCTGCCTGACGGCTGCCCTCCCTGGTTATATCCGCCCTGCTGATATCCTCCGCCGTACCCCTGACGGCCGGCTCCCGGATTGCTTCCTCCTGTCTCCTGAACCGGAGTTCCACAATTCGGGCAGAACTTCTGATTGTCACCGATCTGAGAACCACAATTTTTACAAAACATAACTTTTCCCTCCTGTTTTTCATTAATTCTGAAATATCTGCCTGCAGAACTTTCAGGTTATTTTCTGTCTGCAGCAGTAATTTCCGCCCAGTCTTAATCACTTTTTCTCAGTTATAATGAAGGCAGATCATCAGTAGTCAGAAAGCTGATGTACCAGTCGCCTTCTATCTTGAGCACATCCATCTCTACATCAATCTGATCTTCCTCGATGTCATCTACAAAAACCGTAAATACAACATCTACTTCTCTGGCCTCGCTGATATCTTCCCTTATATCATAATTGTCCTTTAATTCATCTCTTATATCCTTTATATCATCCCTGCTCAGCTTTTTACTGCTTTCAATTTCATACTCAATTGTATAATCTTCATCTTCCAGATTTTCATCTGTCATTATGTAGATATAGTCATTATAATACCTCTCCACATCTCTTGTATCCATCTGATATCCGTCCTCAAGATAGCGGATTGTTTTCTCACTGAACGCGGAAAGAACTTTTTCTCCATCCTGTTCTTCCATTCCCTGGGCCAGAGCTTTTATCGGTTTTTCATACCCGTTTCCAAAAATAAGTCTGAACAGAAATATTACCAGAGCAATGACTGCTACTATAAAGATTACACACACAGCAATTGCCATAACCGGCGGCCTGCCTGACGTTCTGCTTTTCTGAACGGTTTTCCCTCCTGCAGCCGTCCTGCCCGCATTCCCTCCTGCGGGAGTACCGCACTGCGGACAGAACTTCACGCCGTCCGGAACCGGCGTCCCACAATTTTTACAAAACATCTCTCTTCCCTCCCTTTTTCGGTATTGCTGTTTTCCCTGAGCGGACCCGGGTCCTTTATTTTACTCTGTCTTTGTTCCTGTCCCGGGCCGCTGTAGAATAATGTAATCCAATTATAGCAAATTAAATTCCTCAGTTTTTCTGATCTGAACCTGTTTTCGCCGCAGGAAGTTTCTTTTCGCCGCCATTTTTCCGCTTTCCGGCCTGTTCCGGACTTCTTTTCTTTTCTCTGAATTTCCGGCCCAGCATCCCCAGACACACACAGCCTGCGCAGATTACGATCAGCACGGGCACTGCAGAACGCATTTCCGCCCCCGCCCCGCTGCTGTCCGGATATCCGCCGGATAATGCTCCATCCGGATCAAAAAGCGCCGCAAGACCTTTTCTTTCCCTCTCAACCCGGAATGAAATGCTTTCTTCTGAACGGTTTCCGGCCAGGTCTTCCGCCTGAACCCGGACCGTGTATTTCCCATACCCGGAGATCTCATACTGGAAAATCCGGCTTTCATAGTTCAGGCGCTGCTTTTCTCCATTTATATATAAATCACGGATTCTCTCTCCTTCGCCTTCC
Source organism: Candidatus Mediterraneibacter norwichensis (assembly GCA_019112765.1). Lineage (GTDB taxonomy): Bacteria > Bacillota > Clostridia > Lachnospirales > Lachnospiraceae > Mediterraneibacter > Mediterraneibacter norwichensis. Next base: position 25,331 of record DXIU01000097.1, on the reverse strand, counting down.
ACCCACACGGACAGCAGCATGCCTTCCCGGTATGTTTTCCCATCCTGTGTCTCACCCCAGCATATATCCGGCGCTGTATGATCGATTGTAAAAACTGCTTCCGCTGAAGATTCATTTCCCGCCTGATCCCTGGCGCGGACCTCAAACAACTTGATCCCCTCCTCTGTAATTTCTGTTCCCGGCAGATACTGTCTGCCGTTTAAGAACATAGAACAGGTATTGTCTGTCAGATCCCGGATCATATCTTTTCCATAATTCCAGCGGAAATATGGGATATAAGTGCCGTTCAGCTGTTCCACATAGCGGATCACCGGATCCGTACTGTCTATTGTAAACGAAACGGTTCGCTCCGTACCGCGGCCGGACGCATCACCGGCATAAATCCGGCACATATATTTTCCGTCTTCTGAAAAATTCATCTCTATCTGTTTCTTCTGCGCGGCACCCTTCCAGTCTTCTTCAGACGCATCCAGTATTTCTTCTGTTTTCCCGTCAATTCCGGTTTTCGACACAATAAGTCTGCAGTCCGCAAGAATATTTTCATCGTATAATGTAAACGCCGCGGATTTCTCTTTCCCCGCGGTCATCCCGTCCCTCACCCCTGTCACTTCAATGGACGGTGGCTGTACATCGATATATATTTTCTCTGTCAGAACCGCGGTATTTCCTGAACGATCCGATACATGAACAGTAACGGGCACTGCACTGCCTCCGGAAGAAGCCAGGTTCACCGTAAAGCGCAGTGTTTCTGACAGAACTGTCTTTCCTCCGTATTCCCACTTCTTTTCCGCAGCAATGTCAGAGCCTGCATAGCAGGTAACAGAGCGGAGCCCGGAAGCAAAGCCATAGGCCTCTTCCGGGTCTTCCACATATATTTCAATTTCCGCGCTTTCCTGCCGCCAGACTCCAAATCCGCCCGGCAGCGCAGCCTTTATAACGGGAGCTTTGTCCTCGCACAGAACAGTCTGTGATACTTCGGCCCTGCTTTTTCTGCCTGCAAAGTCCACCGCCCAGGCAGATATCTTTCCCTTATACCCGGGAGAAATCTCTATGCTTCCCCGGCTCCCCTCAATCTTCTGTTCTTCCCCTCCGTCAAGAACAGCGTAAATGGCCTCCACACCGGATACAGCATCCGCGCACCGGATCTCTGCCTCTGTCCCGGAATGAAAAAACGTGCCGTTGCCGTCCGGATAGACCGGGATATATATATCCGGCGCCTCCGGAGGGCTGAGATCCAGAAGGATTTCTTTTTCCACACAGAACAATTCCCTGCCATCCTCTCCGGATATCATCCGGATTTCAAGAAAATTCCGGCCCTCTTCCAGCAGCTCCGGACTGATTTCTTTCACGGCGGCAGGACCATCTGTATCCGCAGAGCCATCAGATACAGACGCAGGTGCTTCTCGCTGTCCCTCCTTCTGTTCTGTCTCCGGATTCCTGTCCGCTTCCTCTTCTTCCAGTTTCAGTTCCCCTTCCAGGACGGTCTCTCCCGAAGTTCCGGCCAGCCGGTATCTTGTAACGGTTCCCGGTTCTTTATGTACGATCCGTATCTCCGGCGCAGTCACATACCAGCCGTTCTGTCCGTCCGGTTCAGGACACTGTATCTGTGAAATCTGCATCTGTATCTCCTCTTCATCTGCTTCCTCCGGATTGTCCGGCTCATTCCCGGTATATTCCTGTTCTCCCATATTTCTTCTGTCCGCCGGGTCTGTCTCCTCCGCTGAAATCAGAAGAACTCCCGATAATATCAACAGTAAAATCCCACCTGAAATGCTTCCTGTTCTCCATAATCTGCTGTGTTTATTCTGTCTGTTCATCTTCATCCGCCTCCCTGTCCTGCGTCTCATTCTCCGGGTTTCTTCTCTCCGGCTGTTCCTCGTCTGCCTTCTCGGCTGTCTCCTCTTCTCCGTTCTGTTTCTGTCTGTACTCCTCAGTCAGAGTCCGGATCTTCTCCGAATGTTCCGCCCGCATGAGAGCCTCTTCCCCGGTCAGAACCGCCTGCGCATACTGTCCCTGTCCGGCCTCAAGGCTCATCTTTTTTTCTGCTGCCGCCTCAATCCGGTCTGTCCCTTCTTCAATCTCCAGAAGCCGTCCATAGGCAAGGATGGCTTCTTCCGTCATCTCCTGCCGTTCGTAGGCGGCTGAGAGTGAACGGAGAAGCTCCCGTTCCAGGCTGCTGCCCAGCAGAACAACCTGGGCATTCCCCTCCTCTGTGTTCTGCAGCAGGTAAGACTTAAGCATCTCACCCGCGCCGGAAATATATTCTTCTTCCGATAATCCTTCTGAGCTTTCTTCATAAGGTACCTGCGCTTCTGCTCCGGATGATCCGGCCTCGTCACTTTCTGCTTTCACATCTTCTTCAGATCCATAATCCCTGCCTGCTGCGGTACTGAGTTCTTCATTCCCTCTGCCTTCTGAGCCTGCTCCGTCTCCGGCCTGCCACAGAAACAGCGCCGCCGCGGCAAAACCGCCTGCAGCGGCAAGCGCGGTTTTCCGCCCGAAGGCTCCCCGGATTCCCGGATTTCCGGGAACAGAAGGGATGTCATTTGCCGCCTGTCTGATATCACTGTACCTGTTTCTTGTAAATTCCGTACAGCGTTCAATAATCCGTTCCAGCTTTTTCTCTTCCCGCCTGGTCAGCTGAGGAACCACTGCAGTATACGCCAGGACGAACTGCATCGTCCTGCCATAACCGAACAGATCCGGATCCCCCGCAAGGCCGTTTTCTTCTCCTGACGCGGTTTTTACAAAATGTTTTCTTATTGCTCTCTGCTGCATCTTCTTCATGACAGATTCATTTTCCGGCGCCTCAAGATCCAGAAGATAAACCCTGCCGTCTTCAGCCACAACAATACTGCAGGGATTTAAATAGCGGTATCTCCGGCCTCCCCTGCATCTGTGAAACTGATCCGCGCTGATTCCGATCTGACGGAACCATTCGAAAAGCGTCTCCTTTTCCATCTGACGGTTTTCCCTCAGATAATAGATCAGCAGATCTCCCTTTTCGCAGTCCATACTCTGTCTGCACTGCGCTCCATGCTCGATAAACTTCAGAACTTCGTACATTTCTTCCATATTCTTTTTTCTTCAGCCGCGTCAATATACCCGAACGGCTGCAGCCGCACATCTGTATACGGCATTGTTTTCCCGATTCGTGTGAAAATCATCAGAAACTGATGGTGATAAAAGATTTTAATCAGAATGATTAAAGTATAAGTATCATACCTGAATTCTGCCAGGAATGCAACAGAAAAATAGGAGCAGTCTTTTCTGACTGCTCCTGTATCCCGGACAGCGGCAGGACCGGACGCTAAGACAGCTGCTCCAGACGGCTGAGCGCCGCTCCTATCACTTTATCCATATCGTAGTATTTATAATCTCCCAGACGGCCTCCGAAAATGACATTGCCTTCCTTTTCCGCCAGTTTTCTGTACTCTTCAAAAAGCCGGTTGTTTTTCTCGTCGTTAACCGGATAATAGGGCTCCATTCCCACACTCCACTCAGAAGAATACTCTCTTGAAATAACTGTTTTTTCCTGTTTTCCGAATTCAAAATGCTTGTGTTCGATCACCCGGGTGTAAGGCACCTCACGGTCTGTATAATTCACAACCGCATTGCCCTGGTAATTCTCACAGTCCAGCACCTCTGTCTCAAAACGCACAGAGCGGTATTCCAGAGCTCCCAGACAGTAGTCAAAATACTCGTCGATCATGCCTGTGAAAATAATTTTCTCCGCAAGATCCGGCTCTTCTTTTCTGAGTTCAAAGAAATCGACTCCTGTGCGCACCTCCACGCCTTCCAGCATTTTCTCCACAATGGGAGTATATCCGCCGATTGGAATTCCCTGATATCTGTCATTAAAATAGTTGTTGTCATATATGAAGCGGAACGGAAGCCGTTTTATGATAAACGCGGGAAGTTCGGTACACTTTCTGCCCCACTGCTTTTCCGTATATCCTTTGATCAGTTTTTCATAAATGTCCCTTCCTCCCAGGAACAGCGCCTGCTCCTCCAGATTCTTCGGCTCTGTAATTCCCGTCTCTTTCCGTTGTTTTTCTATGATTTCCTTTGCTTCGGCAGGAGTCCGGATTCCCCACATTTTGCTGAATGTATTCATGTTAAACGGCAGATTGTACAGTTCGTCCCTGTATACGGCAACCGGAGAATTAATATAGTTATTGAATTCCGCGAACTGATTAATATAATCCCAGATTTTTTTGTCCGAAGTATGGAAAATATGCGCCCCATACTTATGTACATGGATTCCTTCCATATCTTCACAGTATATATTTCCGGCAATATGATCTCTTCTGTCAATCACCAGACATTTTTTTCCTTTTCTTGTAAGCTCATATGCCATAACCGCGCCGTACAGTCCGGCACCCACGATGAGATAATCGTATTTTTTCATTAAATATTCCCTCTCTTTCAAAATACATTTTCCTGTGTTCCCTGTTTTTCTATCATAACATTTTTTATCCTGTATTTCTTCCGCGTCATCCTTTTTCGTTATTATGACCATATATTTTATTTTTTCATTTACAAATTGGTTATTATGCACTAAACTGTTAATAGAGTCGTTTTCACAGGAAAAATACGTGATAACATTTAATTATGCAAAACGGAGGTATGAAAGACATGAAAGGAAACGTTATCGTCGGACAGTCAGGCGGCCCTACAGCTGCAATTAACTCCAGCCTCGCCGGAGTATACCGCACTGCAAAGGACCGCGGCGCCGGAAAAGTATATGGAATGCTGCACGGCATTCAGGGGCTTCTTCAGGAGCGCTACATTGATCTGTCTGAATATATTACCAATGAACTTGACGCAGAACTGCTGAAAAGAACACCTGCAGCATTCCTGGGTTCCTGCCGCTTCAAACTTCCTGAGATCCATCAGGACAAAGCAGTATATGAAAAGATTTTCGGAATTCTGGACAAACTGAACATTGAAGCATTTATCTATATCGGCGGAAATGATTCCATGGACACAATCAAGAAATTATCTGATTACGCGATTGTAACCGGACACCCCACACGTTTTATCGGATGCCCGAAAACCATTGACAATGATCTGGCGCTTACCGACCACACTCCCGGATACGGAAGCGCTGCCAAATATATCGGAACCTCTGTAAAGGAGATTATACGCGACAGTTTCTGTCTGGAATATGAAAAAGGACTTGTATCCATCGTGGAAATCATGGGAAGGAATGCCGGATGGCTGACCGGAGCTTCCGCTCTTGCCAAAGGCGAAGACTGTGCAGGGCCGGATCTGATTTATCTCCCTGAACTTCCTTTTGACATTGAATCATTCAGCGCAAAGGTAAAGGAACTCCTTGCCAGAAAGTCATCTGTTGTCGTAGCCGTATCCGAAGGCATCCGGCTGGAGGACGGACGCTATGTCTGCGAACTGGGACAGAGTATTGACTTTGTAGACGCATTCGGCCACAAGCAGCTTTCCGGCACGGCAAATTATCTGGCCAGCTTTATCGCCGGAGAGATCGGCTGCAAGACCCGCTCCATTGAGCTCAGTTCTCTGCAGCGTGCCGCTTCCCACTGCGCGTCCCGCGTGGATATTCTGGAAGCTTACCAGGTGGGCGGCGCGGCTGTCAAAGCTGCGGACGAAGGGGATTCCGGCAAGATGGTTGTTCTCAAACGTCTGTCCGACGATCCGTACCAGAGCGGAACAGAAGTAAAAGATGTGCATAAGATCGCCAATGATGAAAAGCTTGTTCCCCGTGAGTGGGTAACCGAGGACGGCTCTTATGTAACAGATGAATTCATAAATTATGTACGCCCGCTGATCCAGGGCGACGTATCTCCTGTCATGGTGGACGGCATACCGCGTCATCTTTACCGCCATCTGTAGGAAATAGGCCGCCTGGATATTACCGGGAGGACAGCCGGAATCCGGCGGACGTCCTCCCGGTTTTTTTCTCCCGGTTTTTACACGTTCCGGCTTTCATTTTTCTTATTTACTTTATCTTCTATTGGACGCCGGCAGTGCAATGCGCTATACTTATGCGAAAGAAAGATTATTTCAAGGAGGACTTGTTTATGATTATCAAAAATGGGCTGATTGCCGATCCTGCTTCACAGACGATGCTTTCCGCCGACCTTCGGATCAGAGATGGACTTATCTGTGAGATCAGCGCCGGTCTGGCCCCTTCAGAAGGTGAAGAAGTACTGGATGCAGAAGGGCTTGTCATCGCCCCCGGTCTTATAGACACACATGTTCATTTCCGGGATCCCGGCTTCACTTACAAGGAAGATCTGCACACCGGCTCTCTTGCAGCCGCAAAAGGCGGGTTCACCTCCGTCGTGTGTATGGCCAATACTTCCCCCACAGTGGACAGTGTATCCGTATTAAACGATATTCTGGCACGGGCAGAAACAGAAAGAATCCATATCTATCAGGCCGCGTCCGTCTCACGCTCCCTGAAAGGAGAAGAACACACAGATATGGAAGCACTTACGCAGGCAGGCGCCCGGGGCTTTACAGACGACGGCATCCCCCTGCGCAATGCGGCTTTTTTATACCAGGCAATGGAAGAAGCCCGCAGACTGGATGTTCCCATCAGTCTCCACGAGGAGGATCCTTCTTTTATTAAAAATAACGGAATCAATCACGGCCCTGTCTCTGATCAGCTTGGCATCTACGGCTCTCCTTCTGTGGCCGAAGAATCCCTTGTCGCAAGGGACTGCCTTCTGGCTCTGCGCTCCGGGGCTCATGTTGTAATCCAGCACATCAGCTCCGGACGTTCTGTCGAGCTTATAAGGGTATTTAAAGAAATGGGAGCCAGACTGCACGCGGAGGCAACTCCCCATCACTTTACCCTCACAGAAGATGCAGTGCTCAAATACGGGACTCTCGCAAAGATGAATCCGCCGCTGCGCGCAGAAGAAGACCGCCTGGCTATTATACGCGGGCTTGCAGACGGAACGATTGACCTGATTGCGACAGACCACGCGCCTCACAGCGCAGAGGAAAAGGCACGCTCCATAACTGCCGCTCCCAGCGGCATTATCGGACTGGAAACAGCCCTTTCCCTCGGCATAACCGAACTGGTGCGGCCGGGGCACCTGACTCTGCTGCAGCTGCTGGAAAAAATGACTGTAAACCCTGCGCAGCTCTACCATCTTCCGGCAGGAAAAATTGCCGAAGGCGAAGCGGCTGATCTTGTTCTCTTCAATCCGGAAGAACAGTGGGTACCTCAGGAATATGCATCCCGCTCCTCCAATTCCCCCTTCACCGGGCGGAAACTGTACGGGAAAGTAAAAATGACCCTTTGCAGCGGGGAAGTCATATATGCGGATTCGGATTTGTGAAAGGAAATTTCCGGACAGCGGGCACAAACCGGAAGGGAAGGAAGTTTTTATAAGACGGATTCAGAAGAGGGGGACAGGGCTTCTCTGACTTTGGAGCGTATCTTAGAAAAACTAAAAACCTGGCGGCAGGCGTTAAATTTACAGCAGGAGACTGAGCGGAACGCGAATTTCCTGCTGTAAATTTTGTTCTTAGCCTGTCGTCAGGTTTTTTAGTTTTTCTTCATACGCGGAACGGAAGTGAAGCCCTGCGTCCCGTATTTCCAAATACGATTATTCAGTCTTCTGGTATCCAGGTGTTTTCGGACGCCTCTCCACTCACAGTTCACCGACAAATCCGAATCTATTTTGTCAGCAGCATCATGATTTCGTTGCTTCTCTGTACAAATGCCGTCATTTCTTCAGGATTTAACGGTTTATGTGCCAGCATTGCCAGATCGTAGAGCTGTCTGCAGATAATCGGCACGTTTTTACTCCGCTTGTGTTCTGTCACAAACTGAACCAGCGGATGGTTTGCATTTAATACAAGGGTAACTTCATTGCCGTACAGTGAAGGATCCATGCCTGCCATACCATACATTTTCATCATCTCGCCCATACGTCTGCTGTGTTCGGACAGAACTGCCATTGCAGCTACTTTGTCGTCTTTGAGTTTTTCAACCTTTACATCCAGCTTGTCATTATTCAGCTCTTTTCTGAATATTTCTACCAGGCTGTCCGCTGTTTTCTGGAAGGATTCCTTCTCATCCTCTCCGACTTCGTCTTTCAGAGAATCGTGCACATCCGCATCAATCCGAAGGAACTGTATATCGGAATGTTTCTCTTCCAGATAGGTTATAAACGCGGCATCAATATTGTGTGACAGGATAATAGCATCCTGGCCCTGAGCTTTGAACATATTGATATACTGGCTCTGCTGAATCTCATCGGTCACATAATAAATGCTTGTCTTTTCCTCTTCTTTCTTTTCATCTGACTGAGCATCGGAAGATGCATCCGCAGCATCCTGGTCTGAACCGTCTTTTTCGTCATTTCCTTCGCTCTGTCCTTCTGCGGAAGCCGCGTCTTTGTCCTGAGTCTCTTCTGTTTCCTCGGCATCAGGCGCATTTTCTTTGATTACTTCTTCCAGAGTCATATACTTGTGGTCCAGATTTTTGTAGAGCATGGAATCTTTCATCTTCTCGCCGAATTTTTCATCTTTCAGGCATCCGAATTTGATGAACGGACTGATGCTGTCCCAGTATTTCTCATAGTTCTCCCGGTCAGTCTTGAACATTCCTGTCAGTTTGTCCGCTACTTTCTTGGAAATGTAATCTGCTACTTTATTTACAAAACCATCATTCTGAAGCGCGCTTCTTGATACATTAAGCGGCAGGTCCGGACAGTCAATCACACCCTTTAATACCATCAGGAATTCCGGTATCACTTCCTTGATGTTGTCTGCTATAAACACCTGGTTATTGTACAGCTTGATTGTTCCCTCGATTGAATCATACTCTGTATTGATTTTCGGGAAATACAGAATTCCTTTCAGGTTAAACGGATAATCCATGTTCAGATGAATCCAGAACAGAGGCTCTTTATAGTCCATAAATACCTTGCGGTAAAATTCAATATATTCCTCTTTTGTACATTCACTTGGATTCTTGCCCCAGAGAGGATGTATATCACTTATGGAAACCGGACGTTTTACGATTTTTACTTTCTTTTTCGGTTCGCCCTCTTCTCCTTCTTTCGGCTCCTCTGTAATATGCTCAACTACTTCATCCGTATCAAGCAGTTCTGATTCATCAATTGTCTCATATTCTTTCTCTGCATTGGCCTTGGTTAAAAAGATCTCAACCGGCATGAATGAACAGTATTTTTCAAGCACTTCTCTTGCACGATACTCATTTGCAAAAGCAAGGCTGTCCTCATTCAGGAAAAGAGTAATCTCCGTACCTACCGTTGTCTTGCTGCCTTCCTGCATCTCATACTCAGTTCCGCCCTGGCTTGCCCAGTGTACGGGAACCGCTCCCTCTCTATATGACAGAGAATCAATATGCACCTCATCGGCAACCATAAACGCAGAGTAAAATCCAAGACCGAAATGGCCGATCATATCGTCCTCTGTCGTCTTGTCTTTATACTTTTCCAGGAACTGTGTCGCGCCGGAAAATGCGATCTGGGTAATATATTCTTCTACTTCATCCGCTGTCATGCCAAGACCATTATCAATAAATTTCATGGTCTTCTCTTCCGGATTTACAATAACTTCAATTTTCGGTCTGTATCCTTCCGGGAGCTCATATTCTCCCATCATATCAAGTTTTTTCAGTTTTGTAATAGCATCACATCCGTTGGAGATCATTTCACGTACAAAAATATCGTGGTCTGAATATACCCATTTCTTTATAATCGGAAATATATTCTCACTGTCAATCGATAAACTTCCTTTTTTCACTGCCATATTCAACACTCCTTTGAATAAAATATCCGTATCAGCCTCCTGTAAAGCAGATGTCTGTCATTTCATTACATAGCTGTCCGCTTTCTTCTGAAAAAGGCTGTTTTCCGCATCCAGTATATATTCTAATACGTGATTTTATAAAAGTCAATAAAAATCAGCACTCTTTTAGGTCGAGTGCTGATAACTTCTTTTATGAAGCCTCTGCCGGATTCTATTGCTCTTTCATCTTGATTTCAGAGGGATACTCCCATTTCCGGAGCTCTTCCGGATCAAATGCAGGCGGTTCTTTTCCATTGTTCATGGTCAGGACATGATGATACAGTTCTGCCAGTTCTTCCACATACGCTGCTTTTAAATATGCTTCATATATATTGCGGGCATCCAGCGCAACGGCGCCATGCTTTTCAAGGAGGAAACAGTCTGCTTCCCTGCAGCACTCAATTACACTGTCCGCCAGTTCCGGTGATCCCGGACGCCCGTACGGGGCAACCGGAATTCTTGCTTTCGTGACTCCAAGATGCATTACTTCATATACAATAGCCGGAATCGGTTTATTCAGAACCGCGCACGCTGTTGCGTAGAGCGAATGTGTATGGACAACCGCCGCCGCATCCGGCCTCCGGCGGTAAATCATCAGGTGCATCAGGGCCTCACTTGTGGGCCGGAGGCCTGAGAGATTTTCAATTACCTCCGCATCCATATCCATAATAATCATATCATCCGCTGTCATCAGATCCCGGTCCACACCGGAAGGCGTCATAACGATATATCCGCTTTCCTGGTCTCTTGCGCTGAAATTTCCCGACTTATGCTTACAAAGTCCATCCTGCTGTGCTCTTTTCGCAATATTGCAGACATCCTGTTTTAATTTTTCTAACATTTTTCTCTCCTGTCTTTCATCCTGTTTTCTTATATCCGCTTTTCCGCATAATTTCTCTTTCTTTATAATATCTCATCTTCCACTGTCAGTTCAAGCTTAAGATTCACCACACGCCGCAGTGTAAAATAGTGTATAATATTTCTGTGAGCCATGTGCCATGCTTTCAAAAATAAATCTGTCTGCAGACCATTTCCAGAAGCGGATCGCAGGCATATACCAAATAACAGAGAAAGGATATCAGAAAAATGAACGGACAATTACAGATTAAGAAAGCTGAAACTGAAAATCAGATCCACGAAATCGCCGATCTTGCCGCAGTTATATGGGAAGAACATTTCACTCCTATTATCGGAGAAGAACAGGTTGCCTATATGGTGGAAAAATTCCAGTCCTTTCCTGCCCTGTCTCAGCAGATCCGGGACGGATATGAATACTATCAGTTTTCCGACAGCAATGAATTCTGCGGCTACTGCGGCATTCACCCGGAGGACGGACGCCTGTTTCTGAGCAAGCTCTACATAAAAAAAGAGTGCCGGGGCCGTCATCTGGCAACTCAGGCATTTGAATTTCTGAAATCGCTCTGCCGGGAGCGGGGCTATTCTGCCATCTGGCTGACCTGCAACAAACATAATGCAAACAGCCTGGCTGTATACCGTCACCTGGGCTTTGAAACAATCGACACACAGGAGGCAGATATCGGAGGCGGATTCATAATGGATGACTATATCATGGAATATAAGATCTGAAACCGGGAATTCGGATTTGTACGACTGAGAAGGGACGCCGGGAGGGGCTGGGATGGTGCCGGAGGACACACTTTCGTTCGGACCGCAGACGCAGCGGTACATAAGAGCGCATAAGACGCGCTCTAAGAACCGGCGCTGCTTTACGGTCCTCCAGCACCACCCCAGCCCCTCCCGGCTGACTTCTCCTTCACACAACTCCGAATTCGGACAGACAAAACGAAGACTGAATTTCCCTGACTATGTTCATCCCCTGAATCACCTGTCGCTTTTCCGCCAAAGCGCCCCGGCAGATCCGGAATCACTGAATATCCGTCACCTTATAATCCTGGTCTTCCACTGCTTTTCTGAGTACATCATCTGCCGCCTGGGTGTTGAGCGTTACGACTGCAGTTCCTGCCTCATGGCTTACTTCTGCCTGATCTACTTCCGGAAGAGCCTCCAGCGCTTTCTTTACTCTTGCCTCGCAGTGTCCGCACATCATACCTTCGATTTTCATTGTTTTTTCCATTGTTGTTTCCTCCTGTTTTCTTTTTGATTTTATTTTTTTATCTCTGCCCGCGTCATACAGTTTAAACCAGTTGAGACGCAGTGCATTTGTCACCACGCAGAAGCTTGACAGACTCATGGCTGCAGCTCCGAACATGGGATTTAACTGAAGTCCGAAAAGCGGAATCCATACCCCTGCCGCAAGGGGAATTCCTATTACATTGTAGAAAAACGCCCAGAACAGATTTTCATGGATATTTCTGAGCGCAGCCCTGCTCAGACGGATAGCCGCGGGCACGTCGGTAAGTCTGCTTTTCATCAGTACCACATCGGCAGCGTCAATGGCAATATCCGTTCCTGCTCCGATTGCAATTCCCATATCGGCTCTTGTAAGGGCAGGCGCGTCGTTAATTCCGTCGCCCACCATGGCCACTTTTCCTTTTTTCTTCAGGCGCCGGATTACACTTTCCTTACCTTCCGGAAGAACTCCGGCAATGACTTCATCCACGCCGGCCTGTTTTCCGATTGCATTTGCTGTGCGCTCGTTATCTCCGGTGAGCATAACTACATGGATGCCCATATTCTGAAGTTCTTTTACAGCTTCCGGACTGTCTTCCTTTATTACATCGGCCACGGCAATCACACCGGTCAGCTTTCCGTTTCTGCTGAAAAACAGCGGTGTTTTTCCGTCATTTGCAAGTGTCTCCGCCAGGGATTTTATCTCATCAGACACCTGTGCGTTTTTACTGATAAATTTCAGATTTCCTCCCGCCAGCATATCTGTACCCATTTTTCCTGTCAGACCGTTTCCGGGAACTGCCTGAAAATCTGTGGTTTCAAGCCCGGTGTTGATCTGCTTTTCCTCTGCCGTCACAAGAATCGCATGGGCCAGCGGATGCTCGCTTTTCTTTTCAAGAGCATAAGCGCCGGACAGAAGTTCTTCTTCTGTCACTCCCTCTGCCGGTATAATATCCGTCACACGCGGCTCTCCGCTTGTAATTGTTCCTGTTTTATCAAGAGCGACGATCTGGGTCTTTCCGGTTTCTTCCAGCGAAACAGCGGTTTTAAACATGATTCCGTTTTTCGCGCCGACACCGTTTCCGACCATAATTGCCACAGGCGTGGCCAGTCCCAGAGCGCACGGGCAGCTGATTACCAGAACAGAGATTCCCCGGGCAAGGGCAAACCCAAGCGTCTGCCCAGCTGCCAGCCATACGATAATTGTCACAATCGCAATGCCGATTACTGCCGGGACAAAGACACCGGATACCCGATCCGCAACTTTGGCGATGGGAGCTTTCGTTGCAGCCGCATCGCTTACCATCTGTATAATTTGGGACAGAGTAGTGTCTTCGCCGACCCGGGTGGCCTCGCATCTGATAAATCCGGAATGATTCAGTGTGGCTGCCGACACCCGGTCTCCTTCTTTTTTGTCCACCGGAATGCTCTCTCCGGTAAGAGCCGACTCATTTACCGCGCTGTTTCCTTCCAGTACGATACCGTCCACCGGTATATTCTCTCCAGGCCGGACGACAAATATATCTCCCTTTCTGACCTGATCGATTCCCACTTCCTCTTCCACACCATTTCTCAGAACACGGGCTGTTTTCGGGGCCAGTTTCATCAGGCTCTTAAGGGCATCTGTTGTTTTCCCTTTTGATCTGGCTTCCAGCATCTTTCCCACTGTGATCAGAGTCAGAATCATAGCTGCTGATTCAAAGTAGAACTCATGCATATAGGACATAACGCCTTCCATGTCCCCCCGCATCTGCGCACCCGTCATGGCAAACAGGGCATAGGTACTCCAAACGAAAGAGGCTCCTGCCCCGAGGGCTACCAGCGTGTCCATATTCGGAGCCCTGTGGATCAGTCCGCGGAAACCGCTGATAAAAAACTTCTGATTGATCACCATGACAATTCCGGTAAGCAGAAGCTGCAGAATCCCCATCGCCACGTGGTTGTGTTCAAAAAATGAAGGAACCGGCCAGTTCCACATCATATGCCCCATGGAAAAGTACATCAGCGGAATCAGAAAGCATAAAGACGCAATCAGCCTCTTTTTCATTTTCGGCGTTTCCCTGTCTTTCAGAGAATCCCCGGCCGCGGCTGCAGCGGATCCGGATGACGCGGCACTGCTGACGGATGATTTTGTTCCTTTCTTTTCAGCGCCGTATCCCGCCTCTTCCACAGCCGCGATAATGTCTGCAGACGAAGCGCTTCCCTCTACGCCCATGGAATTTGTCAGAAGACTGACAGAACAGGATGTTACTCCCGGTACTTTCGAAACAGCCTTCTCCACACGGGCGCTGCACGCCGCACAGCTCATTCCTGTTACGTTATATTGTTCCATAATATCACTCCCTCCAGTCATTTTCCGGTATTTCTGCCTTATCGCATCAGCTTCTGCAGGGTTGCTACAAGCTCATCAATGGTCTCCTCTTTTCCGGCCCGGATATCATCTGCCACACAGGTTCTGATATGGTTTGCCAGAAGGACCTTATTGAAGCTGTTCAGCGCTGCATTCACCGCAGACACCTGGATCAGTATGTCGGTACAGTAAGCGTTATTCTCAACCATTTTCCGGATTCCCCTTACCTGCCCTTCAATGCGGCTTAACCGGTTAACAAGATCTTTATATTCTTTGTCGGAGCGTTCCTTCATTTTATGCGTGCACTCCGGACAGACTTTCTTTTCTTCTGCCATAAATCCACCTCTTTTACAGTATTGTTCTTCCATCTGATACATTTTATTATAACCCCCTGGGGGTATATCTCTACTATGCCAGTATATACCCAACCGGGGTATAACGCAAGCTTTTTTATAAAATTTCCTCATTTTCCCTTAAAAAACGGGACAGAAACAGATTATGACGTCTGTTTCCGCCCCGTATGTATATGACAGCATCCCTCTGTATGTCTGACTTTTCGTTTTTCCGCAGCTACTCCACACTTTTCAGTGATTCTACCATATTGATCTTCTTCAGTTTAAAATACATGGCGCCATTTACGATAAGTGAAAACAAAAATGTAAGAGCAAATCCATATATAAAGCTGCTCAGGTCAATATTCCGCCCGAACATCACGGATTCCACTTCCACTGTTACTATTATAAATCTGTGCAGTATCTTTCCCAGAACAATGCCGAACAGCGCCCCGAAAAATGTCAGAAGAATATTTTCCCGGTACACATACATGGACACCTCGCTGTTGTAAAAACCGAGAACTTTCAGCGTAGCAAGTTCCCTCTGCCGTTCTGTAATATTGATATTATTCAGATTGTAAAGTACAACGAATGCCAGCATTCCCGCGGATATAATCAGTACAGCGATAACCAGATCCAGGGAGCTCAGCATATTGTCTACCTGCTGTTTCATGTCTGTTGTATAACTGACGCTTAAAGCCCCCGGCATAGCAAGCGCCTCCTCGCCGATCCGCTCGGCTTCTTCTGTGGTGCGGTCCGCCGTCTTATAGAAAATCGAATTGTATTCCGGATCTTCTCCATACACCTCTTTATAAACTTCCGGCGTCATATAAAGGTAATGTCCCAGATAATTTTCGCAGACCGCAGAGATCTTTACCTGCAGATCCCCCCTGTCTTCATCCCGTATGGTAACCGTATCTCCCGCGTCCACGTCCAGTTCAGACGCCATTTTCTCTGTCAGAACGGCGCCGCTGCTGTCAAGCGTATACTGTTCATCCGTTACTCTGTCCCGGAAGACAACAAAGTCAGAAAAATCTTCCAGATCTGCCGGCACATCCAGATAAACATCATACCAGTCCCGTCCGTTCCCTACATTAATGGATGTCAGCATTCCTTCCGTCAGGCCTGCCATATTTCTGTCTGTTTCAAGTTCTGCTTCAATCCGGGACCGCTCCTCATCTGTCACGCCTTCTTCCAGGATGATATTGCCGTCATAAAGCTGAATCTCCCCATACTGGATATCCACGATCGCAAAAATAGAGTCCTTCAGCCCAAATCCCACCAGCATCAGCGCCATGCAGCCGCCGATTCCGAAAATCGTCATAAACAGACGCTTTTTATATCTCACCAGATTTCTCACGCTGGCTTTCCAGGAAAAATTCAGCCGCTTCCAGATAAATCTGACCCGTTCCATCATGACTCTCTGTCCCTGTTTCGGCGCGGGCGGGCGCATCAGTTCGGCAGCCTGCGTCCTCAGCTCCCGGTAGCATGCCAGAAGTGTGGCAAGGAGCGTGCTGGCCAGCGCGGCGGCAGCGGCCCCCGCGCCATAGACCAGATTGTAGGGAAGCCGGATCTCATGCATATGCTGAAACATGATCCCGTAAGCATTGATGATAATATAAGGAAATACTTTCTCACCGAACAAGACGCCCAGCAGACTTCCCGTAACCGTTGCCAGAAGGGCATAGCCCAGATATTTGCCCGCAATGGAATGCCGTTCATACCCCAATGCCTTAAGAGTACCGATCTGGGTTCTCTGCTCCTCCACCATTCTTGTCATAGTTGTCAGGCTGATCAGAGCCGCCACAAGAAAGAATATGGCCGGAAATACCTCGCCGATCGCGCGCATCCGGTCCGCGTTTTCCCCGTATCCGCTGTACTCCGGAAGATTGGAACGGTCATAGACATACCACTCCGGTTCCTCCAGATCCTGAATCTCCTGTTCCGCATCGGCCAGTTCCTGTTTCGCGTCCGCGATCTTCTGTTCTCCGTCCGCGATCTCCTGCTCAGCCTCTGCCTCACCTTCATAGTACTCTTCCCAGCCGTCCGCGATATCCCGCTCCGCATCGGCCAGCTCCGCCTCCGCGTCAGCCAGCTCCTGTTCTCCGGACTCAACCTGATCCCATCCTGCGTTAATCTCTGCCTGACCGGACTCCAGCTCTGCCTTCGCGTCTTCGATCTGCGCCTGCGCCTGGGCAACAGCCTGTTCTCCCTTCTGAATTTCCTCATAGAGGGCATTCATTGCGCCAATGGTAACCGCGTCCGTCCGGCCGCTGGCCGCAAGAGCATTGTACTGTTCCTTGGCCGCATTCAGTTCATCGATCTGGCCGTTGAGTGTGTCAATACTGGTATTCAGTTCCTCTTCTCCCCGGTCCAGCTCTTCCTGTCCTTCTGTAAGCTGCGCTCTGGTTGACTCCAGCTGTTCTCTGGAAGACTCTATCTGTGCCTTTCCGCTGTCTACCTCTTCCTGAGCGTCTTCCAGCTGCTGCCGGGCGTCCGCAAGTTCGGCTTCTGCTTCTGCCCTGCCGTCTTCCAGCTCTTGCTCCGCGTCCGCGACTTCTGCGCGGGCGTCTTCAAGTTCTTTGGCCGCCTCATCCACGATCTCATCATAACGGGCCTTCTGCCGTTCTTCTTTTATAGCTTCTACCCGCTCCAGCACTTCTGCTATCCGGTCATCGTAGGCATCCGTAAAAGCAGTCAGATCCTTTGCTCCGTCTACCTGGGCATTAATCTCAGTATAGACATCCAGGGAAAAGCTGTCCTCCGGCACTACAGCAAACGCAGCAACGCTTCCGTTTCCAATTGTGGTGCTGCCCCGCTGGAACGAAATGTAGCAGGGGCTGCTCACCGCTCCTACTATGGTAAATGTATCTGTCTTAAAAGTATCAGTAATCTCGTCATCACTGCCGCTGGAAAACGTAATCGTATCCCCGATCTTCAGTTTCCCCTCTTCCAGATAATCCACATCCACCGCACATTCGTCTTCCTTCTCAGGGAGACGTCCTTCCTCCAGCTGCACTTCATTCATGGATGGCAGCATGGACATCAGATGCACTACGATTTTATTTTCTCCCTCTGTACACAGAACATCCGCGGAGTATCCGCCCTCCGCCTTCAAGATTCCGTCTACATTTTCAATAGCTGCCAGGTCATCATCTGTAAGCCCCATAGTACTCACAACCTGGATATCCATCAGATTTTTCGCGTCAAAATAGGCGTCCCCGGAATAACGCATATCCGGCTCAGAAGACCGGATACCTGAAAAAAAAGCGCACCCGATAGCCACAATGAAAAAAATGGACAGGAAACGCCCCATACTGCGCCGGATTTCCATATAAAAATCTTTTCTCAACGCTTTCTTCTTCATCTGTTTCCCTACCATTCTATCTCATCAATCGACATTGGGTGCTCATTTGTCTCCATCTTTGAAACCTGTCCGTTTTTTATATGTATCAGCCGGTCCGCCATAGGCGCGATCGCCTGGTTATGGGTAATTACAATCACTGTCATTCCCCGTTCCCTGCACATATTCTGAAGAAGTTTCAGAATGGATTTTCCTGTGTTATAGTCCAGCGCTCCTGTCGGTTCATCACAGAGCAGCAGCTTCGGATTCTTTGCAAGAGCTCTGGCAATGGATACTCTCTGCTGTTCGCCGCCGGAAAGCTGTGCCGGAAAATTATTCAGGCGGTCGCCCAGTCCCACTTCTTCCAGCACCTTGCGGGCGTCCAGCGGATCCCGGCAGATCTGGAGGGCAAGTTCTACATTTTCCAGAGCGGTCAGATTCGGAACCAGATTGTAGAACTGGAATACAAATCCGATATCCTCCCGGCGGTACTCTGTCAGCTGTTTTGCGTTGTACCTGGTAATATCCTGTCCATCCACCAGAAGGGTTCCTTCTGTAGCCGTATCCATTCCTCCAAGAATATTCAGGACTGTTGTCTTTCCCGCTCCGCTTGGTCCGACAATCACAACAAGCTCCCCCTTTTTCACAAAAAAGGTGATTCCGTCTGCCGCGCGGATCTCCACTTCTCCCATTTTATATATTTTGGTAATATTCTGCAGTTTTACAAATTCATCCATGTGTTTTCTCCCGAGAAGCAATCTGATACAGAAAAGCGGATACTATGTACCCGCTTCTTAAGTTTCCTGTTTAATTATAACATGAATTGCTGTGAATATGTCCGATTTCAGATTAATTTCATAATTTCATATCCTGCAGAAGATATCATTTAAACTGTAATTACTGCATTTCCCGTCCCGCGTTCAGTTTCGCCGAATACCGGAACAGCACAAGTCCGATCAGAAACATTACAGACAACGCGCTTACACCGATATTGATGCTTCCGGTCAGCTGACTCAGTACTGAAACCAGGGCTGTCCCGATCACAGACGCGCCCTTGCCGCAGATGTCATAAATCCCGAAGAACTCTCCGGACTTCTCAGCCGGAATAATTTTCGCGAAATAGGAGCGTGACAGCGCCTGGATCGTCCCCTGGAACATACCGACCAGCACTGCCAGGAGCCAGAAATCAAACTGTGTATCCAGCCAGTACGCATAAACAGCGATACAGAAATATGCCGCAATGCATATTGTAATGATCGTCTCCGGTCTCACTTTCTTTACAAGTCTGCTAAAAATAAGAACGCATGGGAATGCAACAATCTGTGTTACCAGAAGCGCCAGAAGAAGGCCTGTGCTGTCCAGTCCGAGCGCCTGTCCATATGCGGTTGCCATGTCAATCACGGTATAGACACCGTCGATATAGAAGAAAAACGCAAGCAGGAAAACGAAAATATGCTTCTGTTTCGCCAGCTCAAGAAATGTCCTGCCCAGCCGTTTAAAGCTGTTCCGCACCACATGTCCCTCTGCCTCCGCGAAATATTTCTGACGGTAGGAGCGCAGCAGCGGAACAGAAGAACCCAGCCACCAGAACGCTGTAATCATAAATGCCAGGATCATGGCCGTCTGGGTCCCGATTCCCAGTTTATCTGCTCCCAGTACAATACCCAGACATGCAATAAACGGGACACAGCTGCCGATATACCCCCACGCATATCCGTGCGAGGAGACAGAGTCCATACGCTCCGGCTCTGTCACATCCGTCAGCATGGCATCGTAAAAGATCAGGCTGGCTGAATAACCGGTCTTCGCAAGTACGAATACTCCAAGGAACCAGATCCAGGACGACAGAAATCCCAGCAGTACACATCCGAAAACCCCGATGCCCATACATATGGAAAATATAATTTTCTTAAAATTCTTCGTATCGGCCACCGCGCCCAGTGTGGGACCCAGAATTGCCACAATCAGAGTACAGATCGATGTGGCGTATCCCCAGTACGCAAGGTAATTTACATCCGATATCCCCGCTCCTTCTGCAAGAGCATTAAAATAGATGGGAAATATAGTCGACACCATCATGGTAAATGCTGAATTTCCCACGTCATAAAGTACCCATTTCTTTTCCAGTGAAGTCAGCTTAAATTTCATGTCTCACACTCTCTTTCCTTTGATGCTTTTACCCGGATTCCGTATTCAGTACTTTTTCTGCAGTTCCCGTCCGATACACGAGTTCCCGTCTGATACACGGATCTACAGACAAAGTTCTTCCCAGTTCTCTCCCGCGCCGAATGTCCTGTGGAACCGGGAAGGCAGCTCGCCGCCCTGGAAAAGCTTTTTCTGATACTGGATAATCAGCCCGGCCGCAAGAGGCACTGCTCCCGCAAACAGCCGCTTCAGAAGCCGGCAGTATTCTCTGCATTCCGGATTCGGTTCGAGACTCATTACCATGCCGTGCATCCCATCATAGGCGCCGATCAGTTTCATGCCGCCGAAAAGAAGCCTTCTCTTCGTTTTCCCGGGAGCCAGCAGTACTTTGTGATAAAAAATCATAGACTTCATACACTTTTCTATAATCTGAGGCGTAAGATCCTGATAAAAAGGCGCGATCACTTCGCCGTTCTCCCTGCTGGGATGAATGTGGCCGGTTGACAGATGGCGCACCGGATTGATGTAGTCTTCTTTCATTAAAAGACGGTCAAACTCCATCTCAATCTCCGAATGACTGATACCGCTTGTCTGAATCATTTTTTCAATATACGGATGACATTCACTGTCAAGCGCAAAGTGACAGATTACTCCATAAATATATGCTCTTGCGGCTCCGGGATTTTCTGAATTTTCAATTACATGAACTGCATTTTCAAAAAAAATGTCCGCCATTTTATCATGCAGCTCATACCCCTGAGTATTCACAGTATTTTTCATGGCCGGTCTGTAGTAAAACAGCAGATCCGGTCCGTGCAGTCCCATATCAAAAAGCTCTCTGTTCTGTTCAACTGACGTCTGAAGAGGTCTCGGCAGAGCGCTGATTACTTCTTTTCCAAATTTATAGTGTGCATATGTTGTAGGCATATATCCTCCTCTTTTCTGTTGCTTTATCATGGATATCCGCCCGGTCCGGCCGGATTGTCCGTTACATATTATCACATATCTGCTGTAAAAAATCCAGTTTTCGCTGTTCTTCTGTTTGTTAAATTTTTTTAACCTTTTTTTCTTTAATGAATGATATTTCTTGACTTTTCAGCCGTCCGGTCCTATATTATATATTGTGCAGTCGTTGGCATACATTTTATCCGTGCAGATTATACTTCAATTTTTCTGTACGCGCAACCAGGGGTTGTACTGGTTTCGACAGGGATTCTGAAGATGGAGAAGCTATCCGTAGGCTGATGCGTTAAATCGCAAACTTAAAATTAAACGCTAACGATAATTACGAATTAGCTGCAGCCTAAATGCTGCATGCCGCTCCTGACGCACTCACACATCAGGAATCCGGTATCAGACATGTGAGAAACGATGGCGGCAAAGCTTTGAGCCGTCAGGCGTAATATGAAGCTACTGAACCCGTAAGGATGTTCGTTTCCATACGGCGGAGGGAATGAAAAAGAACGGACTATGATAGTAGAAGTACATGGGATGGATTTTTGGACGCGGGTTCGATTCCCGCCAGCTCCATTGTAGAAAATGATGGGAAATGCTTATTTTTCGGGCATTTCCCATTTTTCTTGTTATTAGAATTTTGAGTACAGTTGAGTACACTTTACGCTAATGCTTGATTTAATAATTCTAGTTTCTTATCTTTGCGTGTAGTTGAATATGTGTAGGAATCAAGTGTTGTCTTTAAATATTTATGTCCTGCCTGTTCACGTACAAAATCAGCATCAATTTGATGATTTAACAAAGTCGATATATATGTTTTCCTGATCTTATGTGTAGATCGCTTCAAAATATCAAGATGGTCACATATTCTATATAACTTGTACTCAATTTCCGCAGGAGTTGAAACTTTAAATAATAGTTCCTGTTCCACTCCTTTAGCTCTTTGTATTCTTTTAACCTTTTCTGCTATTTGAAAGCACTCATCTACAACTAGGATTTCACGAGGATCTGCATTATGTTTTAGACTGTCTGACAGTTCATAACTCCTCTTTTCCCATGAGCCATCTTCTTTCAACCTTTCCACTGCCACCAAAGACCTATGTACATAAATACTATTTGTCTCCGAATGAAAATCTGAATATTCTAAACCAAGACATTCTCCAATACGTATTCCCGACCGGAAAAATAACGGTATAGCAAGATAATTTTCGTCCTGTTTTTCCTGCGCCCAAGAGTAAGCACATTCAATGATCCTAGGCAGTTCATCTGGAAAAAACACCTGCGTTTCTGCCTGTTTCTTACTTACTTTTCTATAAGCACTCGTATTAATCTTAACTCGATCATAAGGGTTGTCTTTCAGTATTTCTTTATCAACCATATATTCAAGAACCTGCCTGAGTATAATAGACATATTATAATATGCCTTTTTGGTAAGTTTATATTTCTTAATGATTGCATATGCCCATGTTTCAATGTCAATTTTTGTAAGATTCTTGAGTGGTTTGGTCAATATAGTCTTGGATAGCGGCTCATTGACATAATACTTCTTATAATCACAATCTATCCGTCTGATGTAATTACTTCGATTTGCCAGTGTATCTTTATATTTTAACCATTCTATATATACATCTGCCAGACTGGAATTTTCATACTGCTGTTTCCCTTTTCCAAAGTATAAATCATACAAATAGTTATATAATGCTGTTTCTGTCTGTTTGGCAATTTTCCTCCTCCCTGATTCCTTTGATTCATCAACAATATAGGTGAACCACCTTTTGTCTTTGCCTTTTCCTTGGAATATTTCATATGTATGAATGCTAGATACTTTTTCTTTTTTCTTCATAAATAAAATATTCTGAATATCGCCTACATTAATTATACCATATTCGGCGAGAAACGACAACATTTGTTCAGAACTTATGTTCGATAAATTTAAAATGCTATTTTTCGTGTCTTGCATGTTCTAGCTGACAACTTAGAAAAATAGAAATTAATTCTAGCCAGTCGCTTAAACTTTAAAAACGCTACTAAACGCCACATGACGTTACAGAACATTACAATACTTCGCTATGCGTTACTCTAAAGATATATTGCTTAACTGGCTAGAACCACTCCTTTCTTTAATGCTCCCTGTTAATTGTGATAAGCCTGTCGCCCTCATAGTCAAGAGCACGATCCGGAATAACTTCAAGCGTAAAGGCTCTTGAGTCGGCGATCACTGAAATGTGGCTATTATGATCATTAAAGAATATATCCAGATACTCCGTGGTCTTATCATCAACCGAGTTCCGGCTGTATTCTGTCTCATAGACTCCGGCTGACTCCCGCGCTTTCAGATCTAACGGCTCTATTGTGGAGCTGTTAGGAAGTGCCTGAATTAATGCAGTCAACTTGGTTACTAATGTTTCAACTTCTTTCCTTTTCATTATTCAATCTCTCCCTTTCTCTGAGTTCTTCCAGTTTCTTATTAAATTCACGCCTTTTCCTTTCGTGGGGCGTATTTCCGGCAGAGTATTCATCTTCTTCCGGAAAATCGTAATAGTATGCCAGTACACGGCGGCACTGATCCAAAGTAACGTACTTTGCTACCACCTCACGGGTATCTGCTTCTACTAGATCATACCGCTCACAGTATCCGGGGCGTCGGTTTGCTTTATAGCCTTGATTAATGTACACCATTTCAATATTAAAGCTGTCTCGAAAAATCCGTTTGATCCGGTGATAAGAATAATTCTTATAAAGATAAATCCTGTGAAGTCCGGGAACTTCACTGTCATTCGTTCTCTTATCATTTGAATCAGGATTATGACCTTGGTACAATGTCATTCTAACTCCCCCCTTTCTAATCTCCTGACATCAATCTATTAAATTCTTCCTGCGTTACTCTTTGAAAGCCCGTTTGCATTGAACTGTGAAACTTTGAACGTTGCTCCAGATATTTTGCTATCGAGTCATAGACTGTAATGGAGCCGTCCTGTTCATACGTCCGAACTTCGTGGATACGCCGGAGGAAAGCCCGCCAACTTTCGGGATCATCAAGTTGTACGTTTTTATACTGCATTTCCAGATCCCAGTTTGACGTGAAGAAGATTGTCTCTGCACACATTACCTTATTGGCATACCGGGCAGGAAGTTCAACCGGGTAAATATCAAGATATCCGAGCATATCGCTGATCCGTAGCTGTGAACGGAATTCATCAAAGCACAGGACTGGCTGACACGCATAGGAATCAAAGGGATGCTCATAGTCATTCACCTTATAAACGGAAGAATCGCCGTACTCATCTAATACCCCTCTTGTCTTACCTGATCCCGTCACCCCGCTTATATAAATAACTTTCAGATTCAGTCGGCGGGTATTCTTGTACTTCTCTGTGAGCATGGTAGTCCTCAACCGATCTATTGTCGTAAGGTACGGGATCATATCAGGATTTTCAGCAATGATCTCGGCATTTGTCATGCCGTCCTCTACCATGCGGTATAAATCCTGCATGAGAGTGTTTTCACCTTTCGGGAACGGTTCGTTTCCCCATTCTTCAAATGTGCCTTTGACGCTTGTCTCTGCCTTGTCAGTGTCTTTCCATTTTCCGTTTTTCTTTATGTACGCAATATTGCTTTGCGGAGTTCCTAACGCGGCATCAATGTGAGCGAATGGAAAGTATTTCTTGACCGTAGAAAAGCGCACACGGGAACTAAAGTATACGTATACATGTGTATGAAATGTCTGCGTTTCCCCGCCGATCTCGTCAGACATACAGAAATATTCCAGTGTCGTGAAATTCTCGACCAGACACTTTTTAATCTCTTTATGGTCTATTCCGTGATCTAAAGGGTTATTGATCGTCAGCAGGAAAGCGTGACGCTGTGGATCAGATGCTTTTGTCATATGTGACCACCTCTTTCTGTCCTGCCCTACTCTTCGTAGGACAGGGTTATCTTAATGTTGCGGACTGCTTCATGCTGATCTGAAAACTCCGAAAGTTTAGAGATCAGAGACTTTTCCAGAGATTCGTAGCTTTCCAGATTCTCACCTTTAAAAAGCTGATAGTTTTTCTTTTTCAGTTTCTGAGAAGGAGTGTTTTTAGATGTATCCTTCGGTAGCTCCCCGTTCAGTCTTAAGTTTTTCATTTCAGAAACAGAAGTAGTTTCTGAAACAAGTTTCTGCTGATCGGTAGTGTAAAAAACTTTGTGGCTTTGGTAAAAAATGGCTCCTTTTTGGTAAGAATTATAGATATGACAATTCTTATCGAAAAGGAGTTTATTTATGGCAGTAGCAAAAGACCAAATCCGACAGATTATT
>DXIU01000096.1 GCA_019112765.1 Candidatus Mediterraneibacter norwichensis | reverse complement strand
CCATAGGCGAAACTTCTGTTATTGCGATAATGATCGGGGCGATGTTTCTGCTGCTTATGGGAGTGATTGAGCTGGATATTCCTGCATCCTACCTGGTTTCCTTCGTGGCATTCATTGTCATTTTCGGAGGACATGGATTTGATCCCCAGTACATTACAGCACATCTGTGCGGAGGCGGGCTGATGCTCGGTGTTTGGTTTATGGCCACTGACTACGTTACTTCGCCGATTACTTCGTCGGGGAAAATCATTTACGGCGTCTGTATGGGCCTGCTCACCGGACTGTTCCGTATTTTCGGCGGCTCTGCAGAAGGAGTTTCTTATGCAATCATAATCAGTAATCTCCTTGTGCCGCTGATCGAAAAGATTACTCTTCCAAAACCATTTGGCAAAGGAGGGGAAAAATATGAATAAAATCATTAAAAATACCTTGATTCTGACGATTATTACAGTTGTATCAGGACTTCTGCTTGGAATTGTATACGATATTACGAAAGAGCCCATTGCAGCTGCCCAGGAAAATTCAAAACAGGAAGCCTACCGTACAGTTCTGCCGGATGCGGCTTCTTTTGAAGATTATGAAGAATTTGACCCGGAGGATGCAGCGGCGCTTATCAGAGACAACGGGTATACTGACGACCTCACAGAAGTTGCTGCAGGGAAATCGGACAGCGGCGAAACCGTGGGATATGTGCTGAATGTGACATCCCACTCCGGATATGGCGGAGATATCCAGATTTCTGTCGGAATACTGAACGATGGAACAATATCCGGTGTGGAGATGCTTTCCATCAGCGAAACAGCAGGCCTGGGAATGAAGGCAGACGAGTCTGATTTTAAGGATCAGTTCAAAGATAAAAATGTGGAAAGATTTTCCTATACAAAGAACGGTGCATCTGCGGATAACGAAATCGACGCAATCAGCGGTGCAACAATCACGACAAGCGCTGTTACAGATGCAGTAAACTCAGCACTGGTTTATTTCCACAATGAGTTAGGAGGCGACAGTAATGAATAAATGTACAGAACGAATTTATAACGGCCTTGTCAAAGAAAATCCGACGTTTGTCCTTATGCTTGGAATGTGTCCTACTCTGGCAGTAACAACCTCTGCCATAAATGGTATCGGCATGGGACTTTCTACAACAGCCGTACTGATTATGTCCAATATGCTGATTTCCATGCTGCGGAAAATCATACCGGATTCTGTCAGAATGCCGGCATTTATTGTCGTAGTTGCGTCATTCGTAACAATTGTGGACTTTCTGCTGGAAGGATTTGCCCCGGATCTGTATTCTTCTCTTGGGCTTTACATCCCGCTGATCGTTGTAAACTGTATCATTCTGGGAAGGGCTGAGAGCTATGCGTCTAAAAATCCGGTGCTCCCATCGATTTTCGATGGTATGGGTATGGGGCTCGGATTTACAGTGGGCCTGACATCGATTGGTATTGTCAGGGAGCTGATCGGAGCAGGCCAGATTTTCGGAGTTCAGGTTATGCCTGATTCATACGAACCGCTTACAATCTTTATTCTTGCGCCGGGCGCTTTCTTTGTGCTGGCATGTCTTGTAGCGCTCCAGAACAAGGTGAAGAAGAGGCTGGCCGGAAAAGGCAGAAAAGTCCCGGCCGCGGCAGGATGCGGGGAAGGATGTGCTTCCTGCGCCAGCCGTGGAATCTGCGGCGGACATCTTGTGTCAGACACACCGGAAAAGGAGGACGTATAAATGCAGGAATTATTATTGATCGCAGTCGGCTCTGCTTTTGTAAATAACGTTGTATTAAGTCAGTTCCTTGGAATCTGTCCGTTTCTCGGTGTTTCCAAGAATGTAAAAACCGCAGCCGGAATGGGCGGAGCAGTAGTGTTCGTCATCACCATTTCTTCCTTTGTTACCGGCCTGATCTACAAATATATACTTGGCAATCCCAATATCATGGGCGGTGAGCTGGAATATCTGAATACGATTGTATTTATTCTTGTCATTGCAGCCCTTGTCCAGTTCGTGGAAATGTTTTTAAAGAAAGTCATGCCTCCCCTGTACAACGCCCTTGGTGTGTATCTTCCTTTGATTACTACAAACTGTGCAGTACTTGGAGTAGCTCTGACCAATGTACAGGAAGGATACGGACTTCTTGAAGGCGTGGTAAACGGCTTTGCCACAGCCGCGGGATTCCTTGTATCTATTGTGCTTATGGCAGGAATCCGGGAAAAAATCGAGCATAATGATATTACAGAATCCTTTCAGGGAACACCCATTGTTCTTGTAACCGCGGGACTGATGGCGATTGCTTTCTTCGGATTCTCAGGTTTAATATAGGAGGGCGGCAGATATGAGTATAACAGGAATTCTTTTGGCAGCCGTTATTGTAGGCGGCACAGGGTTATTCATCGGCGTCTTTCTTGGAATCTCGGGGAAGAAGTTTGCCGTGGAAACAGACGAAAGATGGGAGGCCATTGTAGACAGCCTTCCCGGCAATAACTGCGGCGGATGCGGCTATGCCGGCTGCTCAGGGCTTGCCACTGCAATTGTATCCGGAGAAGCGGAAGTAAATGCCTGTCCCGTAGGCGGCACACCGGTTGCAGAAAAAATCGGAGAAATTATGGGGGTTGATGTTTCTGCTCAGGAAAGAAAAACAGCTTTTGTAAAATGCGCGGGGACCTGCGAAAAAGCAAAGGAAGAATACAGATACACTGGAATCAAAGACTGTATTATGGCCTCCCAGATGCAGGACGGAGGCGCAAAGGCCTGTTCTTATGGCTGTCTTGGATATGGTTCCTGCGTGGAAGCCTGTCCTTTTGACGCGATTCATATTATCGATGGCATTGCTGTAGTAGACCGGGAGTCCTGCAAAGCCTGCGGCAGATGTGTGAAGGTCTGCCCTAAACATCTGATTGAACTGATCCCATATAAGCAGAAAACATTTGTACAGTGCAGTTCCAACGATAAAGGGAAATCACTGATGGAAGTGTGTCAGACAGGGTGTATTGGCTGCAGACTTTGTGAAAAAAACTGTGAGGCGCAGGCAATCACTGTGAATAACTTTCTGGCTCATATTGATCCGGAAAAATGTACAAACTGCGGCGTCTGCGCAGAGAAGTGTCCGAGAAAGATCATCCAAATACAGGGAAGCTGAAAAGCTCAGAAGAAGCGCCCCCTCCGGTACCCCGGAGGGGGCGCTTCTTCATACTTATCCGGATCAGTTTGCGGTATAACTTTCCGTACTGCTTTTATAATATGGTAACCGGGAGATCTTCACTGCTTACATGAACTTTCATATCGCTTGTTACAAACACAGCTTCCACTCCGTCCAGACTCTGGATAAGTTCCATGCCTTTATCCAGCCCCAGAAGAAAACATGTAGTACTCAGGGCGTCACCCTGGGCAGAGCTGTCTGATATAATGGTTACCTGATTCAGGCCGGTATCCGCCGGATAACCAGTAGCAGGATTCAGAATATGATGGTAAATATCTCCGTCCTGCTCAAAGTACCTCTCATAATTTCCGGACGAAACAACCGACTTTCCGGATATAGCGACAGATGCAAGAACAGTACCGGTTTCGGCAAAGGGTTTCTGAATACCGATCTGAAAGTCCGTTCCGTCATACCGACCGCCTACAGCGAGCATGTTTCCGCCCAGATTAATCAGCGCATGTTCAACGCCTTCATCTTCCAGGTATTTTTTTATTTGATCCGCAATATACCCTTTGGCAATTCCTCCCAGATCAATTGCGGCCTCCGGATCCGCCAGTGTTACCGTGCATCCGTCTACCCTGATACAGCGGTAGTCAATGTGTGATACAGCCTCTGAAAGTTCTTCCGCATCCGGAATATGAGCATTGTCACCATCGTGAAAATCCCAGAGACTGCTTGCCGGTGCAATGGTTATATCAAAGAGTCCGCCGGAAAGAACACCGTACTGATATCCCAGTTCAATCAGCTCCGCAGTCTCTTCCGATACAGTAACCGGCTGACCTTTCGCATGGTTGACGGCGGATATTTCACTGGTTTCTATATGTGCGCTCAGAAGCTGTTCATATGACCGGCACATTTCCATGCATTGATCCAGTGTATCCATGTCCGTTCCCCAGGCCTCAACGGTCACAACTGTATCAAAATACATTCCTGTTACAGAAAGAGATTCTGATTTCCGGGGAGAAGAGCATGCCGCTGCAGTCAGGGCAGTAACCGCTGCAGTCAGAAATAAGATTATTTTTTTCATCTTTCTTTTCCGTTCCTTTCCTGACTTATTATATCCGGTTCTTTTCCAAACCACAAGCCGGTTGTAGCAGAATGTATAATCGAACATGTGGTTGCGCAATGAAAGCAGGTGTGCTATGATATCTGACGAAAGAGGTAAGAATATGAAAAAAAACGACTGGTTACTGGCCGGAGGAATTCTTGCTGTCTGCGTCATCTTTTTCGCTGTTCATTTCCTGAGACACCGGGAAGGAGAAGGACAGGCTGTCATCTCCGTTTCAGGAGAAGAGTATGCTGTGTACAGTCTGTCTGCCGACAGAACAGTCTCCATCGGCGATACAAATCGCCTGATCATAGAAAACGGAACAGTAAAAATGGAATGGGCGGACTGCCCGGATCAGATCTGCGTCAGCCACAGACAGATTTCCAGAGACGGGGAGAGCATTATCTGTCTGCCGAATCAGGTTGTGGTTACTATACAGAGCAGCAATTCTTCTGAGATAGACGGCGTAGCGCAGTAGCTGTTCTCCGAAAGGAAGGTAGACAAGTGAAAAACAGAAAAAACAGAGCAGCAGTTTTTGGCGTTTTTACAGCTCTTGCACTGATTTTCAGCTATGTAGAGCTTCTGATCCCCATCAATTTCGGAATCCCCGGAGCCAAGCTTGGCCTGGCTAATCTTGTAATTGTTATTGTCCTTTACAAAACAGACTGGAAGGAAGCACTGCTGTTATCTGTTGTCAGAATTATTCTTGCAGGATTTCTGTTCGGAAATCTGTTTGGTATTCTGTACAGCCTGGCAGGGGGCATTCTGAGTCTGGCGGTAATGACGCTGCTGAAAAAGACAGGTGCTTTCAGTGTAATCGGCGTCAGTATGGCAGGCGGCGTAAGCCATAATGTGGGCCAGCTGATTATAGCCATGCTGGTGGTAGAAACATATGCCGTCGGCTATTATCTGCCGGTATTGTTAATTACAGGCCTGATCACCGGCACTCTGATCGGCATTGCGGGAAGAGAAATGCTGAAACGGATTGACCGGATTGTACTGAGTTGAAAAACAAGAAGAAAGAGGAAAATCATGATTTCATATATAAGAGGTGAACTTGCCGCGGTGGAGGAGCAGAAAGCCATCGTGGATGTCGGCGGGATCGGCTTTGGCATCTTTATGTCCAATCAGGCGCTCGCCCTGCTCCCTCAGCCGGGAAATGAAGTAAAAATATATACATATTTCAGTGTCCGTGAAGATGCTATGCAGCTTTTCGGATTTCTTACCAGAGATGACCTGGAAATCTTCAGACTGGTTATCGGAGTCAGCGGAATTGGTCCGAAAGGCGGCCTTAATATTCTGTCTGCAATGAGCCCGGACGAGCTTCGTTTTGCTGTCATGTCGGGAGACGCAAAGGCTATTTCCACAGCGCCGGGCATTGGAAAAAAGACTGCAGAAAAACTGATCGTGGAGCTGAAAGACAAAATAAATATTGAGGACGTGCTGGATCACGCCGCTCACGGTGAAGATGCCGCCCCGGAAAAACATTCTGCAGGAGAAGGCATTCAGTCGGAAGCCGTACAGGCACTGGTTGCTCTCGGATATGGAAGTACAGAGAGTATGCGGGCAGTAAAGAAAGCTTCTCCGGACTGCACCACTGCAGAAGAGCTGCTTAAAGAAGCATTGAAATTTCTTTTTTAATATAAATTTTAATATACCGGGGAACCGGTAATTTTTCGCTCCAAAGAGGAGATGGACAGAGGGAAGTTATGGGAAGACGAATTATAACAACAGAGAACCTGGAGGAAGACATCAGGATTGAAGGAGAATTAAGGCCTCTCTATCTTAAAGAATATATCGGCCAGGAAAAGACAAAACAGACTCTGGAAATTTATATAAAAGCGGCAAAAGAGCGGGGAGAGCCCCTTGATCATGTACTGTTTTACGGACCTCCCGGACTGGGAAAAACCACTCTTGCCGGAATTATCGCCAATGAAATGGGAGTAAACATGAAAGTCACCTCCGGACCGGCCATAGAAAAACCCGGAGAAATGGCAGCGATTCTGAACAGTCTCCAGGAAAATGACGTACTGTTTGTCGATGAGATTCATCGGCTGAACCGACAGGTAGAAGAAGTTCTCTATCCGGCTATGGAGGATTACGCTATCGATATTATGATAGGAAAAGGCGCAGGCGCCAGATCCATCCGGCTTAATCTGCCCAAATTCACCCTGGTAGGAGCCACTACCCGGGCAGGCATGCTTACCGCGCCTCTCAGAGATCGTTTCGGCGTGGTAAACCGACTGGAGTTTTATACGGATGAAGAACTGAAAACAATTGTCCTTCGCTCCGCAAAGGTTCTTAATGTGGAAATCGAAGAGGAGGGCGCGCTGGAGCTGGCGAGACGTTCCCGGGGAACCCCGCGTCTTGCGAACAGGCTGCTTAAGCGGGTCCGGGACTTCGCTCAGGTCAAATACGATGGGGTGATTACCAAAAAAGTAGCAGATTATGCTCTGGATCTCCTGGATGTGGATAAATATGGTCTTGACCATATTGACAGAGGCATTCTGCTTACTATGATTGAGAAGTTTCAGGGCGGACCGGTAGGACTGGATACGCTTGCGGCAGCTGTCTCGGAAGATGCAGGGACTCTGGAGGATGTTTATGAACCATATCTGCTGAAGAACGGATTTATACAGAGAACACCCAGAGGAAGAGTTGTAACAGAACTGGCATATCGGCATCTGGGGATTCCCTCTCCGCTTCAGGAGGAATGATTTTGTTAAAAAACTGTTGGGTTTTACTGGCAAATAGTTTATAATAGCATGTAAGAAACGCGAGGAGGATGCTATGAGTTCGGCAAAACATTTTACAGAAGTATTAATTGGGGGGAAGGTATATACCTTAAGCGGGTTCGAAGGCGAAGAGTACCTGCAGAAAGTATCTTCCTATCTGAACCACAAGATAACAGAATGTGCAAACAGCGAGGGCTACAGAAAGCAAAGTGCTGATACAAGAAATGTACTCCTCGCACTGAATATCGCAGATGACTATTTTAAAGCCAAAAAACAGGGTGATTCCCTTGAAAACGATATCGAGATGAAAGATAAAGAAATGTATGATCTGAAGCATGAACTGATCTCCGCGCAGATCAGACTGGAAAATGCGGAGAAAGAACTGGCGAAGATGAAGGAAGAGAACAATGATCTTCAGATGCAGATCGTAAAGCTGGAGACAGAGATGAAAAACAGAAGACGATAACATGTGGGTGGGCTGTCAGAAACGACAGCCTGCTTCATGTTATAGGATATTCTGATATATTTGGAAATAAAGGAGAAGAATGAATGACTGACCGACAGATTGAAATTCTTGCCCCGGCAGGTTCTTATGACTGTTTCCGTGCTGCAGTCTCTGCAGGCGCAGATGCAGTATATGCCGGTGGTTCCAGATTCGGAGCCAGGGCATACGCCGATAATTTTACAGAAGAAGAGCTGATCCGGGCGATAGAAGAAGCGCACCTGTTCGGGAAAAAACTTTATCTTACGGTAAACACTCTGCTTAAAGATAGTGAAATGGAGGAGCTTTACGATTATCTGTCTCCTTTTTATGAAAAAGGACTGGACGCTGTGATTGTACAGGATACCGGAGTGATGGAATATATCCGGACAAAATTTCCCGGACTGGACATTCATGCGAGTACTCAGATGACGATCACAGGTTATCCCGGAGCAGCGTTTTTTGAGCAGGCCGGAGCAGTACGGGTTGTCCCTGCCCGGGAATTGTCACTTTCAGAGATCCGTGAAATCCGGGAACACACAGATCTGGAGATTGAGTGCTTTGTACACGGAGCTCTTTGCTACTGTTATTCCGGTCAGTGTCTGCTGAGCAGCGTAATCGGCGGCAGAAGCGGAAACAGAGGGCAGTGTGCCCAGCCGTGCAGACTTCCCTGGACAGTGAATGGACACAGGAAATATTATATGAGCCTGAAAGATATGTGTACGCTGGATCTGATACCTGATCTGACAGAAGCCGGTGTGGACTCTTTTAAAATCGAAGGAAGAATGAAAAAACCGGAATATGTTGCTGCTGTAACAGCAGTATATCGTAAATACACAGACCTGTATCTGGAAAAAGGCCGGGAAAAATTTCAGATTGATCCAAAAGACCGGGAGATGCTCCTTGACCTCTATAACAGAGGGGGCTTTCAGACGGGATACTATAAGCAGCATAACGGAAAAAGCATGCTCAGCCTGGACAGACCAAATCACGCAGGTGTTCCGGCAATTATGGCAACCGGCCTTCGGGGACGAAAGATGGAAGGGACGGCCCTTACAGATCTGAAAAAAGGAGATGTTCTTGAACTTGGACCGGGTAAAAAAAGCAATTATACCATGGGATCTGATCTGAAAAAGGGGGCTTCTGTTTCCCTTCTGCTGCCCAAAGATGGAAAAGCGGAAAAAGGAACCGTCTTTCCGCGGGTACGCAGCGAAAGTCTGATTCAGGATATCCGGAAAACATTTCTTTCGGCTAAACCGCAGAAAGAAGTGTCCGGAGTTCTCTCCCTGATTCCAGAGATGCCTGCCTGTCTTACCGTAACCGGCGGCGGGCAGACTGTTTCCGTTAGATCCGCTGAAACGGTTCAGACTGCGCAGACCCGCCCGCTGGAAGAGGAAGCACTGAAGAAAAGGCTTTCGAAAACCGGCGGGACGGATTTCTCTTTTACAGCGCTGGAAATCCGGATGGAGGGAAATGTCTTTCTCCCGATGCAGGAGCTGAACCATATGCGCAGATCTGCTCTGGAACAGCTGCGGCAGAAAATCGTTTCTTCCTGTTACCGTCCGGCAGGCCTGCAAAGAGATTTGGAGCCAGACCGCATTCCGGCAGCGAAAGGAAATAATAAAAGTCCTGTTTTATCTGTTCTTGCCGAAACAATGGAACAACTTGAAGAAATTGCAGAATATCTTTCTGAACATCCATTCAGCAGAATCCGTCGGGTTTACGCAGACCGCCGGATATGCAGCCGTTTTTTTGAGGATAAGAAACTGATCTCCATGCTGACCGGATTCCGATCTTCAGGAATAGAGGTTTTTCCTGCTATGTCTCATGTGTTCCGGGATAAAGAACGAATCCGGTTTACAGAAGAAAGAAAGCTGTTTTCCCATTTCCCGATGGACGGAATGCTTCTCCGCAGCTACGATGAGGCCAGCATTCTGCTCGACTGCGGATTTGACAAAACAATAATTCTGGACCATAATCTATATATGTTTAACCGGTATACAAAAGAATTCTGGTCCCGCTGCGGTATTACCCGTTTTACGGCGCCGGCGGAGCTCAGCTGCAGAGAACTTGCGGAACTTGGTCTTGAATCTGCGGAGCTGATTGTCTATGGCCGTATTCCGGTTATGGTTTCGGCCCAGTGTATTTCTTCAGCGGCCGGACACTGCCGGGGAAAAAGCGGGCTTGCCTTTATTGAGGACAGGTTCAGGAACCGGTTCCCTGTAAAAAATAACTGTGATTCCTGCTATAATGTGATCTACAATTCTCTTCCTGTCTATCTGGGAAATCAGCGGGAAATACTTGGACAGCTGGCCCCGGAGAGTCTGCGTATTCAGTTTTCAGTGGAAAACAGAGAACAGGTGCGGGAGGTTCTGTCTCTATTTGAAAGAGAAGACGGAAGCCGGCAGGGAAGCAGGGAAGCACCTTTTTCATTTACACAGGGACATTTTAAGAGAGGAATAATTTAAAGCGGGTGAAAAAGTGGTAAATATAACGATTCAATTATCGAAATACATCATAATAATACTTATGGCTGCATACACCTTTTCCTGTTTTTCTATTTTTACACGCAGTTATGAAGATGAGGAAAACCGGGTTCTGATATGCCAGAATGTTCTGATGTTTCTGATTCAGGCGGTGGCTTTCGGCGTGATGTTCCTTGCTACAAATGATATGAGAATACTCATTATCTGCGGAGCGCTGTTCATCGTGCTGCTGGCAGTAATCCTGCTGTATAATCTGATTTATCCGAATGTATCACGGCTTGTTGTCAACAATATGTGTATGCTTATCACAGCGGGTATGATCATGATTACGAGACTTTCCGCGGATAATGAAAGCGCCTACGGCTCTGCGATCCGTCAGATGGCCTTTGTTATTCTGGGAGTTATATTCGGACTGGTTGTTCCTGTACTGATCAGAAAACTTACATTTCTGGATCAGTGGACTTATATTTACGCAGGCGTGGGCGGAGCGGCTCTCCTTGTAGTCGCGGTTTTTGCCACCACATCCGGAGGGGCAAAGCTTGGCTTCAGCCTGTTCGGTGTAAATATTCAGCCTTCCGAATTTGTAAAAATAATTTTTGTTTTCTTTGTGGCGGCAAGTCTGAAAAAATCCACGGAATTTAAAAATGTTGTCGTTACCACTATCATAGCGGCAGCACATGTGCTGATCCTGGTTGTATCTACAGATCTGGGAGCTGCCCTGATTCTGTTCGTGGTATATCTGGTTATGCTGTACGTCGCTACAAGACAGCCTCTGTACGTTCTTGCCGGAATTGCGGCAGGATGTCTGGCCGCAGTGGCAGGCTATCACCTGTTTTCTCACATTCAGGTCCGTGTGGAAGCCTGGCAGGATCCGATTGCCTCTTACAATGGAAGCGGATATCAGGTAGCGCAGTCACTGTTTGCCATTGGTACAGGCGGCTGGTTCGGAACAGGACTGTTCAAAGGGCAGCCGGATATGATCCCTGTATCAGAAACTGACTTTATCTTTTCCGCGATTACGGAAGAGATGGGCGTAATCTATGCCCTGTGCCTGATTCTGATCTGTGTGAGCTGTTATGTCATGTTTCTGAATATTGCCATGGAGCTGCGCAATCCTTTTTATAAGCTGGTAGCGCTGGGGCTGGGAACCTGCTATATCTTCCAGGTATTTCTGCAGATCGGAGGCGTTACCAAGTTTATTCCTTCCACAGGAATGACTTTGCCTTTTGTAAGTTACGGGGGCAGTTCCATGCTGAGCACCATGATTATGTTCGGCATTATTCAGGGACTTTATATACTGAGAGAAGATGAAGAAGAAAAGATAGAACGGAAAAAAGAAAGGGAGCTGAGAAATGAACTGGGAAGAAGTACCGGGCGAAAGACAGCGAAAAGCAGGCCGAAATTCGAAGAAGTCCCGAAGCAGAGACCGAGGACGAGGCAAAGGCAGAGAACGCGCTCGAAATAAAGAATTTGCAAGGGTCACCTACTTCTTTGTAATTCTGTTTATTGCCCTTATGATTTATATTGTTTACTTTACCATTGCCCGCGCAGGAAGTTTTGTAAACAGTCCTTATAACAAGCGGCAGGATCTGTTTGCCGAAACTGTTGTCCGGGGAGATATCGTTGACAGAAACGGAAATGTACTTGCAGAAACCCTGGTGGCGGATGACGGCACAGAGACAAGGAACTATCCATATGGTTCTGTCTTTGCACATGTGATCGGCTACAGTGATACAGAACTTGGAAAAACAGGGCTGGAATCTGTAGAAAATTTTGAGCTTCTTACATCAAACGCTTTTTTTGTTGAGAAAATACAGAATGAATTCAATGGTGAAAAAAATATGGGTGATACCGTAGTGACCACTCTGGACGCCGATCTGCAGCAGGCTGCATATGACGCGCTGGGTGACAATAAAGGGGCTGTAATTGTCATGGAAGCAGATACCGGAAAGATTCTGGCTATGGTATCCAAACCCACTTTTGATCCGAATGAGATCCGGACTGAGTGGGAATCCCTGAATTCAGACGAGGAAAACAGCCCGCTTTTAAACCGGGCTACAAACGGATCCTATGCCCCCGGGTCATCCTTTAAAGTCGTTACAACTCTTGCGTTTATGCGGCAGAACAGCAGCTACGCAGATTATACCTATGACTGTACCGGCGGAATTACAGTAGGAGATACGACGATTCACTGTGCAGGCGGAAGCGTACACGGACATGAGGATCTGGAGAGCTCTCTGGCAAATTCGTGCAACACTTCTTTCTCAAATATCGGACTTTCACTGAACATTCCGGAATACAGAGAGACGGCGGAGGATCTGCTTTTTAATGAATCTCTGCCTTCTGTTCTGGACTACACAAAAAGTTCCTTTGCTCTGACAGAGGATTCCAGTTCTGCTGAAATCATGATGACAGCCATGGGGCAGGGCAATACGATGGTAAGTCCTTATCACATGACTTTGATTACGCAGGCTATTGCCAACGGCGGCACTCTGATGGAACCATATCTTGTAGACAGTGTCACCAATTATACAGGAAGCGAAGTCCGGAAAAATGTACCGAAGAGTTACCGGAGGCTGATGACTGCCGAGGAAGCAGCACAGCTGAAAGAATATATGACCGCTGTAGTTGAGGATGGAACAGCATCTGTTTTAAGCGGGAAATCCTACACAGTGGCCGGGAAAACCGGTACAGCCGAGTACAGTATGTCTGACAAAGACCGGACTCACTCCTGGTTTATCGGATTTACCAATGTCGATAATCCGGAGCTTGTTATTACTGTAATTACAGAAGGATCAGACGGAAGCACCAGCGGCCGGGCGGTATCTCTGGCGGGACAGATTCTGGATTCTTATTATAACTGACAGACGGAGTGAGGATATGCACGTAAAATTTTACTGTGATCTGTATGTCAGCCAGGGCTGGCAAAAGAAGAAAGCCACACTGAAAAGAAAGCTGAGAAAGAAAAAACTGCTTCCTTCGGTCTATGTCATTACACTTTCCCAGGGAGCGCAGAACCAGCTTGAATTCTTTTCTTCTGTTCTGCTTCATCAGCATGTATTTGACAATGAAGATCTCTTTGTGGTCGGAATCGCTGATGGCTATGATGAAGCGCTTTACTTTGTGGAACAGATAACAGACAAAGTGTACCGCAGAACGGGTACAGCTGATATCCGCCGTTTTATTCTGAAACGGCAGAAAGAATTTGATATAACAGGGCGGTAAAACGGATGCTACATATAATTTTCCTCATATTAAAAATACTGGGATTAGTACTTCTTGCCGCAGTTGGAATTATTATTCTTCTGCTGGCTGCTTTCATTCTGCTTCCTGCCCGGTATACTGCTGCCGCTTCCTGGGACGGCACTATGGATTCCCTCCGATGGCGGGTGAAATTTCATTGGCTGATTCATCTGATCTCCGGGGAAGCTGTCTATGAAAATGGCAGACTCATCTGGAGATTCCGGACGGCATGGAAACACTTTGACAGTACCAGCGGGTATAAAAAGACTTCTTCTGCCGCGTCAGAAAGGATCCGGACTTCAGCAGAAAAAACTGCCGGGAGCACGGAAGATTTGAAAGATACTGCCAGACCGGTGAAACAGAAACCGGAAGCCGGAAAAGAACAGGAACCGGAAGCCGGGGAAAAACAGAAACCGGAAGCCGAAAAAGAACAGAAAGCAAAAACGCAGAAAACAGTATCCGACAAAAAGAAGGAGAAAAAAAATTCTTTTTCTGAAAAGATCTCCGCATATTGGGACAAGATAAAATATACATTTAAAAAATTATATGATAATATAAAAGCGCTGGCGAAAAAAAAGGAAAAGCTTCGCCGGTTTCTTACAAATGAAATTCATAAAAACGCCTTCTTAAAGGCGGTAAAAGAACTGAAAAGGCTGCTTCACAGACTCTGTCCTGAAAAACTGGAAGGGGATATTGAGTTTGGCTTTGAAGATCCGGCTTACACAGGATATCTTCTGGCCGGAATCAGCCTGATCTATCCAATGGTCGGAGAGTTTCTTAATATCCGGGCAGACTTTGAGAATAAAGTATTAAAAGGATCTGTTCTGGCGGCAGGGAAACTTCGTCTGCTGTACATTCTCATTCCGGCCTGGAATCTGTTCTTTGACAGAAACGTTAAAATAACATACAGACATATAAAAAAATTTAAGCTGTAAACAGAAAACAGAACCAGAAAATAAAGAGAGAAAGCTGACAGATCATTAGAGGAGGAAATGTGGTATGGCTGAAGAAAACAACAATTTTAAAGCAACAGTAGAAGCCCTGTTCCGGGGGATGGACGGAGTAATTTCATCCAAGACAGTAGTGGGAGACGCAATTCATATCAATGGTACAATTATTCTTCCGCTGGTCGATGTATCATTTGGAATCGGAGCCGGCTCCTTTTCCGGTGAAAAGAAAGAAAGAGGAATGGGCGGCATCGGCGGAAAAATGTCTCCAAGCGCTGTGATCGTAATCCAGGACGGCAGAACAAGACTGGTAAATATTAAAAATCAGGATACGATTACCAAAATACTTGATATGGTTCCCGATGTTGTGGACAGATTTACTGCCGGAAAAGAGGGGAAAATGACAGAAGAAGACGTTATGGATATTCTGGACTCTGATGATGAGGAAACACAGGACTAAGTTAAGTATGAAGATACTGGTCAGATTTCCGGATTCACAGAAATATGGCAGAATAGAATAAGAATATCGTGCATAGAATA
This sequence comes from Candidatus Mediterraneibacter norwichensis, assembly GCA_019112765.1. Taxonomy (GTDB): domain Bacteria; phylum Bacillota; class Clostridia; order Lachnospirales; family Lachnospiraceae; genus Mediterraneibacter; species Mediterraneibacter norwichensis. Next base: position 1,329 of record DXIU01000096.1, on the reverse strand, counting down.
AACCAACAGGATACACAGGAGCTGAAATATGAAAAAAGTATGTGGTTTTGCATTGTTCTGGATTGCAATAGGCATGTTTATCATGATGCTCCTTCCCAATCTAGTATGGGGTGTTATTCTGCTGTTAATTTTCCTCGTACTCGGGTATCGTCTGTTCTGCTGCTGAGAAGTAAGAAAAACCCGCATCTGTATAAACACAGATACGGGTTTCATTTTCATTCTGTCTTATGCGGAAGATTATGCTCTTTCAACGCGTCCTGACTTCAGGCATGATGTACAAACATACATTTTCTTGGAACCGCCTTCTGTTTTCACTCTGACGGATTTCACATTTGATTTCCACATTTTCGGTGTTTTTCTATGAGAGTGGCTTACATTGTTACCAAAGTGAGCGCCCTTTTCACAAATAGCACATTTTGCCATGACTGCACCTCCTAACAATCTGAACTGGTCGTATAGACTCATAACAATGATATTCTATCAGAAACATTTTCCTATTGCAAGTATTTTTTAAAAAAAACGAATCCGTATTGTAAAATTTATGAAGTGATAGTATAATAATCATGTTATTTATGGTAAAAATCCATATAAGAACTGGAGGTAATATATGATGAAAGGAAGCATGAGCACAGATCTTGGAATCATTACAGTCAATCCTGAAGTGATCGCCAAATACGCGGGCTCCGTGGCGGTTGAATGCTTTGGAATCGTAGGAATGGCGGCCGTTAATATGAAGGACGGGCTGGTTCGTCTTCTGAAGAGAGAAAGTCTTACACACGGGATTCAGGTAGAAATCTCAGATGACAATGCCATCACCCTTAATTTCCATGTGATCGTCTCTTACGGAGTGAATATTCTTTCTGTCTCCGATAATCTGATGAGTAATGTGAAGTATAAGGTCGAGGAATTCACCGGAATGTCGGTAGAAAAAATCAACATCTTCGTTGAAGGTGTGAGAGTGATAGATTAAGGAGGATTTTATCGTGGCTGTTAAGACGATAAATACACAGATGCTTCAGAAGATGTTTCTTGCCGGTGCGGCAAATCTGGAAGCAAAAAAAGAATTCATCAATGAATTAAATGTATTCCCCGTGCCGGACGGAGATACCGGCACCAATATGACCCTGACCATCATGTCAGCGGCAAAAGAAGTAAAGGCCATTGAAAACCCGGATATGCTTTCTACTGCAAAAGCAATTTCCTCCGGCTCACTGCGTGGAGCCCGCGGAAACTCAGGCGTTATTCTTTCACAGCTCTTAAGAGGATTCACAAAGGAAATCCGTGACTGCGAGGAAATCGATGTGCCTGTTCTTGCCAGAGCGTGTGAAA
>DXIU01000095.1 GCA_019112765.1 Candidatus Mediterraneibacter norwichensis | reverse complement strand
GCTTTCAGTGTGATTCTCATTACTTGACTTGCCATAAAAAAAGTCGCCTCCTTTTCGTACTTGTAACTCAGTACGACAAGCGGTGACTGTACACTCTCCCGTGTGTGTCGTGAGAAACATACACGGCGCTCTCGCTTTTTCAACTCCTGCCGCAGTGCTGTGCTGCGTGCAAAAACGAGATACTGTTGTGATTCGTACAGTGACTTGTCGCCAGTTTCCTAACTTGACATTCGCTCCACGGAAAACCTGCCCTGCGCTTATGTTTTTGCGCCGACAGCAACCTCACGCTTCACAGCTATCATGTCACAGCTTTTTCAGTATATCGGATCATGGAATTTATTTCAAGAGGTTTTTAAGAAAAATTGTATTTTTTTCAGTACAATCCTGGAATTTGAATTTGTGAGTGGAGAAAGTTTCCGCCGGGAAGGGATGAGGGAGTGCCGGCGGACGCACTTTCGCTCGGACACAGCGCAGCGGTACATAAGAGCGCAAAAGACGCGCTCTAAGTGCCGGCGCTGCTTTACGGTCCTCCATCACCCCCTCATCCCTTCCCGGCTGCGTTTTCTCCCTCACAATTTCAAATTCAAAAAAGACCAGAAAATGGCGGAATACGGACGTTGGGATGCGCCTTTCGGATAGCAGCTGCGGGAAACGATTCGTTTTCACTTCGTATTCTGACATTTTCGGACCTTTATTCAGTCACATGCTACAGATAATTTCAAATTCATTTGACACATTCACTTTTAAATGCTATAGTGTAGTTGACTTGTAAAAACCAAAGGTGGTTTTCCTTCGGGGGAAACTGTCTTTTTTTATTTGTTCAGAAATGCTCAATGTATTTTATATGGAAATATTATGCCACATTTTTTCCGAAGAGCCGCTGTGTTTTTTGCAGGTCAGGCTGCCGGTGTCTGATGTCTGTCCGGGGACTCCCCCCAAAGTTTATCCGGATGACATTTCTGTTTCTGCCTCCTTTATATAAGGATAATTCCCCAGTTATGCGCAGGGCGGATCCGGCAGCAGAGGAAATCCTCTCAATTACATACCAGAAGAAAATACCGCTGTCCATACCAAACCGGACAGCGGTATTTTCTGTCTTCTCTTATAATTAAAGTCACTCTGTTTTCCGCAGCGGTCTGTTCTTCTATTTCTCCAGCAGTCTGTGAATTTCAGGAAACAGTTCTACGCTTCTTTTCAGTATTCCTTTCACATACGCGATCAGAATGCCGTAGTTTGTCATGGGCACTCCCTGGTCAGCCGCACAGCTTAGGCGGTATTTCATTTCTCGTTCATTGAGCATGCATCCACCGCAGTGTACGATCATCTTATACTCTCCCAGTTCATCCGGGAACTGTGTGCCGGAACTTGTCTCAAACCGGATATCTTTTCCGGTATACTCCCGGATCCAGCGGGGGAGCTTGACTGTACCGATATCGTCGCACTGTCTGTGATGGGTACAGCCTTCGCTGATCAGAATTTTATCTCCGTCCTGCAGCCTATCCAGTGCTGTAACACCCGCAACTGCCGTCTCAAGATTTCCCTTGTATCTGGCAAAGAGAATAGAAAATGAGGTGAGAAGAATATCTTCCGGTGTATCTGCCGCTACTTTTTCAAATGCCTGACTGTCCGTGATCACAAGACGCGGCTTCTTCCCCAGGCTTTCTATCGTCTCCTTCACCCGGTTTTCCTTTATAACGACAGAAACCGCGTCCGCCTCCAGAATATCCCGGATTGTCTGCTGCTGAGGAAGAATCAGTCTGCCTTTCGGCGCCGCGCTGTCAATAGGAACTACCAGGATAATAAAATCTGAAGGAGAAATCATATCCCCTACAATTCTGAGCTTCGGCTCTTCCTGTTTTGCAATCGCGGCAATCCGTTCTTTAAGTTCCGTGATTCCTGTTCCGTCTGCAGCGCTGACGGCCAGAATCTGTTCTTCCGGAATGTCCAGGATACCGGCCGCCTGCTTTAACATATCTTCCGCTGCCAGATCCTGCTTATTCAGGGCAACCGTATACGGAATATTCTTTTTCCGGATACGGTCAAGAAGGGCCGCGTCCTCTGCGGAAGCCCCGGCCGCGCCATCTATAACAAGCACAGCCGCATCCGTCTTGTTGAGCACCTGGTAACTTTTCTTTACCCGCAGGCCGCCCAGCCCGCCTTCATCGTCAATTCCCGGCGTGTCCATCATAACCACCGGGCCGAGAGGCAGAAGTTCCATGGATTTATAGACAGGATCTGTCGTCGTCCCCTTCACTTCAGAGACTACGGCCAGATCCTGCCCGGTTACCGCATTCATGACACTGGATTTTCCTGCATTTCTTTTTCCGAAAAAACCGATGTGCACCCTTTCGGACATCGGTGTCTGATTCATGTTCATTTTCATCCCTTCTTTTTATTATATATTCTTCTTTTATATGTCTGTATACTTAATTCTGCTCTGGCGGGGACATGTGGGAATCGAACCCACCCGGGGCGGTTCCGCCGCCCCACACAGGTTTTGAAGACCCGGAAGCACACCAGTCACTTTTCTGCCCCCATATCTTTTCTTTTTATTTTACAGCGCCGCCGCGGCAGGAAAATATCCGCAGCTGCGCGCCGCAGCCTCTTTCTTATAATACGACATCTTCCATCTTTCCTGCAAACATTATTTTACCCCCAGCCGCAGAGGTATACACAGTGCCGGAATGAAACATCTTCGTTTCAGCCATATGTACCTCTTTCAGCTGAGGGTATTGTTTTTACATATAAGCGCCATAGCCGGATCCGCCGTAACCGCCGCAGCACAGGCCGCCTCCGCCGCAGCAGAGATTGCACAGAAGATTTGCCACACACAGTTTTACACAGCAGCTGCTGTCAAATGACCCCGGATAGCCATACATGGTCTGGCGCTGCTGATACCAGGCGCCGCCGCCTTCCATCCTCTCCAGCAGCATCCGGTACTGTGTATTCTCCGGCTCCAGGCGGACAGCCTCCCGGGCATGTTCCAGAGCCGTAACATTGTTTCCCAGGCCGGAATTCGCCGAAGCGCTGTAAAAATACCAGAGCGCGTTTCTCTCTTTGATCCCTTCAAGAACATTGAGCGCTTCCTGATAATGACCGCTCCGGATATAATTTGCCGCCGCCCGCAGATGGGGATCCATATTCTGCCGCTGACTGCCCGGATCCGCTCCCTGTCCATAACCGCCGTAACCGCCAAACGGGCCGTAGCCGCCAAAGGGTCCGTAACCGCCATAGGAAGAATCTCCATAGCCGGATCCGCCGGCACCGGTATACGGTCCGCTCTGCCCTCCGGCCGTATATCCCCTTTCGCGTTCATCCATAATCTGCTGATAAGCCTGCTGAACCTCTTTAAACTTTGCCTCAGCCTCATCTTTATGAGGATTATTGATATTCGCATCCGGATGATATTTTCTGCTCAGACTGCGGTATGCTTTTTTTATCTCATCGTCCGGCGCATTCCTGTTTACGCCCAGTACACTGTACGGATCTGTCATCTTCTCACACTCACCCCCTGCTTCACATTAAAACGGATATCTGAAATTTTTTCTCTCTGTTCTGTCATCAGCTTTTCTTAATAAATGTTGTACCACACTTCGGGCAGCGCACCTCAATCCGCCCCTTTCCTTTAGGAATCCGGATTTTCTGCCCGCATCCCGGGCACTTATAAATATGATATGCTTTTCTCTGCTGCCACATATACTTCTGTTTCTGAAAAAAATTCCTGATCCCGCTGGTTTTCGCCAGAAACGCTTCATTCTCCGCGTAACGTTTTGAGACATTTCTGGAAAACACTCTGAAATATCCCCAGATAACAAGAACCCAGCCAAGGAAATAAATAATAAGTCCAAGAACTCCCCAGTTTACAAACGCCGAGACAAGAACAGCCACTACACCGAGCACTATAAGCAGCTTGGAAAGCTGGTCTATTCCATATCTTCCCTGCATGAAACGTATTAGTTTTTCTTTCATTTTCCTCCATCCTTTTTCATAAAAGCATACGCGGGAAGCCGGGTTTCCCACTGCCGTTTTCTCTTCCCGCGCACTGACATCACTGGCATTTATGATATATTTTGCTCTGTTTTCTGCCCGTTGTCAATTGAAATAAAATGAAATAATTATTAACAATTTAGAATATTCTGACATACCTCATCCGAAATCAGGTACACGATCCGGGAATCGTTTATCATAACATACCTGTTTCCATCCTCGTCTTCGTCTCCGATATAAAGTGTAAGCGCCTTTTCTTCTTCATCCTCTGTGTACACCGCCTCCACTGTAATCCGTGACGCTTCATCAAGACCGTAATCTGCCAGATCGTCCTCTTCCACAGAATAATCCGCCGCTCCAGACAGCGTTACCGCGCCCAGACCTCCTGCCACTGCCGCAATATCTTCTGCCTGGTCCTCATTTTCCGAATCATACGTCGTTGTCTCCCCGTTCTGCGTAATGGACTCCCGGACCAGATTGCCGCTTCCGATACTGGGATAGTCATCCAGTACCGCCATATCGTCCAGTGTGTAATTCAGATCTTCCGTCAGAGACGCGGGAACCGTGTAAATACTGTCGCTGCCGCTTACCCGGGCATAATAATAATCTCCTGTAAGATTTCCCAGTTCTACCGTTGCCGCCCCGCCGGAAATATCCGTAAATTCCAGCGTATATGCCGGTTTATCCAGTCCATAATCCGCCAGATCATCTCCGTCTTTCAGTTCCCGGTCCGCCGTAATCTGTCCCAGCTCTGCCGCGATCTGTTCCGGCACGCTCTGATCCAGCGGGAAATCTTCATCCTCCGTATAATACCACTGTCCGTCACGTTTCTCAAAAGACAGAAGCCCGCTTCCCATGTTATAGCTGAACGATACAATTTCCGCGGCATCTGTGTCTGTTACATGGATTATCTCTGCCTCCTCCTGTGCTTCCTCCTTTTCTTTCTGCCGGCTGTTCCAGCTGTACAGGGCAAAATATACTGCCAGAAGAACACACAGAACACAGAGCATAATGACCAGTCCTTTTCTGCGCTTCAATCCGATCACCTCTTTCTCCGTCTGAACCATACAACAAATCCCCCGACAACAACCACGGCAGGAATGCCGAATACTGTCAGCAGGCTGAACAGCCCTGTATGCTGCATGGCATTGTACTCCACAGTCAGGCTTTTCGGTTCAATCGAAAGATTCTGAACTCCCTCGAAATTCGCTGTCACCGCATTCATAAACAGCGTCGTATTCTCCAGAGTGGTAAATGTATCCGTAATCTGCTGATCGATCAGACTGGCGGCGGAAATAACTGTCAGCCTGCTCTCCGGATTCTCCTCTGGACTTTGCGCGGTATCGGAAGCTGTCTCTTCATCTTCTGCCGTGTCCGCCCCGTCTGAATCTGTTTCCGGGCTGTCCCCGTCATCATCCAGCGTATTTGTCTCCAGGTCAGCGGCAGACTCCACGGCCACAGCCCCCAGTGTATAGCTTCCCTGTCCCTGGCTGTTCTCTGTTACCGCAAAGGCCTGATCCGACGAGGACATAAATTCTGTCGTGGTGATTGTATCTCTCGCGGGATCCGTAAGTGACAGGCCATGCGCATTTGTCAGAAGCGTCATCTCCGAACTGATCCCTGCCGCCATATCGCCTGACACAGAAAGTTCCGGGAAGATATAATAGGGATTGTTCTGATAACATCTGGAGGGATCGGCAATATATCCGTCCACAGCTCCGATTCCATATTCTTCCAGCAGAGCCGCCAGGTTTGGAAGATCTGCCGCGCCCATCTCTCCAAGCAGAATCATCACCTTGCCGCCGCCGTCCAGATAAGTTCCCAGCATCCGGGTTTCTTCTTCCGTCAGGTCAACTGCGGGGGCGTACATCAGAAACAGATCACAGTCATCCGGAACAGAGTCCGTCATCAGCAGATTTATCTCAGAAAGTGTATAGCTGTTTTTATCCATCAGATCTGTTATTGTCTCAGAGAGGCTTCCTTCTCCGTGTCCGGTGGACTGATAGATGGTTTTCTCTGTCTCATTTGTAACGTAGTTCACTGCGCTGGTAAGCTGCCCTTCTCCGTCAAATTCGGTATAGGAGGTTGTTCCATAATAGTAATAGGAATAGCTGTCCATAACCAGAATATCCCCAAAAGACACTGTGGTGGTTTTTCCGGTATCCTCGCAGGAAACAACAATCGTATCTTCTGAAGTATCGTATTCTGTCAGAGCGGACGGGTGAAGGACCGGATCAATCCACTCCACATGGATCTCTCCTGACAGCGCCGCGTACCTGCTGATAAATGTTACAATTCTCTCATCCGTCTCATCTTTTACGGCAAGCACCGTCATATCCACTTCTTTGTCCAGATCGTCAAGAAGATCCTTCGTAATATCCGATATATCGTATATCTTTGTACTGCTGACGTCTATATTTCTGTATGCTTCCGGTATCTGTCCTATGATCAGATTAAATACAATAACAGCAGCAAGCGCGATCACCGTCAGGCCGACGCTGTACACACCGTTTTTTGTTCCGGCCGTACCAAAGATCCTGCCTGCTTTTTTTCTTATCTTCTTTCTATTTTCCACAGTCTGCGCCCTCCTAACTCCAACGTCTTTTCTGAACCGTCTGCACTGTAAGGAATACAAACACAGCTATAATTGACAGATATAATACAATTCCCGTCACATCCACAATACTGTTTGCTGTAATATCTGTAAAAACATTCGCAAGCGCCAGCCTGCCCAGCAGAGTGGACAGAAGATTTTCAAAAAGACCGGGTCTGACAATATAAAAGATAACTGCCGCCGCAGTGCCGGCCGCACCGATAATTCCGGCCAGCGTAATGTTGTCCGTCATATGATAAATATAAAATACCACTGCGGCAAGTATAACCACTACTCCGGCCAGTCCGCTTATGGCAGAAGACGGGAGCAGTGATAATATGCCGTCCCAGAGATAGAGCACAAGAAGGATGCCGAAGGTACTGATAAAGGCGATCATCTGGCTCTCTGTCAGGGCGGAAATGAACATACCAATGGCCGCGTACACGCACCCGAGAAGAAAGAATACGAAAATCGAAATATAGTCCACCGTCAGATAGGCGGTTCCCTGAGACCGGATAATCAGCGGATAAATACAGAAAATAACATTTGGTATGGCGATTACCGTGATCATGGCAAAGTATTTGCCCATTACAATACGGAACAGACTCACAGGAGCCGTCAGAAGGAGCTGATCTGTCCTGCTGCGTCTTTCCTCGGAAAAGCTTCTCATTGTTATAAGCGGGATTCCCACGAGAAACACAATAAGCGAGCCGGACAGAGTATAGGAAAAATAGGGATATCCTGCTGACAGATTATACGCCACAAAATAAATTCCCGTAAACGCCAGAAGAAACGCAATAAACACCGGCCCTGTCATGGACTGAAAGTACGTCCTGAGTTCTCTTTTATAAACTGCTGTCATCGATTTCATCCCCCTCTCTGTCTCTTTCCTGGTTCCGGGCAGAGTCCTGCGCTGACTCCGGCTCCGCGCCCGCCGTCTCTTCAGAGGCGGTCTCCTGCATTTTCCTCCGGAAGGCCTCCGGCACAGTTTCTTTCTGTGTCAGCTCCATGAACACATCTTCAAGACTGACGCTGAGTCTCCGCAGAGTCAGCAGAGTTACCCGGTTTCCGGCGAAGGCGTCAAATATACGGCCGCGCGCATCTTCCCCTTTCTTTTCCCGGATCTGTGCCCGCGTAACTCCTTCTGATGTTTCCTTTATCACGATCTGCGCAATGCCGGGAACGTTTTTCAGGATCTCCCCCACCGTGGCGGGAGAAGCCTCTGTCTCGATCTCTACCGTGTCAGATTCACCCAGCATTTTTTCCAGATTCTCCGGTGTATCACTTGCGACCAGCTTTCCCCTGGAAATAATAAGAATATAATCGCAGACCTCCCGCACTTCAGCAAGGATATGGGAACTCAGAATCACCGTATGCTTTTCCGCAAGTCTGCGTATCAGCTCCCTGATCTCTATGATCTGTTTCGGGTCAAGCCCTACTGTAGGTTCATCCAGTATAATAATATCCGGGAATCCCAGCACTGCCTGGGCAAGACCTACTCTCTGACGGTATCCTTTCGACAGGTTCCTGATGAGTCTGTCCTCTACACTTCTGACCTTTACCAGTTTTTCCACTTCATCTACCGCTTCTTCTCTGTTTTTCCCGGGTATTCTCTTGAGCTCTGCCGCGAACTGCAGATATTCTCTTACAGTCATTTCCATATAAAGAGGAGGCTGCTCAGGCAGATATCCAATCTGCTTTTTTGCTGCCTCCGGCTCTTTTAAAATATCATGGCCGTCAATAATCACCTGGCCTTCCGTAGCGCCCAGATATCCTGTCATAATATTCATTGTGGTGGATTTTCCCGCCCCATTCGGCCCCAGAAAACCATAGACCTTCCCGGATTCCAGTCTGAAGTCCAGGTGGTCTACAGCAAGATGGTTCCCGTATTTTTTCACCAGATTTCTCACTTCTATCAAAACCGCGCCCTCCCGAAACGTTTTTTACGCCCAATAGGGTAACAATTTTCTGTGAACGTTCTGTGTTGGAAATGTGACGGTCTTTTGTACTTGTCCCTCTCCTGTCCCTCCCGATTCCGCTTTCCCGCAGAACAGGTCTTTATTCCGGCAGGCAGCAAAAAAGGATGCCGTAAAATCCGGCTCTCTGCCGCAGATTTTACAGCACCCTTTTTCTTATATCTCACAACATTTCCTGCACATTTCTGTATTTCAAAGCTTAATAATCAGAACCGGGACAGGCGGATGATTCGGCCGGTTCACATACTCCGACTGAATGACCAGATACTTCCGGGGATTCAGTCCTTTTACAAAAGAAAGGACAGCTTCTTTTTCTTCAAATCCACTGTCGCCTCCGCTGTAAATACAGATTGTCATAAGCCCGTTTTTCTTCAGAAGTCTCAGTCCTTCCTGCACCGCCCGCAGAGTCGTTTCTGCGGTTGTAGACGTCCTGTGGCTGCCGCCGGGAAGATATCCAAGATTAAATACAATGCAGGAGACACTCTCCTCTTCCGCGCAGCACGCCATATACTCGTGTGACCGGAGAAACAAAGTACAATTTCTGTCCAGCCCCTCCTGTTTCAGACGCCTTGCTGTATTTTCCAGCGCCTGTTCCTGTATGTCAAAAGCCATCACATGTCCGTCCGGTCCCGCAAGCCGGGCCAGAAGAAGAGTGTCGCTGCCGTTGCCCATCGTGGCATCTATGCACAGATCTCCTTCCTTCACCTGCTCCCGGACAAAATGCCTCACCCATTCAGTAACCTGCCAGTTTTCCATAGAGCTGTTCTCCTTTGGACTATTTTTTCACCTTCCACAGCCAGATTGCAGCTACAATCCCGATAATATACAGAATATTGACAAGCACCGTAGGCTCATCCTTCAAAAAACCGATTACCGCCACAATCGCCGCCAGTGACACTGCCAGCTGAAAAGCGGACAGGATACGTTTTCCTCTTTCATCCCGATGTTTCTGTTCGCTTTCGTACCGTTTCTGTTCAAGAAGAAGGTAGTCCATCAGATGTTCGTTGTCAATTCTGGAAAGAACTGCCTGTTCCCGGCCATATTTTGCCTCTCCTGTAAAGAACTGAAAAAAGCGGTTTCCATGCTTCTGCTCCGTCCTGGCTCCTGAAGCGTTCCCTGCCGGTTCCGGTTCCGGATCTGCCGTTCTCTTTTCCGGCTCCGAAGCAGCTTCCGCTGTTTTTTCCGTCTGTCCGGTTCCGGTTTCCGCTCTGCCGGCATTTGTTTCAGATCCATCCGCGGATCCGGTTTTCGTTTTTTCCGGATCAGGCGCGGTATCCCCGGATCCGGCCTCCGTTTTTCTGCCCGCATCTGTGTTTTCTGATGTTTCCGCCTCTGGTCCTTTCATCTCTTCTGTATCTTTCAGTGTTTTATCTTCTGCCATGACGCCTTCTCCTCTCTTACAGCATCTCTACAAATTCACAATTGCCGGTTCATGTCCCATGGCCGGAATAATCTTCTCTGTCAGATCTTTCATATCAAACCGGAGACTGGATGTATTGATACACGGATGGCAGGCGAAATACGGCTTTGTCAAAACATCTTCGTCAATAAGAAGACGGACCTTTTTCTCCTGGTCATTCATCAGCCCCAGCACGCTCACGGATCCCGGTGTAATATCCAGAAACTTCTCCATATATTCCGGTTTGCCAAAGGACAGACGGGAGGACCCTATCTGGGCAGACAGATACTTTGTTTTAAACGGCTTCTCCCCGGGTATCAGCAGAAGATAGAACTCTGTCTCCTGCCGGTTGCACAGAAAAAGATTTTTGCATATCGCGGCGCCCTCGCCCAGCGTGCGGTCGATCTCTTCGCAGGCTTCCATTGTCATGGCCGCCTCATGATCGATCCGTTTGTACCGGACCCCCAGAGAGTCCAGAAAATCATATACCCGTATTTCTTTTTCCAGCCTTCCATCTGTATTTTCCGGTCTTCCGTCCACTAACTGCATCCTGCATTCTCCTCCGTCTTTTTTATTATATTATTATTTTCCAGTGTTGTCATCACTGTAAAATCTCCCGCCGTAAAATATCTCCCGCAGCACACTGCGCAGAACTCTTCTGTTTTCCCGGATACTCTGTCCGTTTCCGCATTACAGTTTCAGACTTCTGTACCGGTTAAAGCAGGCAAAAATTTCCTGCCGTCTCGGTCTTGCCATCCCCGCAATGGAAGAGCGGCTTTCGCAGAGCTCCGCCAGTGTCCGGCGCTCCATCACTTCTTCCAGCGCGTCCACAACCTGCCTCAGATTTTTCCTGCCGTCCAGAATATTTTTCTGCGCATACTTCACACAGTAACCAAGCGCTGTCACCTGTTCGCTGTCAGTAATCTGCTCCACATACCTGAGATCTATCGTCTCCTTATTTATCATCACGCCTTCCCTTCCAAGCGTTTTCATCTTAATTCTCTCACCATTCTTAAAGGCCCGGGAAGGGTCGGGACACCGGGCAAAATCCGGTCTTTCAGCCGGCTTGTCCGGCCCGCTGATCATGGGGAAACTTTCCGCTTCCTTTTTTGCATATGCGGTAATATCTTTCGGCACATACCGGTCCATCTGAATAATACTGTCCGCAATGTGAAAATACGCGCCTGAACTTCCCGCGACGATAACAGTAGAAATGCCGTAAACCTCATACAGTTCCCGGATCCGGTCAATAAACGGCGTGATCGGCTCCATGTCACGGTGAATCACCCGCTGCATCAGTTCATCCCTTATCATAAAATTGGTGGCGCTGGTATCCTCGTCAATCAGCAGAAGTGACGTGCCCGCTTCAATGCTCTCGATTACATTGGCCGCCTGAGATGTGCTTCCGCTGGCGTCCTCCGTAACAAAACCAACCGTATCCTTCCCATTCGGCAGGTCATTGATAAACATGGAGATGTCCGTCTTCCGGATACTCCTGCCGTCCTCTGCCCGGATCTTCATGGCCGTATCATCGGTAATGACGTATTCTCTTCCATCTCCTGCGATATGATTGTAAACCCCAAGCTCCAGCGCTTTGAGCAGAGTGGATTTCCCGTGATATCCGCCGCCTACTATAAGCGTTATCCCTTTCCGGATTCCCATACCGGTAATTTTTCCTTTATGAGGCAGATCCAGGGTCACTTTCAGTTCTTCCGGCGCTCTGAACTTTACGCCGCCCTTCATAGGGCGGGAGGAAATGCCGGATTCTCTTGGCAAAATACTTCCGTCCGCCACAAAAGCACAGAGTCCCAGCTGCGGAAGCATCTCCCGGATATACTGCTGGTCTTCTGCCAGATCAATGATCTCCCTCAGCCGTTTCGGATCAAGATTTTTATAGAAAAGAGAATTCTTCACGCATCGGGGCAGGAAATCAAATAAAATCTTCTCCAGCTCCCGGGCGTTGATGGTGCGGCCGTTGGCCGGAAACCCTGCTTCAAACCGCATTACAATATCTCCGTCTGCCGGATCAAGGGTACATGCCGTACGCTCCAGCACCTCCTGGCCGCAGCGGCTCACCGAGATCAGACCGCTCTTTCCCGATCCTTTTGCCTTAAAAGCAAACTGCTCCGCCTCTCTGCCGAACCTCCTGGTCAGCTCGTCCTGAAGGGCAGTTCTCTGATGCCTGCCCTTATACAGTTCCCGCGGAAACGCCGCCGTCTTTCCCTTCACATGAATGCTCAGCTTTGACGGGGAAGCAAACGGATCCCCCTGCACATGATCAATCGACAGGACGTAACCCGGGAACTGGTACATCCCTTTTGTATCTTTGTATGCCGGATAACCTCTGTGGTCAATCCGGGAAAGTAAGCTTCTTAATTCTGCTGATGTCTGCATCTTTTCTCCTTTCCCACGGAGAGCCCGTGCCGTCTCCTGGTGGTTTCTGAAAAAAAAGTATAACACAAATATGGAAGAAAAGCGAATTCGGATTTGTATGACTGAGAAGGTACGCCGGGAGAGACTGGTGTGGTGCCGGAGGACACACTTGCGTTCGGACCGCAGACGCAGCGGTACTAAGAGCGCAAAAAACGCGCTCTAAGAACCGGCGCTGCTCTACGGTCCTCCATCACCACACCAGTCTCTCCCGGCTGACTTCTCCCTCACACAATTCCAAATTTCGACAGACAAAACGAAGACAGAACTTTCCCGGCTATACTCATATCCTGAATCCAGGCAGCAGTATCCCTGAAGAAAGTTTTTTGGATGCGCCTTTCAGAAGAGGGGGACAGGGAATTCTGATGACTCTGGAATGAGTTTAGATAAATAGAAGACCGGGAATCAGCGTCAGGATCTGTGGCGGGCTCTGTCCGAGCGCATGCGAGTTAGCCCGCCGTAAATCCTGCTTTTAGCTGATTCTCAGTCTTCGTGATTTATCTTAACTCATGGAACGGAATCAGAATTCCCTGTCCTCCTCTTCTGAATCCGTCTTATAAAACTTCCTTCCCTTCCGGTTTATGTCTGATGTCCGGAAGTTTCCTTCGGCAAATCCGGATCTTCAGTCAAGGTACATCTTCGATCCCATCCATTGTTTCATATGATCAATCATTTTCTGATCCGGTTCGATGCAGATGCATACTTTTTTCTGATCCATGGATGTCTCAATGGCAAATACTCTGGCCGAAGAATTCCCGGATGAATAATCATATGTTTTGTCCGGATGATATGAATTCAGCCTCGGCGACTGTTTCGGCGCGATAATTTCCGCTGCCTGGATGTCAAAATTCATCAGAGATTTTCTTTTTGATCTGTTATAAATCACATCGATCTGCATATCATGGTTCAGAAGCGTATACTCATATTCCACATTCAGTCTGGGAAAGATAAAATAGTATGCCAGGAGGGCAATCAGCACCGCCACAAGGAATGATGTCATGCCGATAAAAGGCATGCCGCCAATGGCCACTGCTATAATGAGAAGAATCACTAATATGCGGACAACCATATCATATGGTTTTGGTTTACGTGTTACAAGCAATTCGTAAAATGCGTCATTCATCGTTTACTGGTTCCTTTCTGTATGCAAATAATTGATTACCATAGTGGCAATTTTAAATGTCATGGCATCTTCAAAAGTACGAAGATCCAGTCCCGTCCGTTTCTGAATCTGTTCAAGACGGTAAATCAGAGTATTCCTGTGCATATGCAGCTGTCTGGATGTCTCAGCTATGTTAAGATTGTTCTGGAAAAATCTGTTGATCGTTGCAGTGGTCTCATCATCAAATGCTTCCGGAATCTCTTTTCCGAAAATTTCTTCCAGAAATCTTTCGCAGATAGATACCGGCAGCTGATAAATCAGTCTTCCGATTCCAAGCTCATTATAAGGGAAAACTGTCTGTTCAGAATAGAACAGCTTCCCGACCTGCAGTGCCAGGCTTGTCTCCCGGAAGGCGGAAGAGAGCTCCGCTAATGTGTCGATAACAGAACTGTAGGACAGCTGGACATGAGTCAGCGCTTCCATGTTCAGCGTATCAACAATTGTGCGGGCGATCTGTCTCATAGAATCCGCTGTTTCACCGGATTTCAGCGGCCGGAGCACGGCAATACGGTTTTCACTCATGGGAACAAGATAGGTTTTGCTCCTGGAGGGAAACAGATTCTTAAGGATCTCCGTCAGCGTATCATCGATTGTCCTCGCCTCCAGAAGAAACAGCACCCGTTTTTCCTCAGGGTCAATGTGAAGGCGCGCGGCCCTGTCTCCTACGTCATAGGATGGAATCCCCTCGGTCATGAGACTTTTCAGGAAATCCGCCTTATTATATTTTTCTTTGTAAGCGGCACACAGACAGCGGATCTGCGAAAGCGCCAGTTCTGTTTCCTCCGGTGTATCCGCCTTTACTGACACCGCAACCCCTGTTATACGTTTCAGTTCACTGAGTGCCCTGTCAAGTTCTGATGTGTAATCCATAAAAAACTCCGGTATACAGAAAAAGCTGCACTTGAAAAGTGCAGCCCCTCCTTTTTAATTAAGCGGCGCCGGCCGGTCTGTAAAAACCTTCCGGCAGCGAATAGCATCTTCGCAACCGCTAAGCTGCTATTCCGATTTTAAAACATTAGTTTGTAATCGTCAACTCTGTTTCTTTGTCGAATACATGGATCTTCTCCATATCAAGAGCAAATACAGCCTTGTCGCCTGTTCTCAGTGTAGTACGCGGATTTACACGTGCTGTCATCTGAGTTCCCTCTACATCAAAGTACAGGAATACTTCCGCGCCGAGCAGCTCATAAACCTTGATCGTGGATGTGATCACGCTGTCCGGTGAGTTGCTGATAAATGCTTCTGAATCATGTACATCCTCAGGACGGATGCCAATTACAACTGTCTTTCCGTCGTATCCGCCATCGATAAGAGCTTTTCTCTTGGATGCCGGTACCTTCAGTACGTGCTCGCCGACTGTAAGCGTAACATCATTACCTTTTACCTTGCATACCGCATCCATAAAGTTCATCTGCGGAGATCCGATAAATCCTGCTACGAACAGGTTGCACGGTGTATTGTAAAGGTTCTGTGGTGTATCTACCTGCTGAACAACTCCGTCTTTCATAACAACGATTCTTGTACCAAGTGTCATAGCCTCTGTCTGGTCATGTGTTACGTAGATAATCGTAGCGCCCAGGTTCTCATGAAGCTTGGAGATCTCGATACGCATCTGAACTCTCAGTTTCGCGTCCAGGTTGGAGAGAGGCTCGTCCATAAGGAATACCTTCGGATTACGGACAATTGCACGTCCCATAGCAACACGCTGTCTCTGTCCGCCGGAAAGAGCCTTCGGTTTACGGTCAAGCAGTTTCTCAAGGTCAAGGATTCTTGCTGCCTCGCGCACCTTCTTGTCGATCTCGTCTTTCGGAACTTTACGAAGCTTCAGTCCGAATGCCATATTGTCATATACTGTCATGTGCGGATACAGAGCGTAGTTCTGGAATACCATCGCGATATCACGGTCCTTCGGCTCTACATCATTCATAACCTTGCCGTCGATCTTCAGCGTACCGCCGGAAATATCCTCCAGACCGGCGACCATACGAAGAGTTGTTGATTTACCGCATCCTGACGGTCCTACAAAGATGATGAACTCTTTGTCTTCAATCTCAAGATTAAAATCCTTTACAGCGTGAAAGCCGTTCGGATAAATTTTCTGAATGCCCTGCAGTGATAAACTTGCCATTTTATGTAGCCTCCTTAAAAAATTACGTTTCGTTGATTCTGAAATAAAGTATAATCCGGAAGCCGCAAATGGACAATGTCACGAGTAACTAAAAAAACGGAGGAAAAATGTACATTTCGACCATATCTGCTTTTCTATGCTGATTCAGGCATAACAAGCTCTTTCAGGAAGGCGCAGATCGTCGGCGCATAGATACTGCAGTATACTTTCTTTCTGTATCCGTCACGATATGTAAGTATCACATAAGATCCGTCCAGCGCCGCCTCTTTCAGATTGTCAAATTCAACATAGTCTCCCCGGCCAAAATCATTGCTGTAAAGTCTTCCGGCCGTCACAAGGAATCCTGCTTTCCCATTTCCCCGGAGAGTAGTGTCCAGCATAGCGACAATCTCATTTATACCAGACTGCCCGGCATATGTATCTACAGCATTTCTCATCTGACTTTCCTTCAGGAACACCGGGGACTTGAAAGAATAGGCCGAGCCCTCATTCGCGGCAGCCACAGCAGCCTTTACCATTTCTTTTGTAACATGATATGAACTGTAAGAAGCTACGGGTCTGATTCCCGTCTTCATTTCCGTTACAGCTGTCAGAAACGGGAAAATCAGATCATTGTAAATACTGAAAAACAGCTGGCAGCAGGTATTGTCTTCATAAATCAGCTCTCCATGATACCTGGACTTCCCGGGATAAATTACCTTTTTAATTTTCCACAGATCAAGAGAATAACCTGTATCCTTAAGCATCTCACTGTATAATCGCTCTGATGTAATAAGGACTCCGCTTTTCCCGTTTTTGGATATAGTTGTATCGCAAAAGCCGATCAGCGTCTCTGTTTCAGCGCCGGCAGCAAACTTTTTCAGGGCATTTTTTATCTGAGTATCTGAAACCTCTCTGACCTTCACAAAGCCTCTGTCCTGATTCCTGTTCTGATATTGCTGATTGGCAGCGATCATCGCCTGATAGACGATTTCTTCATGCGTAATATTTTCTGGTTTTTCCGGTTCCGGATCAAAGCGGGGCACTTCTGCGGAACTGTCTTCTCTCTCTTCCGGTTTCTCTGCCGGAGCATTTGGTTCAAATGCCGTCTCTCCCGCCCCGGGTACTGTTTCCTCTGCAAAACCGGTTGTTTCCGCCAGCATTTCTATCTCGCCGGAACCGCCTTCTTCCCCTGCCGGTTCTTCTTCCGCAGTCGGAACGGCTGCTCTTATCGGTTCTTCTGCGATCGGAACAGCTGCTCTTATCGGTTCTTCTTCCGCAGTCGGAACGGCTGCCTGCGCCGGCATTTCATCCTCAGTCGAAGCGGCTGTTTCCGCCGGCACTTCTTCCTCTGCAGATACTTCCTCTTCTCTGTGCTCAGGGAAAATCCGGGTGCTGTCCGGAAAAGATGCCAGAATTTCTTCGTAGTAATCCATTTTCCGGTTCACCTCATTCTTGGGATGAATCCGCACCTTTTCATTATTGCTGTTAAAAAAGTCTTTTTTGAACTTGTCCAGAATAATTGCCCGCTGCTGCTTCTGTTCTTTCGGAAGATCGCCGGAACGCAGGTCATTGTATACTGTTTTGGAAAACTCCATAATATTTCCGATTTCTTCCACATCCACGGCAATAAATTTCACCGGTCCGAAATGGATCGCCTGCGTCTGTGCCTCAATCGTTTTCCCTAATTCAAGATAACAGCCCTCACTGATCAGAGAATGTCTGCTCACATAAAAAACTACCAGCTCACAATCCATATCTTCTATTGCCGGAAGCGCGTTATATCTCCACGAATCCTGCGTTTTATCCAGATTTTTTTCGTCTATCCAGATGTTATATCCCCGGCGCTGGAATTCCAGTACATCCCTCCACACAAGGTCCTTGTCCTCGCTGCTGTAACTGATAAAAATATAAGGATTCTCTGTATTGCAGGGCCGGATTTCCCGTAATACTTCGGTAAGCTCCATTTCCGTCACCTCATAAATATAATTTGTAAAACATTGTCTTATTCATTATAACATATGCACCGTCTAAAAGAAGCACCAAATCGGCATCAGATATCAGATCAGATATCTGATATTCCGGATATGAAACGGTAATTTGACGTTTCCATATAAATCCGTTAAAATAGCACTGTATTTTATTCTGAATACTGACAGTAAGATCACATTAATATTATTTTAGAAAAGGGGAAACTATTATGGCAAATCCAGTTGTTACATTTGAAATGGAAAACGGCGATATTATGAAAGCAGAACTTTATCCGGAAATCGCTCCGAACACTGTAAAAAACTTTATTTCTCTGGTGAACAAAGGGTTTTACAATGGTCTGATTTTCCATCGTGTTATCCGTGGCTTTATGATTCAGGGCGGCTGCCCGGACGGAACAGGCATGGGCGGCCCGGGATATTCCATCAAAGGCGAATTCGCTCAGAACGGTTTTACCAACGATCTGGCACATGATCCCGGCGTACTTTCCATGGCCAGAGCCATGCATCCGGATTCCGCGGGAAGCCAGTTCTTCATCATGCACGAAAAATCACCTCATCTTGACGGAGCTTATGCCGCATTCGGAAAAATTATTGAAGGAATGGATATTGTAGACAAAATTGCCTGCACAGCCACAGACTTCAGAGACCGTCCTCTGGAAGATCAGAAGATGAAGTCCGTAACCGTAGAAACATTCGGAGAAGAGTACGGGGAGCCGGAGAAAATGTAAGCTTCGGAATTGTATGATTGAGAAGGGACGCAGGGAGAGACTGGCGTGGTGCCGGAGGACACACTTTCGTTCGGGCCGCAGACGCAGCGGTACATAAGAGCGCAAAAAACGCGCTCTAAGAACCGGCGCTGCTTTACGGTCCTCCATCACCACGCCAGTCTCTCCCTGCTGACTTCTCCCTCACACAATTCCTACAGACAAAACGAAGACTGAACTCCCCCGGCTACACTCAGCCCTGTTCAAACCGGCAGCTTTTTCATAGCAGAAACAGTCACCACTTTCGAACCTCAGCACAGTACAATATTTACCAGTAAAGTTCCCTTTTTTCACTTTATAAGGATTTATGAAAGGGACTTGGTCTTTGGAAAAGCCCGAAAATATTCAGGAATTTCTCACGGATAGAATACACAGGAGATGCCGGATGTGGCATCTCCGTCCTATTCTGTCCAGAAGATCTGAATATTTCCTGATTTTTTTAATTCAAGTTCATTTCAGCAAATCCGGATCCCTCACAGAATTTCTTCCTGCTGGATCTGCGCAAGATATGAGTCTGCCAGTTGGCTGCCGCCTTTGCCGGTCCGGAGCATGCCGCAGCAGCAGCGCCGGATTTCTTCCCGCATCGTAATGATCTCCTCCGAAGTCATATGCGACTTTTGATCCTGATATATGCGGATATAATACTCCAGCATGTCTTCAAGCGTACAGATTACGCATTCTCCTTCTTTTGCCCGCACTCCGTGTATGCTTATACCTTCCGGGCCGCACCAGGCTCCGGCCACGATATCTCCGATATGATCTACAAGTTCCACATCCGACCGGACATAATCCGGATTATATTCCTTTTCGCCTTTCCGGAGGTTTGTCTCCACAATCATATCATCCACTTCCTGAAGCGTCGCTGTACCGCCTGCCTGTCTATGTATGGGAACAAGCGCCGGATGCAGCCGGACCAGATAATTCTGATTCTTAAACTGGGAGCAGTATTCTTCATAGCACTCCCGGATTTCTTCCAGAGTATCCCCGCCTCGGGTGGAAAGGCGCCAGCCCTCTGTGCGCACATACGCCATCCATCTTTCATGTTCCAGTTCGTAATAAGGAGCCAGCCTGCCGCGGCATTCCTCACGGAAATCCACCGGATGAATATACTTCTGAAATTCCTCCCTTTCTTCCGCTCTACGGGGCACCCGCATAATGCCGTATCCCAGTTCCCATAACTTTGATCTGATATGTATTCCGCTGGCTATACTGGAACGGCGGTTGAACTGTTTCTCATAAAAATTCATGACGGCTTTTCTCCGGTCATCCTCCGCAGAGTCCTTTGTCAGACGGAAATAGTGAGACTGCACGCCAAGCCCGAGATACTCCGTAACAAACGCCGCGTCCGACTGGCCGCCGAAAAACATCTTCCTTCTTCCGAAAGGAATAATGTTGTAATACAGTTTTTCCTTTGTTCTTGTATTCTCATACAGTTCCCAGACTGTACGCCGCTTCCTGGGATTTTCTATATAGGCGCAGATCAGCGGGGTATTTCTCTTCTGTTTCAGGTAATAATATCTTCTCATCCATACCGCGGCGCGGATATTGGCTTCGTCATCTCCCAGGGCGGCCACACAGTAATTCACTTCGCCCAGTTCATCCAGATATTTTTCTGACATGCTGCTGAAAATATTTCCTTTGTGAATGTCAATATGATACCCTGCCCGCTCAGTGAACAGCTCCGGGCATTCAACGCCGAGGGACTTTCTTATGAGATTTCCCTTAATGTCAATCAGATGAATCTCCAGATCAAAATTTTTCATCTGGCCGCACCAGAGCGCTGCTTTGAGGAATTCAGTTCCTGTCTTTCCGCCGCCCGCGATCAGAAGAGAAATTTTCTCCCGTGTGCCGCCGTCGCCGCGCGGATTGAGATTGGTGTACAGAGGATGACAGTACAGATGTTCATACACAGACTCTCTCACTTCATCCATAAGCACAACACGAAGTTCTTCCTTCTCCTTTGCGTCGAGCAGGATTTCCGCCTCCGCGCCTGTGGCATAGCAGTAAAGCGCGGTATTGCGCTGTTCCAGGCCGCCGGAGATGCGCCAGCGGGAGTCCCCGGTCATTTCCTCGATCATGTGGAGCGTATGGTCAATATTTTTATCCTCATCCTCTGATATAAAGAAATAAGCGATATATCTTCCTCTGTTTCTGAGACGGAGATGGGTCATCTCGCCGGTCACGAATACTGCCTTCAGATCCCTGGCTTCTTCTTCCAGCTCCCTGTTCCTGTCATCCTTGTCATCGGAGCAGCAGAAAATGATTCCTGTCTTTCTGCTGTCTCCGGCCTGCGTACTGATGTTTGACGCAATCTCCAGCGAGTGCCTGTTCAGCTCAGAGAAAACATACAGATTCTGCCTTCTTTTCATGAGCAGCCGCATTCTCTCAAAGAAATTTGAAAAATACCGCAGTACTATGGTCAGTGTGAACATAGGCGCCAGCAGATAGAGCAGACAGACCGCAGCCTTATATGGATAAAACAGCAGCCCCAGCTCTTTTGCCGGAAGCGCGTCCAGAATATCGGTCACGCCGGTGTCGACAACAAACATACGGATGCTGTGTGACACACTTACCGCAAATGCAAATCCCGGCTGTTCCGTCAGGCACATCACTGGAAAACATATTGCAATACAGGCCAGAAATACACCTGCGCCCAGGTATCTGACTTCACTCTTTCCATGCTGTCTCCGGATCAGAAAGACAGCTGTGCCGGCAGATAGAAATACCAGCGCCAGCCCGAAACATATCCCCCATATCATACACTTGCCCTCTTTTCTTCTACAATTTCTCTTATCACATCGCCAAGCCGGCCTTCATCAATCACCGTTCTGTTGATGTATCTGACGCCCATCATCCGGCTTCTCTCCTCCTTACTGACCGGCCTTGCCGCAGAATCGTCAGCCGTACGGCTGTTGGAAGTTACAAGAACCGCCTGCCCGTCAATTCCGAAGTGGTCAGCGAAATATTTGATCTCCATCAGATGCGCGGTCTCCGGAACCGTCATTTTCGCCGATATGAAATACGTCCGGAGATCTTTTGTTCCTATAATATCAATCTCATTATTCACCGGATATTCATCTGCAGCTGTTCCGTCTTCTGAGTTCCAGCTGAATTCCGAGTTAATATTCAGATCATCAAAAATTCCCATTTCCAGACATGTAAAATAAATCATAGCCTCCAGAATATTTCCTTCTCTTGAAAGACAGGCTTTCACTGCGTCGGACGCATATTTAAATGTAAAAGCAATTTCCCCGTCCTTCTCGCTGACTTTCAGATTCTGAATCAGATTCTGGCGGCCGCCGCTCCCCTTCAGGCCGTATTCTTCCAGCCTGCGCAGTCCTTCCCTTACGATTTCCGCCAGATCCGCCTGCTCTCCGGAAGAATCTTTCAGGTCTTTTCTTTTCTGGACGGCGCTGACATACAGCGTCCGGTCTTTCACCAGATATTCTGTATATCCGCCTTCCGCGGGATGTTTTATCTTTTCCCGCCGCGCGAATGCATACTGATGCTTCATTGGCTCTCTGTCTGCCTGCAGAACCAGACTTTCCAGGATTTCCGCCGTCTCCTCGCTTCCCGCGGTAAATTCTGCCGGCAGCTCGTCTTCCGGGCCCGGAAGCCAGTATGAAGCGATCAGCCCGTTTTCCCGGCACTGTTCAAATACAAGATCCAGCCCGGTACAGAGCAGGGCATTGCCGCTGACCGGAGCGGTTCTGTATGATTTCCTTCTTCCGGGTTCTCCTGTATTCAGGACACAGATATTTTCCCTCTCAATCCGCACCAGCTGCTCAATCAGATTCTTCCACTTCCAGGCGCCCAGTTCCGTATAGGCGCCCCACAGCCCCCGGTAACGTGAACTCAGGCCGAGAATCGCGTTTTCCTTTTTATCCGAATCCATATATGCCCGGAACAGATAGAATGTCTCCTCCACTGTCAGGTGGATCTGCCGCGCGTACATTTCCACGGCAGGGTTATCCAGTCCCAGAAGTCTGCTGTCTTTCACCATAACACACGGGATATGATAAGACTCGGAATATTTCCGGATTCTGTACAGCTCTCCGGCGTCAAATCCCGTAACGTCGATTACCGGACTGCTGTATCCTGCAGCATCACTCAATCCGCGGACCGATATCCCGGTATCACAGCCGCGGTAGCGCAGAAAATTTTCATAAAACTCTGTGTCTATCTCCCCGTCTTCCACCGGAACAAAGACCAGATTTTCCGGTTCCAGGAACAGTACGGACAGTATATTTTTCCAGCCGTTTTCCCTGCCCTGAAGATAGGGTCTTATCACAGTCTGTACCGTTCCGGCTGAAAGGAGCCGCGGAATGCCGCGTACAATATCTTCGTCCGAATCTTTATAATCATGATATGCATTGTATTCATGCACCACTGCAAGCTTTCCGCAGATCTCATCCAGATACTCCCGGACACTTCTGTCATATCCGCACACTTTTTCGCAGCAGGCCCCAAGCTGTTCTGCCGCCTGGTTCCATACAAGTTCCGCATTGCTCTCGCCTGCGTAGACACGCTCTTTCACTGTCATAAGCCAGCGGAATGCCTCGTCCGCTTCCCCGTTATGATACCGGGCAAGCTTCCGCGCCAGCTGGCCGCACAGGCGGTTTACTTCCGGCCGGATCTCCTTCGCCCTGTTTCCGGCTATCCGGTGAAGCTTCAGACACATCTGCTCAAGATCGTCAAGCTGTGCTGTGACAGATCTGCTCAGCTTCTGTCTGTTCCACATCCTCCGTTCCATAGTCTTCAGCCGGTTTCCGGGCCTGGACGGCACAAGGCATGGATGAAGACGCCGCTCCCTGTCTTTAAAGTCATTGCCTCCCGCAAACGCGTACTGTCCGATTTCGCTTTCCTCCGGCAGATCCCAGCCGTTGACCACCATAAAAGCACACCAGCTCAGATGCTCCTGGGCGCTCAGAATATCGAACATCTCTTTGTCGCCTGTCTCCGGTGAGAGAACTTTCCGGTAAAACTCTCCCGCCGGATCCGGACCGTCCGGATCCACGCCTGCTGCCCCGAGTTTATACTTCACAGACAAGGCGCTGCGCATGGAAGAGTCCAGATTATATATATCGTTCTCAAACGTCCTCCGCACCTCTTCTTTTGACGCGCGCTCGTGTGTGCCGCGGTAATAAAAGTCATGCACATTCAGTGCCCATTTCATTATTTTGGTGCCGAATAATTCTTCGTTGTAATACGAACACTTCCGTTCCTCGCTGAGCACCGTCTCTGACACGCCGTTCAGGAGGAGTTCGCCGCTGCTTCTGTCATTCCACAGAAGAAGCACATAAGGGGACGGAATCTCTTTGATGAGAGCTCCGCCATTGGCCAGCATTTCTTTCTGACTCTTTTCATACAGACGGATTTCCGCTATCGGTTCCTCACAGACCAGCGGACCGGCATTCCGTCTGTCTTCCTCTCCCCAGATACATTCATCTTCCTGAAATATATGAACCGTTCTGATAAAGGCCGGGTTCTCCTTTTTCATCTTCTCCGCAAATCCGCCCGCATCATCCGCGTAAAGGCGGATTCTCAGCATCATGCCCGGCATATGCACGCAGGAAAAAGCCGCTTTGAAAAAGGCTTCCCGGACCGGCTGTTTTCCGCACACCGCTATGTCCAGAATTCCCCGTCCTTCTTCCCTGCGTTTATACTGGTATACCGGCCATTTTTCAAGAATATGGTAGGACTGCATCATATCATTTGCTCTGGCGTACTCTTTCTTCGGAATAAATTCCTGCGCGTCCAGCATCTTCTTCAGCCGGTTCAGATCGCTGCACATCTCGCCTGCCGAAGAATATCTCACACGGAATTTCCGGCTCAGAGATCTCGCCAGAATCTTTTTCATGAACGCGGCTGTCCCCGGCTCTTCACAGCCCGCCTGCATACAGATCTGTTCCATCTCGTATTCATTTCCATATCCGGTCTTCAGATCCTCTTCTGTCGGAAACCGTCCGGTCAGAAGCTGAAAAAATATAAGTCCGAGACAATAGACATCCCACGTAGGTTTCAGGAAGGCCTCTTTATTAATATCAAACCACTCCTCCAGTTCCTCCAGCTCCGGAGGAGTATAGGGGTGGGTTACGCGGACATGGTGGATTTTTTCCAGATTGTGCCAGGGAATCATACTGTCCACGTCAAAAAGCTTCACAGACTGCTGGGACGGGATCCACAGGATGTTGGACGGATTCAGATCCATATAGAGATATCCCTGTTCATTAAGAAGATCCACAGCCTCCGCTGTTCTGTATATGAGCCAGAGCTTTTCCGACAGGCTCTTCACCTCCGAGCGGGCAAGTATGGTTCCCAGATGCATATCGCTCAGTATATAAAGGGAATCCCCGTACTCTGCCAGATGGTAAGGCCGTACCATAACTTCCATCGCCCCGCTGTCAGAAAGCGCATTCTGCAGCTGGAAGGACTGCCGGAATCCCTCCTTAAGCTTCCGGTATCTTTCCCTTCCCTTACCGTCTCCGGAAGCGCATAGTTTTGTTCCTCTTCTTTCTATCTGAAACCCTGTCCCCTCCGGAAGGGGATAAAATTCTTTCATAATCATCCTTGAACTGTGTTTCTCATCTGAAAAGAGCCGGACAATATAGGTGAGGCAGGAGGCCCCCCTTCCGATCTGATCTTCAATCACCGCTTTCTGTGTATATATCTGTCCGCCCATGGCGCGGAATACCAGTTCCAGTTCATCCCCTCTGTTCAGGGCTGCTCTTTCCTTCTTCTCAGTCATCCGTTTCTTCCTTTCCCGCATTTACGATTTTCCACATGTTCCTCAGAGAATCCACCGGCGTATCCGTCTGTATAAGGTACGCCAGCAGATATTCATAGGGATTCTGGAGATAGAAAGGCATCATGCCGCATTTTCTGAGCAGAGGATTCACATAGAGCAGGAAATCCTGATATACCGCTTCCGGTTCAGCCTCGATCAGATATTCTTCCCCGTCATCATCCGTGTCCGCGCAGAAGTTCAGAAAGGCCATTGTAATAATATCGCATCTGCGGACCTCCGGGCGTTCCATCTTCGCTCTGTCCATTTTCGACTTCTGATCCGCCTGTTTCCGGATGTTTGAAAACCGGACGCTGGTAATCTCTGTCTCTGTAAACCAGTGTCCGAGCAGGGTTCTGTCGATCTGCCTTTCATCAGCGCCCAGCCGTTCAGCGTCTTTTACATACAGGAAATCCCGGAACAGTTCTTTTGAGATTTTCTCTGTCTGTTCTTTTCTGCTGACCGGCTTTCCGTTTGTGACAGAAAGTATGCCTTCCGGAGGATTGTCCATATACCGGATCTCCCCGGTCTCCGCGATCTTCTCCCCTTTGCGGCAGGGATGCTCTGACCGGACAGGGATGTCGGCACTGACCGCCGCCCTGCATTCTGTATCCGCCGCATAGGAAAATCCTTCATGGGTAAACAGGGTTCCTGCCGGCAGCTCTGTCCCGGGGCTGCATACGGCGCATATCGTACCTTTTGCCAGCTGTTTTTCCCCCGGATTTCCAGTGTATTTCAAGGTAGACGACGTATACGCGCGCATAACTCCGGCCTTAAGCGCCCGTTCTTCCGGAATCATTTCCGCCAGCTTTCCCACATACCCGGGAGTGGTCTTCTTTGCCAGACATATAATCTGCGGCTCCGTCCCCTTTACCGGGATCTCAACCTCAACATCTTCCCGTCCGGGGAGTACAACAGCATTTTCCAGCACAAACCCGACTCTTCTTTTTTCCTTTCCCTTTAATGCATAAAAAGTTGTTCCTGCCGGAAGTTCCAGTTCTCTCCCCGCGTCATACTCAACTTTCAGCACTGCTTTTGCATACTCTTCACTGCCCCGGTCAGTGCTTTTGAAGTCAAGAATATCTTTCCTGTGAGCTTCAATGAATTTTTCCAGAAGTTCTTCGAAAACAACCGCCGCGGTTCTCACTTCCGGCAGCGCCGCCTTATGCCGGGAGAAAAAAGCTGCCAGTCCGGGATTCAGCGTTCCCGGTTCATATGTATCGGTGCTGTAGAGTCTGCCGTCCTCCACACTGCCTTCAAGCATCTCCAGCATCTGGTCCCGCACTTCCGAGGTATTTTCAAACCGCGCAGTCCTTTCTTTGCCCCGCAGCGGAACAGCCTGTCTGTAATCCCGCAGCATGGCCCGTGCACACCTGTAATGATCTTTTCCGCAGAATTTCAAAGCACAGTATACAATCAGTTCTTCCGGATCATAGTAGTTAAAGCCCGCTCTTCTGACTGCCTTCTGCAGAAGCTGCTCCACGTCGTCCGCAGGCAGCCCCAGCCCCAGCCCCAGCTCAAAAATACGGCTGCCGGCAGCTCTCTCAAAGCTGTCCCATTCCCTGTTCCACTCCGTCGTAAGCATATCTCTGACATGGGCCTTCGCGCATTTTTCTTCCGGCATGCCGTTTCTTCTAAAAGCATCCGCCACCCGGTCCGTCAGATCTGAAATCATCTGATCATACCGGATTTCATGATTTTCTCCTCTCTCCCACACATACAGGAGGTAATTTACAAGATACTGATACAGCGGAACGGATTCCATCTTCCCCAGAATTTCATTGGTTGATCCGGCTGCTGCCAGATCCTCCCATTCAAGTCTCTTCCCGGCAAGCTGTTCATACCAGGTCTTTCTCTGCTCATCAATCTTCTCAGTATATCCGGAAAATACGCGATGGTCTGTCATCTGTTTCTCCTCTCTTTCTCCTTCGGAATTTATTATATATGTTACTGTACTTTTTCTTTTTTCAATCACAGCTGCCTGCTATTCGGAAACAAAATACTGTCTCTTTTCCGCCTCGCTCAGAGTACTTCCGTCCAGAATCTCCTCCGCCCGGCTCCGCAGATCTCCGTAACTGTAAATCGATCCGTAAAATCCGCCGGGAACAGCAGAAAATACTTCCCCGCCTTCAAAGCTTACATATCCGTACGGCACGTCCGCATAGTGATAAAATCTGCCTTCGTCGTCTACATAATAGATCTTCAGTTCAGAACTGTACAGTCCGTTATCGTTCATCCAGTATCCGTAAAATGCCGTTGCAAAATAATGGGCGTTCCCGTCCGTATAAATACTGCTGACATATACTTCACTGTCCTCTTCCTGCATCAGTATCTTCCCGGTCTGTATGTCCCACAAAGTCAGATAGCTCTCATCTCCGCAGCTTATCAGGTATCTGTCCTCATTCATAAAAGCGAACTCTATCTGATCATAATATCCGCATTTCAGCTGCTGAACTACAGTGCCTTTCTCAAGATCTATAATATCTATCGTACCGTTCCGGCTGTAAACAGCTGCTATATTTAAAGAGTTTCCCATCTTTGCAGCGCCGTTCGCCGGATAAGTCTGCCTGCCGTCTGTTTTCTTCCAGCTTCTGTTTTCTGTATCCCATATCTTTATACTATTCTCGCTGTATTGGTCAAAAAAGAGAATATATCTGTCGTCTGCGGATATTTCCGCTTCGGAAGCAGAAAAGCCGCCCATATCGATCCCTTCCGTCTCTTTGTCCGGAAACGTGATCCCCTCTGCTGTAATATCCGCGGCAGCAAAAACGTCTCCGCTGTACAGCAGTATCTGATCAGCTGTGTGGAAAAATGTATAATTGATCGCTCCCCAGACCTCTTCCTCTCCGCTTCTGACTTCGGAAACACACTCTCCGGTATCCATATCAGCAATCGTCAGCCGCTGTGTTCCGGAATTTGTCAGAATAAAAATATAGGTTTTTCCTCCCACATCCTGAATATCCGTCCGCACAATCCATTCCTCCTCTTCCGGACTGCTGAATTCATATACCGGCTCCGCACTTCCGGCGGCATATACTGCCAGCTCTGTTTCATAAATACTGTCCGGGTCTGCATATATAACACAGCGGTATGTTTCTTCCGCATCTCCGTCAGTCACGGTATGATATTCGACTGTACTGATATCGCTTTCCATTGACAGCCCTGTCATATTACTGTCCTGAAATATTCCGCAGAAAACGATCCTCCGGCTTCCTGTCACCGGCAGGATCACTTTATCATTTTTCTGACTGAAAACAAATCCGGATGTCGCCGCAGTTATACTGCAGGCCTCATATTCTGTAGTCATCTGCCCTGTCAGGCATATCATAACCCGGCCGTCTGTCAGTCCTGCCAGAAGACGTGTTTCATCATATCTGCTTACTGCATCTATATCTTCCGGATAACTCCTCTCCTGAAAGATCTCCCCGCTGTCCGGATGTATGAGAAAGATACGGTCTTTGACCACAGATACAAGAATATCTTCTGTCCGGCCGTCTACTTCCATGTTTTCCACGGTCAGGCCGGTTGGATTATTCATTGCCTCTGTATCGCAGAGTTCTGACGTCCATATGACGCTTCCGTCTGCCGCGTCATAGAGAGAAAGCGTATAGCTGCGCTTTGTTACTTCATCCAGCCGGTCTGTTCTGTCAATATAACGGTATTGAATAGCAGCTATCTGATCATTCCCTATAAAACATACCTCTGCTGTCTCTTCCGGAGAAAACATCCGTACACTGCCGTCATCCACATCCAGAACCAGAAGCCCCTTCTGAACCTCAGTGTCAAGATAGTCTGCAGCAACTCCCACAGCCAGCAGACTTCCGTTTTCAGAAAAGGAAAGGGAATGAGATATATAGTCCTGGCCATTTTCTTCACTATACTGTGTCTCCTGCAGAAGCTGCCCGTTTTCCAGATCATAGACCCATACTTTACTTCCGTTTGTAAGTGCGAAACGAGTTCCATAAACTGCAGATATGTTTGATTCGTCAGTAAGAGTCTCCTCTGCTTCTATTGTACGGAGCACTTCTTTTTCCTGCCAGTTCACATAAACAATACTGCGTCCTGAAACTGCAGCCGCCGTCTCTTCAGAGACAGGAATAAACGAGTTAAATCCTGCATTTTCCTCCAGGTCCTGTATATCTCCCGGACTGATTTTCCAGATGCATTCTCCGTTCTCCGGATTGATCACATACGCGTTTCCAAGCATATCCACACAGAAATACCCTGTTTCTTCTGAGTTGAGCCGCCCTGCAAAATACATGCCGCTTGTCTCCCCGTCCAGCTCTGCGGAATACGCCGGCCTGAATTTAATCTTGTTATTGTTATCATAGGAATACAGAGCATTGTTAAGCGCATACATCTGTTCCGGTACAACCGGCCCCTCCGCATCCCCTTCCGGAGCAATAGCCAGCGCTGTCTGAAGCGCTCCCTCCCTGTCGCCTTCCGCCAGGAGTTCTCCGGATATTTCCGAGAGATACCTTGCCTGGTTCCGCCGTGCCTCCTGATATCGTCCCTCCGATACAGACGCCTGATAAAAGGCATACACTGTAAACATCACGGCCAGCACTGCGGCAGCGCCGGTCACAGCGATAATTCTCCGGAACCTGTACTCCCGATGCCGCTGCCTTAATGTGTCATATGTACAGGAAAGCATAGGCGCCAGAATGCGGAGAAACTCCTCTTTTAATTTCTTCTCTGTCTCTTTCCTGGTTCTGCCTCTGATGTCCGCCGCCATTGGCTCAACTTTTTTTCTTACGACTTCTTTCTCCCCGTTTTCCCTGAGGACAACCTCATCATTATAGCAGAGTACCTCCGGGAACACTTCCTCCGGCTCCCCCTCTGTCAGAAGTGTTAATACTTTGTCTTTTTCATGTGTTTCCAGAAAGGTCTCAATCTCTCTCTGTACCCACTCGGAACGAACCGCCCTGGGAGAGCAGACTACAATCAGGAATTCGGAATTCTCCAGCGCCTCCCGGATATTTGCCGCAAGATCCGACGACAGGGGAAGTTCTTCCCGGTCACGGAACACACGCTCAATTTTCTTTTTCCCTGAAATCTTCTGCAGTTTTTTTGATATATGATAATGTTCCAGCATAGTATGAAGTTTTTCAGCTACATATGCGTCCGGCTCGCTGTGGCTGTAACTGATAAACGCATCATATTTTATCTCACTCATCTTCGGTTCCCTTTCTCATCCCATTCCTGTCTCAACCGCCTGTATTACAGCAGTTCATATGTCTTATCGAATTCATCACGGGCCACAAAATTAAACTCCGCGTCCAGGATCTTCCCGTTCCCGTCCCTCTCTATGCTGTAAAATACAATTACCGCGTCTTTCTTCGCCGACAGGTCCGCCCCCCACAGAGGGGCCTGAAAATACTTTTCCGGATCTTCCTCGTGAAATGTGAGCTGTTTATGCTCTATAAGGAACTTTATCTCCGGTCCCATGTCGTCTCCGGCCATCCAGACCGGAAAAACCTCTGACTTCTGTTCATAAAATTCCCGTGCCAGATGCCTGTGATTTTTTTCGAAAAATTCCGCGCTGTTCGGATACGGTTTTCCCGAAGAATCCAGTTTAATATAATCCCCCGCGTGCGCGATCTCCCCGGTTCCGTCCTTTGCCTCCCGGGAAAATACTTCAAAACTGCCGTCGCCCTTAACCTTTATCTCTCCTTCTGCCGTCAGTTCTTCCACCATATCATTCTCTTCTCCGAGTCTGTATGCCTGTACGACTGTGGCTTTCTTTTTCGCTTTCCGCATAGTCCCCTCCTGGTGCAGATGCACATTTTCTTTGAATAAATAAACACATTTCAATTATACAACAGATGCCTGTATTTTGCTATTCCCTGCCGCAACTGCTTTTCAGACAGAAAAAGGCGGAAGCGTCCTCTTTTCCGCCGGAAACGCTTCCGCCTGTTTTTCACAGATTTACTTTTTTGTCATAAAATCCTGCAGCGTTATCATGCCTTTTGAAAGCATGAGGAATCTGTCGTTCTGTTCATCTACCATCTGATGAGCCAGCCCCATCATCGCGGCGAACCAGTGTCCGTTCACTTCGCATCCCATAAAGGATGACGCTGAATTGAAAACAATCCTTCCATCCTGCAGACTGCAGAAAAACTTCCCTTCATACAGCCCGCATCCTGCGGCACATGACGCGATCACTCCGTCAACCCGCCTGTCTTCCGGAAATGTTACCGGAAGGAATGAGAAGCAGCGCACAGCCTGCAGGCCCGGATCAACAATCATATAGAACGTCATCGGTATATCTTCTCCCGTTACCGTATATGTCACTGTAAGCTCTTTATCATTCTTCTCATATGTCCACTTCATATCATCCAGCGTGGCCAGCAGTACATTATATACATTTAATGCCTTCTCATATTTTTTTGATTCATCCATAGCTTTTCCTCCCGGTAATTATGATTTAACAGCAGCCAGAAACTGTTCTGTCGAAATCAGGCCATTATTGAGCATCAGAAACTTGTCATTATAATCGTCAATAAACTTCAGTGAGAACTGCAGAAGAAAACTGCACAGTTCTTCACTTACTCTGCATCCGACAAAGCACTGGGTAACTTTGAAAAAAATCCTTCCGCTTTCAAAGTCCAGGTCAAAAGCGCCAAGCTTCTTGTCTTTATTGAATTCGTTCACAACAAGCGCGGCATCAATCCTTTTCTCTTCCTTCATTGTCACCGGCATCTGGGACATCAGGAAAAAACGTCCGATAGCCGGGTTGAATCTCAGGACAATCTCCATTGGAAGATCCTCTCCTGAGGCGCCGGTCGATATACCCAGGCTATTCCTGTCCGCCCTGTACTTCCATCCGATGTGATCCAGCAGACCGCAAAAAGTATCAAAGGTCTGTTCCGCTTCCTTTCTGTATTTTTCCATCCTTTCATCCTCCTTCTTTTTTATTGGTTCATACAGATTACCTGGCATTTTCAAAGATCTGTTTCATGCGGTTTCCGTCGATGTGATTTTCTTTCATAAGCACCTCGGTAAGTGTATCCAGGATCTCCCTGTTTTCCCGGATAACCGCTTCCGCATTTTTTAGTTCTTCCGCAAGGATCTTATTTATTTTTTTCCGTATCGTTTCATTCAGTCCGGCCTGGGCCAGCTCTTCTTTTCCGATCACGCTCATCCCGGCTTCCTCGTCCATACCGCAGGAACAGATCATATACCTGGCCAGACCGGTTGCAGTCTGAAGGTCTCCGCTGGCGCCGGTCGTGATGCCTTCCTCCTCCCCGTAGCAGACGATTTCCGCGGCTCTTCCGGCAAGCGCGGTGCGGATCCGGCCCAGCAGTTCCGCTTTTGTATACACGCCTTTGTCTTCTTTGCTCTCCTGCTGCATATATCCGCCGTGATCTGCTCTGGCCACGATGGTAAGATAAGCCGGCATTTCCCCGTTCTTCCAGCAGAGCAGCGCGTGTCCTGCTTCATGCCGGGCTGTGCGCTCAAGCTGCCGCGGATCCCATTTCTTTTCCCGGCCGCTGTTGTATGTCTCAAAGGCTTCTTCCAGTATCTCATCTGTAACGCAGTCCGACTGGCATCTCACCGCGCTTCTCTGGCTCAGCTCAAGGACAGAATCCAGCAGCGCAAGGCTCATGCCCGTACTTCTGGCAACAATGTTGTCAATCTTCTCCTGGCTGACGGAAAAGGCCGCCCCTGCACGGCATTTCATCTCCAGGAACTGTCTGCGCTCATCGCTGTTTGGCAGTTCTACCTTTATCCTGCGGTCAAATCTTCTTACAAGAGCCGCATCGAGGCAGGCAGGTCCGTTTCCTGTTACGTCAAAATTGGTGGCCGCAAGTACAAAGACTGACGCCGCTTCGGCATTGCGGAATCCGTCCATTTCCGTCAGCAGAGCATTGAGAACCTCGCTGCCGATATTCTGTGTCCGGTCACCGGTTCTTGGCTTTCCGATGGCATCGATTTCATCAATAAACAGAATAGCCGGAGCGTATTTCCTCGCCGTGCGGAACAGATCGTGAACCGCCTCCGGGCCCTCTCCTACATATTTTTTGAGGAACTGGCCTCCCTCTGCCGTAATGAAGGTCATATCCGCTTCTGCCGCCATAGCTTTGGCAAGCATAGTCTTTCCGGTTCCCGGCGGTCCGTAGAGAAGAACTCCTTTCGGCGGTCTCAGGCCTTTCTTCACATATTTCCGCGGATGCTTCAGATAGTCCGCAAAGAATTTCAGCTCTTCTTTTACATCCTCCGCGCCGATAACCTGATCGAAAGTAAGCTCCGGTTTTGACACATCTGCCAGAACCTTCTTCCTGTCGTCCGCGTCAAGGGCATAGCCCAGACCGAAATTAATAAAGCTGATTTCCGCTGTTTCTCCGTCATCCAGAATCTGCTGGGCGCTGTCAAAACTGAGCACTTTATTATATCTGGCAAGAGTATCCATGCTTTCCTGCTGATGAAGTCTTTCACATACTTCCGCAATCTTCTCTGCCAGTTTCCCTTTTTCTGAGATACATATGCCCCTGGCTCCCGTTCTCATAAAGGAAACTTTTTCTTCCTCGCTCAGCACGGTTTCTTCTGTCTGCAGGATATAGACCGGAACAGACAGCCGTGACGTACATATGTAACGGTAAAACTCCATGTATGGTGAAGAAACATCTTCGATATTCAGATATTTTTTCCCTGCGCTTCCTCCTTCGGCAGCGGGTTCAATAAAGACCGCGGCAATCTCCTCCTGCTTAAGGATTTTTCCGGCGGCCTCCGGTTCGCAGGCGGAATGAATCACGCATTTTTCAGACTGAACCGTTTCTCCCTCCAGGGTCTTCTCAGGAGCGAATACAAGGATATCCTTCTGCCGTTTTGGATAAAACAGCTCTGTAATTTCCGGGTCACTCTCAGAGAGATTAACCGACAGCCGGATTTTTTTCAGTCTGTCAATCTTATAAGAGCTGCTTTCGGACGCCATCAGACGGAAAAGTTCAAACAGTTCCGCGTTGAGGAATGTCTCTGCCCTTCCCGTTACCATTCTTGCGTCCGCGTTGCCGCCTTCTGAGAAAAGAAGCGCTGTCGCCACTTCTTTATCAATCCCGATCTCCAGCCCGAATGCCTCGCTTACCGCCGCGGCACTCTGCCCAAGGTATCTCATCGCGATGTGGCGTAAAGTATGGGCTTCCATATGATTGAACATTACTACATTTCCCGCGGCGAAACGGGAACAGATGGCAGCAGGGAAGGCCGGCATCCTGGTTCTCTCGCTGACTTCTTCCCGCAGAGCCCGGATAATTGTCTTACGCGGAATACCAGACAGATTTTTCTCCCGGCTTTCCTCATAAAGCCTGCGGCCCGCGTTTGTTGTCAGTATGATCACCGCGTCCCGGAAAGAGACTTCTTTATTCATATAATTATCCCGGAGTCTTCCGGCATCAAGGATCTGAAGGAAGAGATGGATAATATCAATATTTGCCTTTTCGATCTCGTCAAACAGAAGCAGACACCTGGGATTGTCATATACAAAAGAAGTGACATTTCCCGGTTTTGCTCCTCTGAATGTCTGGGCCGCTCCGCTGAATTCAGTCACCGCGCCGCCGTCCGCATACTCGCTCATGTCAAACCGGCAGAACGGAAGCCCCAGTACCTCTGCGGCTCTTTCTGCCAGAAACGTCTTTCCGACTCCCGGCGGGCCGGCAAACAGAAATGTGGCTCCCGGTTTTGTGCGGAACGGATCAGACCGGAGCATAATCTGAGACTGAAAATATCCGGACACAAATGTGCTCACCGCATGCTCCTGTCCCAGAACCTGAGCGGAAAGAACGGACTGCATTTCTTTTACCTTTCTGGTCAGATCTTTCAGGAATTCCGCGTCTTTACGCCCGGCCTCCTGCTCTTTTTCCCGGCTTTCACCGTCCGCATCCCTGTCCGCATCCTCGCTCCACATCGCGTCCATATCATCCAGATCCCAGGGGAGCTCATCATCGCTATCGACTTCTTCCCAGTTCTGAAGGACGTCACGGATAATCTGAGACGGTTCATTCAGAATTGCCTGAAGAATTCTGTCTGCTGTCAGGCTTGCCGCGTTTTCTTTTTCCGCATGCATCTGCGTATTTATCAGCAGCTTGCTGTACATAACGCCGTCCATATAGGAACTCTCCTGCTTTTTCAGGTTTTCGAGAATTCTGACGCATATGTCATTATTAATTTTACTGCCTTCAAACAGTTCCTTCACCCTGCGTATCTCGTCTTTTTCAACTCCCGCCTTCTCCGCGGTCCTGTCTCCGTAAAGCACGCACGCTTCAAAACAGTTGAAAAGCACATATTCAGCAGTCGTCCTTCTGCCATCCCTCTTTGCCTGCTCCTCCGCGTTTTCAAGAATGTACTCCAAAAGGCCGCTCTTTGCTATTTCACTCATTTTTTGTCCTCCCTGACAATTCTGATCTATTTTGTACGGGCATGATCCTCTCTGAATTTCATGCCGTCCTCAGGCAGGCAACTGCTTTTTACCGCAAAGTTGCCATGTTGCGCTCAATTGCTCTTCTCGATTGGCTGATGGACGGCATCTTGCCTTCCAGAACGTCGCAGAACCTCAATCCCGCATTGTAATACATGCGCGCGGAAGCGTAGTCACCAAAATCCGCATATTCATTTCCCATATTGCCGTACACATCCGCCATAACAGACATGGCCCTATCTGTTACCAGACCTGCGTTCCGGGCTTCCTCAAAAACCTTCGCGGCTTCACTGTGACAGTTCCAGGCTTCAGACACTTTCTTCTGATTGTAGTGCAGAGTTCCGAGGGAATTTAATACTTTGAGCAGTCCCACCGTCGCCTGTGCTCTGTCAACTCCGGGCACACTCATACAGCCCCGAAAGCTCCGGACAGCATCCTTAAATATTTTCTCCGCTTCAATCACGTTTTTGCTTCTCAGCTGAATCAGGCCCAGGCCGTATCCTGCCGACGCGGCATACACAAGATAATTCCGGTCCGTCTGTGCGGCTTCCGCATAGCAGGTAAGAGCCAGCGTAAGCGCCGGCAGAGCCCTGAGCCTATCGTTTTTCTCATCATAGACACCGGCGAGACTGTCGTATGCTTCTCCTGCCAGCCCAATATACCGGGCGCGCTCTGTCTGATCATGCAGCTTCCTGTCATAGACATCTATAAGGTATTTGAAAATCTGCTCGGCATAGTCTCCTCTCCGGTTTATTTTGAAAAACATTCCGACATTATACGTCAGAATACACCAGCGGTATGAAAAAGAAAGCTCTCCGGACGAAATATACTGAAAGTACGTCTGCTGAAATCTCTGTCCATCCCGGTCCTGGGGATAATTTCTGATAATTTCCTGGATATATTCTGCCAGAAATCTTTCCATGGTTTCCATTGTCTCATCCTCCTGTTCTGCTGATTCCAGGTTTGTTTATATCTGTACTGCAGCTTTTTCCCTGATGAAAATATTATACCGCATCCTTTATCAGTTTCATAGTATTTTCACGTCCTCTTAACGCAGTAAATATTCCGGCCATTCCCGCTGCCGCCGCCGCAAATACAGCTGTCCGGGCCAGCGCGCTCCCGATTCCGCCGGCTGCGGTCAGCAGGAGGCATGATACCGAGAGAAATATAACTGCAGCTCTTAAATTTTCGGCGGCAATCATCAGTACCGCCGCCGCAATAATAAACGCGGCGATCATCGTAATAATCCTGCCCATATTGCTGTCCGCGTCAAAAAGAACGGAAATCTTATCGCCAAGCAGTCCGTTTTCCAGAAAACCAAAGAAATCAAAGCTTTCACCTGTAAATGTATTTGCTGATTTACCCATAGTAAATTCTCCTTTCTTGAAAACAATCGCCGTCATTTGATAATCAATTTATAACACAAGGAGAAAAACTTATTTTTTTCAAGGCAGGGGACGGCGGGATCCGGCACAGGATAAGCGGCCGCCCGGGCATCAAAAAAGGAAGCAGTCCTCCAAAATCCGGGGGGATGCTTCCTGTTTATAGGTTCTGTTCTTAATTGTTCCTAAAGTATTGATCTGCCGGAGGAATTCTTAGTCTTTCCTTCCGCTCTCTGAACTGTAAATGCATTCTCCTGTATCAAAGCAGTATACGCCCAGAGGTCTTCCGTATATACAGCCGCAGTCTAATGCAATATGGCGGTTTTTCCGGTAAATCTTCCCGGCACATTCCGCGTCTATTCTGAATGTGGGCGTATGGCCTGTAACCAGATAATAGGAATCGCTGTATATTCGGCTGTAATCTGCCCGGGTAAAGATAAGTTCTTCTATTCCATACTCCTCCAGCGGCCTGTCTTTATTCTCTGCGGCAATATCCGCGTGTACCAGAACATACCTGCTGCCATTCAGAGTGAACTCTTCGTACAGCTGAAATTCCTCCAGATATTCCAGAAGAAATTCTCTGTCATCAGGATTCAGCTTCCTGAATTGTTCCAGGGTAATCTGTCCCCCATCCTTAATCCAGTGCTGATACTTCTCCATAAAATTCTGGTCCAGCACTTTATCATAATTATCGCTTTTTATTTCTGTCATAAGACTTTTCAATACCGATAACGCCATGTATTCATGATTTCCTATGATCGGGATAACGTTATACCTTCCGGCCATATCTTCCAGTATCCGGATCGGCTGAGGTCCTCTGTCCAATACATCTCCCAGCACATACAGCGTATCCGCATCGGAAAGCCCTATTTTGTCCAGGATCTCCTGGTACTGTTCGTAACATCCATGTATATCGCTGACCGCATATATCATACTTACCTCCGTTAATCTCTGTATATTCTCTTTTTATGACGGCTGGCAGTCTGCCGGAAATTAAATCTTCTATCCATTCCCCTCATCTCCCGGATACCCCTGTCTCAAAAAATCCTCCGCATTTCCCCCGTTAATTATAAAAAGCATCTTATCGTTAAAATGTTTCCTGCTGAGTTCTTCCGGCGGAGGGCAGACACTGGGTGATTCCAGAGGGATTGGTTCAATGCAGTCTTCACCTTTATGGCTGAACGCGTATCGCCACTCTGTATCCACCCATTTTGACTGTCTTGCAAAATGCGACCAGCACAGGAAAAGAATATCCCTTCTGTCAATTTCTGACCGGAGGGCATTCTGCCAGCTTTCCCCGCTTCTCAGATTCTCAACGTCAAAAAAGATATCCATATCCGGGCGTGCTTTTCTCATCCCCTGAATAATTCTTGCCACCCGGTTTCTGTCCTGACTTGCATAGGAAACAAAAGCCGACAGAATATCTTCTCTGTCAGTCCTGATCTTCTGCTGCCGCCAGGAAGATATTTTTGCAAGGAATTTAAGCTTTGTGGCAATGATGTCATTTATATATACAGCCGCTGTAAACAGAATCTGTTTTCCGGCGAAATCTGCCGGCAGTTTTACCGCAAAATCAAATATCAGATACTCTCCCTGCCAGATCTGCACTTCTTCATTGTCTTCAATCTCGGCATCCGGCGACGAAAGCACTACTCTGACAGCATCCTCTTCTGTCACTTTCAGAGCTCCTGACTTTGTCTCTTTTACGTCTGTATCATAATCTGCCTTTATCTCATCTACGATATTCCTGAACTCCTTTTCATACATGGCAAGATGCACCATAGTATATTCATTCTTCTTAAATGTCCTGGGCGCAACTGCTGAAAAATATACTTTGCTGATTTCCGCCCGTGTTCTTTCTTCCTGAAGCAGCCGGCCGGGAGCAGCGCGCATTGCAGAGCCGGGCCTGGCCATACGTTCCGGTGCAGGACTCCCTATACGTCCCGGTGCAGGACTCCCCATGCGTTCCGGCGCCGGTCTTCTTGTTTTCTCCGCCTGCAGAAGACGGAGGATTTCTGTCAACTCTATGTAAAATATATCATACTCCCCCGGAAAGTAAAACAAGCGAATTGTTTTAAGGCCGTAATGTGGATATAATAAAGGAGTATCTTCAGCGGACGCGGCAAAACAGTTCTGTCTGCATCCGGATCATAGCGAAAGGAAGTTGATACTGTGAAAAATATTTTATTAGTTGTGGATATTCAGAATGGATTTATATCAAATGAAATGACCAGGGCGGCCCTCAGCCGTATCGAAAATCTGCTGCAGGCAGAGGCATTCGACGCTGTAATCGCCACAAAGTACAGAAATTATCCCGGCAGCCCCATCAGCCGACTGATGGGATGGGATCTTCTGACTACGGATGAGGAACAGGAACTGGCAGGCTCTGTTGAGACTTACGCGGACCGGGTGGTGGAAAAATCCCATTATTCCGCCGTCAACGACAATCTGATTCAGGCACTGACGGAACTGAATGAAGGAACACTCCCGGAATATCTCTTTGTCGCCGGCGCGGATACGGAATGCTGTGTTCTCTCCAGCGCCGCGGATCTGTTTGAAAAGGGAATCCGCCCCATTGTCCTGAGCGCTTACTGCGGTTCCTCCGGCGGGGAAAGCTTCCATCATGCCGGTATTGTAACCCTGCGCCGCCTGATCGGGGAAAATAACATCTGCTGCAGGGAGATCCGGAGCAGAAGTGATATTGAAGATATTGTCAGAGAAATTCATTTTGCTCCGAAGCCCGTCGTTTTTCCTTCTGAAACAAAAGAAGAAAAACTGGTGCATATACTGACGGAGCGGGGACTGCATATTGCTTTTGCGGAGTCCTGCACAGGAGGCCTTGCCGCGGCGCGGCTGATTAATGTTGCCTCAGCCTCCGGGGTCATTGACGGCTCTATCGTAACTTATGCCAACGAGATAAAAACAAAATATGTCCATGTCCCGGAAGAAATGATCCGAGACTACGGTGTGGTCAGCGAAGAAGTGGCCTCCGCCATGGCCCGGGGAATCGCCCGGGAAATGAACTGCGAGACGGGCGTGGGCATTTCCGGCATCGCAGGGCCGGGCGGCGCCACTCCCGGGAAACCGGTGGGTATGGTATGCTTTGGATTTGTAATCGGAGACGAAACCTGGAGCCGCACCCGGTATTTCGGCAATATCGGCCGGAATGAAGTGCGCCGTGCTTCTGTGGAATTTGTTTATGATGAGCTTCTCGCCCATCTGACGAAACGCTAAATAAACTTAAACCTGCCGGCAGTTTCCCACCGGCAGGCTGTATTTCTTCTCTGCAACATTTACAGACAGCGCGGCTGCAGTGCCGCTCTGTCAGTCATAATAATAGGACCATGCAGTGTCGGATGCTTTTCTTACCGTTTCCGTATAAAACGGATCGTTCTGCAGAATCCGGTCAAATTCTTCCTGATAAGGCTTTATGGATTCCCCTGAATAAGATCCGGAATAGACCATATAATGGTAGTTGTTACTGGAATCTATTGTAAAAGAAATCCTTCCGTCTTCTCCGGCATAAATCGTAATATTCATATAATCTATTTCGCCTGACGCCAGCCCGCTTGCGCTGTATATTTTCTGAATTGCTTCATTTGCTTTCTGCGGAAATGTCTCATCTGCTTCCAGATCCAGCTCTGCATTGATTGTGTCATTGTATCCTGCGTAATGCCCTGTCACATCCGCGTCCGGCCAGACGGACCGGATTGCCTCCCGCTCATTTTCCACCACTTTTTCCGCAACAGATGTTATGTCAAACTCCTCGTCATTCTCTCCGTCTATTCTGTACCTTGTCAGAAAGTAGGACGTATCTCCGGCTGACATTTCAGGCGTCTGCGCCAGTTCTTTCAGCAGATCCAGAAGGTAAAGATCATCCTCACTGATCGTGTCCAGTCCCAGAAAAGACAGGTTATCAAATGTAATTCTGGTTCCGTCTACATCTTCGGTGACATCTGCCTCCGCCATTCTGTATCCGCTGTCAGCCATCAGATACAGCGTATGATTTTCCGATGCGGTGATCTCTTCTATCGCTGTCTCATATTTCTCCATATTCCATTCGCTCTCAAAATCTTCGTTCAGTATCAGGGAAAACTGATATGTACCGTCAGCCTTTTCCTCGTATTCCAGATCTTCGATATCATACCTGCCAATCACATCGTAATACGTTCCCT
Source organism: Candidatus Mediterraneibacter norwichensis (assembly GCA_019112765.1). GTDB lineage: Bacteria > Bacillota > Clostridia > Lachnospirales > Lachnospiraceae > Mediterraneibacter > Mediterraneibacter norwichensis. Next base: position 18,912 of record DXIU01000095.1, on the reverse strand, counting down.
CCACGCTCAGTCCGAAAGAGGAAAACATCAGTTCTATAATATCCTCTCCGATATGCTCTGTCCCTGTCCTTATCGTCAGGCCGTAATCAAATTCCGGATCTATCGTTCTGCCGATGGCGTAGGGCATGTCCAGTGCATCCAGACGCCTCCTGAGACTTGCCGTGTAGTCCTGCATCTCTCCCGCGGAGATTTCCTCTGTATAGCATCCGAACCGCATCGTTACATATGGCTGTTCAATGTCCCATATATCGCACTGGTTCTCTCCCGGATCCTCCGTTTCGGACATGGCTTCCCATTCAACCGGAAGCACACAGTTAAAAAGGAACGAACTGCCAAACGTTTCATGCAGATAATTAAACTCTACCAGGTTGTAAATATTGTCCTCCTGATAATAATCAATAATATAAAATGTATCGGGCGAGTCTGACGCAAGTATCTGATAATAATAAGAATTAGTGCTTCCTGCTTCCTCTATATCCTGTGACAGATAATATACTTCCTGTTCTCCGAACAGTTCCCGCATTCTGCCGCATACTTCATCAGAAAATGTAATCTCAAAATACTGATACTCTTCCGAGCTTTCAAATCTGCCTGTTCCTTTCGTAATCCTGTCTGTCTGAAGTTCCTCACCGGTTGCTGTCTTTCTCTCCAGACCTGTGATATCGTCCCGGCTTACATCAACAAACTGTCCGTCTTCCGCCGCCGGCTCTCCTGTTCCTTCCTCAGCGTTCCCGCTGCTGTATCCGCCGGTTATACTCAGTTTGCCGGGCCGGGTAACATAGCATCTCAGAGCCGTCTCCGGGTTTATTTCATGAAACACTTCCTGCGGTATGACTACATGAATCGTATCATCTCTCACCGTATATTCATAATCCACGCCGTCCGCAAGTATATCAAACCGCTGCTTCAGTGTCTCCTGCGCGTCATAATATTCTGACGCGCTCATATCGTCTCCCGGATATATCATAATATCAACATCCTCAGACGCGGCCTCCAGCTGCTGTTCCTGATGTCTCTTCGGGAAATACAGGGCCGCCGCTGCTGCCAGTATCACCGCGGCCGTCACCACTCCAAGGCCGATAAGCAGCTTTTTCCTTCTCTTTATCTTTGTCCTGATATCAAAATGAGGTCTCTTTTTATGCAGTTTCTTTCTCACGGATCCGAACAGCGCCGGACGGCTCTGAAGCAGTGTGGTCATCTTATCGATAACCGCGTCAAAGTAGTCTTTGCTGTCCTGAATCCCATTAAAATTTGGCAGCTCCTCCAGACCTTCCGGCATATCATCCGGCCACTCAAATCCCTTCATCATAACCGGAATAATATTTTTCCGCTCCTGCAGCGCATGGGTCAGTTCCAGGAACAGCCAGTCTCCCTCGTTGCGGCAGCGTTCCAGGGAACCCGGCGGAAGGATAACGACTACATCCCGGCACTCGTCAATCACGGAAAAAAGCTTTTCGTTGAATTTCCCCGACCTCAGAGACTCAATATCAAGAAAAACACTGTATCCCCTGTCTGTAAGCCGGTCATAGATCAGCTGCGCAAGAGTATCTCCCCCGTCGCGCCGGTAGCTGATGAAAATATCGTACTTCATTGTTTTCATTGTTCTCATTCCTCTCAGAATCCTCAGATAATAACATTGCTAATTATACTCTGAATCATAGGAAATGACAATCGGCCGCAGGGAAATGCCGCCTGGCAGCTCTGATACTCCGTTTCTTATAAATACGGCTGCAGCTCTGCCAGCATGGCTTTCGCAATCTCAATAAACTGTCTGTATCTCGGGCTCTGTGTCTGCCGGTACAGCATTTCCGATATGGAGCACATCTGTTCTAAATATTGCCTGCTTACACCAGGTTCTGTCATTGGATGACAGGCCACATGGTACAGGCCTATAATCTGGTCCGTATAGCTCTGAATACTTTTCTGTTTCTCTGCAAGTTCCGACTGGATTATCAGACTCCTGTTATATAACTCCCAGGCCAGCTTCAGATCCTCCTGTCCTCCCTGCTTTTCGCATATCTCCGCCATTTTGGTCCAGCTTACACTCAGATCCCTCAGGCTCTCTTCTGTTCCCAGCTTTGCGGCAAGCATTTCGGCAAGCTGAACACTCTTTTCGTACATCTGCCGGGCTTTCTGAAAATTCGCCGCTCCGCCTGTTTTCCCGCATATGTCACCCATTAACGAATAGCTCATAAGCAGCTCCCGCTGACTTTCTGCATTTTTCTGATTCTCTGCCAGCATCTGTCGGATTTCCAGGCTTTTTTCATACATCACATACGCTTTCTGAAGATCCTCTGCTCTTCCTGATTTTTCATATGCGCCTCCCATTCTCATATAACTGAAGCTCAGTTCTTTGAGATATTCTGCTGTTCCCGGCTCCCTTGCCAGAAACTCCGCTATACGGAGGCCGTTCTCATACATTTCATATGCCCTGCGGAAGTTTTCCGCTCCTCCCCTCTTTTCACAGATTTCCCCGACTTTATTGTAACTGATGCTCAGAAGACGCCAGCCCCGTGCTGTCTTCACTCTTGCAGCCAGAGGTTCTGCTATATGAAGCGCTTTCTCATACATCTCCTGTGCTGTCTGAAATTCCTTCTCACCGCCCAGATTCGAGTACACATCTCCCATTCTGTGAAAACTTATAACCAGATCCTCCAGGCTCTCCGCGGTTCCATGCTTTTCTGCCAGAGCTTCTGCTATACGAAGCCCCTTTTCATACATCTCATATGCTTTCCGGAAGTTCTGCTCACCGCCCAGTTTCTGGCAGACTCTGCCCACGTTGTTATAACTTATGCTCAGCTCGCGCTTTCTTTCTTCCGAAGGATCTTTTTCTGCCGTAAATTCCGCTATCCGAAGGCTCCTCTCGTATATTTCAAGGGCCTTCTGTAAATTTTCCGCTCCGCCCAGTTCTACATATACCTGGGCAATATTGTCATAACTGACACCCAAATTACACAGGCTGATTACATCCCGCTTCGTTTCCCGGTTCTCCTGCTGCCGTCGGAGGGCTTTTTCGTATACCTCGCACAGTTCCCGGCCGTCAGAGCAGCCTGTACCAGAGATATCGTTTATGGTCTTTTTGTATACCTCGTACAGCTCCTGATAATTTCCTCCGATCTCATTATTCCATTTCTTTTTCAAACCGGGCAGACTGCCGGGATCCGCACTGTCATTCTGCATTTCTGCCTGGATATAAGCCAGATCCGCAGCCGCGGAAAATACTTTCAGCTGAATCTCCAGCTCCTTCCGGGAATTACTGAAATTCTCTTTCACATCAAAAATAAGAAACGCTGTAAATTTACGATCCGCCTGAAGTTCTTCCCCCCGCCTGACTGCCCCGCACAGCCATTCTCCGCCGTCCTGCAGAGATATCTCGTATGCAGTTTTTGCCGCCGGACCTATGATATTCTTCTGGTATTCATATTCACTGACATATCTTATAAAATACTCTTTGTCGTCCGCCCCATAACAGTGATACGCGGTCTCGCCCACACGCATCTCATCCCGGACATCCAGCTTCTTTAAATATTCCAGAATTTCCCGGTGCAGTTTTTTCGCGTCCGCGCTGTGTTTCCGGAAGCCTTCCCGGATACTCCTGTGGGTAAAGTCCCATCTTCCGTCGTCTCTTAACAGGAAAAAGCTCTTCATATACCGGATAAAGAGGGTGAAATCCAGACTGTTCCATTTAAGTCCCCTGGCAGTCAGTATTCCTTCCAGATCTTTCTCTCTCAGGCCGTATCTGGATAACGCGATATACTGTGCCGCCATCTCTGCCAGGTATCCTCCCAGCTTCCCGGATGCCGCGTGTACGATATCCATGCACAGTTCATCCAGGTTCTCCGGCAGACTGTCCACCACTTCCAGCTGCCGCGCCGTAATCGCATCGATTCCGTCGCCCTGCTCCACAATTTTTTCGAAATCACTTTTATCCATCATCACCAGCCGCTGCACAGTCAGACTCAGATACAGCGGACTGGCCGCTCCCTTCTTCCCCACAATTCTGTCGATTACGGGTTCCGACAGTTCTCTTCTCAGGAAGGAAAGGATTCCTTTCACAACTTCTCTTTTATCCGTCTCCGCCAGCGGAAGCACCGTCTCCGTCTCTTCCGGCCCGCTGTAATATTCAGGATGGAATGTATCCAGGAAAGAGCACACGGCCTTTACCTTGTCTGACAGATCCGGCGGAATAAAACGAAGCCGTTCTCTTGCTTCATCTGCAGTCAGCTGATCTGCCGCGTCCACCAGAATGACCAGTTCCTTTTCTGCTTTTTCCGTATACCATGCGCACAGGTCTTTCATGCGGTCTGTCCAGCGGTCAATCTTCGTCCGGCCCTGCTCTCCGCCGTCATTTCCTGCGCCCGCCCCCGGCGTCCGGTTCATTTCCGAGCTGCCTTCGTCAGCCTTTTCTTCAAAGTGAGGCAGGGAAAACCGGTCTTCTATATAACGGACAATATAGCGGATTATATCCAGCGCATTCCTGCAGAACACTGTGCTCCCGCAGAACACCGGCAGGACTTCTTTTCCTGCATTCCGAAGCTGCAGTGCCAGCCTTGCCATAAGGGTACTCTTTCCGCTTCCCGCAGGTCCGGTCAGAGCAAGAAGTTTCTGCCCGTGATTCAGTTTTTCTATGTATTCTTCAACAAGATCTTCCCGGGCCCGGAACTGCTCTCCTTTCTGCCGCGCGTAATCCCACTGGAACCGTCTGTCCTTTTCATAAGGGGAAAGATCCGCGTACGCTTTCCACTCTGCTTCCATCAGTTTTTTCACGTCTTCCGTTACCTGCGCCGCAAACTGCTCCATCCCTTTCAGGGCCTGCTTTTCACTGTCCCAGCTTACGGTATAGGTGTGCAGATTTTCCCCTGCCAGTTTCCGGATACGTGCTTTAAGTTCCGAAAGCTTTTCGGCATGCAGCGCATCCTCCTGCCCGTATCCTTCCGGAGCCGGTCCCTCAAACTCCCGGAAGTAGAACAAAGTACGGCTTAGCTGCCCCTTGCCGCGCAGAGCTCCATACTCAATTTCCAGCGCGGTGACACTTTTCTCCAGATCATCCGGATCCAGCCCTTCTCTGCCTTCTTCTGCTGCCAGCATAGTTTCCGGCTCCGGGATCCAGCCGTAGCGTTCTCCCAGTATGACCAGCATATATGGCCTGCACCGGTCTATCTCGTCCAGGCATACGGAGAGAACCTTCCGGGATCCTTCTTCGCTCTCCAGATCTTCTGTGTTTACGCCCCAGCGGAGATCACAGAACGACACGCTCTCCCCGTAACCGGCGGCATACTCGTTTAATTCCGGCATAACCCTCTCATGCAGGATGTCCCGTTCCTCATGCATGTCCCGGAATGTACTTGATACAAAGATATTTTTCATGATGCTGCCCTCCCTCATATATCTGGTTTTCATCCGGCAGGAAGCCTGTTCTGCTGCTGATTACTCATACTGCCGGAATTCATTATAACAGACCGTGATTAAAATTTTTATTTTATTCCGGATGATCCTTCATGCAGGAACAAACTTATCAGAATAGTCACGTCAGAAAATCTGTAATATAAAACAAGGCCTGCCGGTTTTTGCTTCCGCCAGCCCTTCCCTTGCATAAACATATATATTTTCTCTTCAATCAATCCGGATAGGAAAATCTCTTATTTGTCATCAGATCATCCCGGTACCTTCTGATATAGTATTTTGCCATATTCAGATTCTGTTCTGAATAGTTACCGCACTGATCCGGCTGAGCTCCGGGAATTTCTCCTTCATATGAAATAATAAAGTCGCACATATTTATTACCAGTTCATAAATATCCTCCGGATTCAGATCTCCGAACATAACGATATAACAGCCTGTGCGGCATCCCATTGGTCCAAAGTAGACGATATCATCTTTCCGGTCAGAATTCCTGAGATATGTGGCCGCCATATGCTCGATGGTATGAAGGGCCGGCATATCAACTACAGGTTCTCTGTTCGGCGCGGTTATCCTCATATCGAAAGTAGTGATAGCACAGTCTTCGCGCCGGTCTCTTCTTGAAACATACAGTCCCGGGAAAAGTTCCAGATGATTAATTGTAAAACTTGCGATTCTTTCCATAATTTTTTACCTCCGATTATATTATTTTTTGCCAGATAAAGCTGGAATCCTAATGAAAAGATAAAATCATCTTTCATAAACATTTCAAAAATATCCTCAAAATTATCAGTATACCATTCACAATCGCCTCGCTTTCCCTGATCCTTTCCCCTTAATTCTTACTGCCAATTACAGCATCGCCATGCCCCGGGTCTCTTCTATGTAGCAGGATGTGATTAAAACATAATTAAATTATACACTCGTTTTACAGGGAAATAAATATCTCCTTAAATAAAGTATTATTTCTGCTCAGCGCTCCATTCCATAATACACCGTATCAATCCCCGGCCCTCTGTCATCCTTCAGCACCGCCAGCAGCCGGTAGCCTCTGTGCTGAAGTCCCTTCATATGGGCTTCATTCTCCGACCATGTTCTGGTAGAGATACGGGGGCAGCCGCATGCTTCTGCTGCTGTTGTCTCCATGCAGTCGTACAGCCCGCTCATGATATGCTGCCTGCGCAGATTCTTTTTTACACAGATCGTCGTAATATACAGAGATGTGCCGAAATCCCTGAGAGCATCACAGGTGTAATCCTTTTTGAATGTCATAAAGCCTGCTACATTTCCATCCTCATCAAAGGCAAGAATAAATTCCTGACCGATCATCTCGTCAAAATAGACTGTCGGTTTCTGCACCATGTCTCCGGCCTGCTCCTCCGCCGGGGCGCCGCTTCTGAGATCCTTCTGCACCGAGCTGTTCCTCGCTGACAGCGGCGGCCAGAACTCCTGATCACATTCACACAGGATCTCCCATAGCTGCTGTTTTTCTTTTTCATCGGTTACCTTGCCCACATACTCAGTCCTCATTCTCTTCTCTCCTTTTCTTTTTCGGTCTCTCCGCAAATATATATAACCGGTGGGACGACTTGTCCGGCTCTTCCGCTTCGCATATCCGGAAATACTCCGCTTTTATCGCCGCGAATTCCTCGTCCGACACTGCCGGAATATGATAATAAATCAGGCTGGCATTGGCGAAATTATCTACCAGATCCATATTATCCTTCTCATCGGAATAGACGCTTTCCACCCGGATCTCCGTAAAACCCACACCTTCCAGCAGAAGCTTCATCTCTTCTTTTCTGGGATAAAACGCAGGGAAAATCCATTTCCTGTATCTGTCATCCAGGCCGAGATTATGTATGGCCTGTCTGACCGCTTTATGGAGCCCGGCGTAGGTTCCGTGTCCGCCCTGGTGCACAGCCAGCCTACCGCCCGGTTCCAGGGCTTCGTACAGAAGTCTGTACATCCGCTTTTCATCTGTAATCCAGTGAAGGGTCGCGTTGGAAAAGACCAGGTCATACATTTCCTTATCCTTCAGATCCAGCGCGTCCATTACGTCGAAATTGATTTCCCCTTCATAAGTTCCTTCCGGGATCGATTCCAGCAGCTGCCGGTATTTCTCATTTGCTATGTCGATCTGGCTGCCGGCCAGATCGAAGGCCCTTATATGCATATCCCGGTTCCTGTTCCACATATCAATTGTGGTGGCGCCGTTCCCGCAGCCTACGTCCAGCACTCTGGAGAATCCGCTGAAATCAATGGCATTTACAAGTTTCGCGCCCTGCCGGTACTGGGTCTGGGAAGAACGGTCATAAGACTCTCCGTCATATTCGACCTGACCGGTTTTTTCAGAATCAGCGCATATTACATTTACAATTCCCAGCGCGTCCTCCACACGCTCTCCCACTTTGTAGCAGCGGTCCTGCAGCTGCTCATATATCTCCAGCAGCTGTGCCACCCGGTAATAATTATGGCGCACTACCTCATCCTGGGAAACGACAAGATAGATCACTTCTTTCCACACTTCATCCAGCTGATACTGTTCCCTTACCGTGTCATTTATGGCAGTATCCCGGTTTTCCAGAACCAGATTAATCTTCCATGTATCCAGGTTATTGTTTTTACTGAGCAGGGAATACACCGACGGGAAGGACAGCTGCAGAGCCATCAGCAGCAGCTCCATCATCCGCAGTTCCGCGTGGCGTTTTTCTTCACCCAGATTCATGGCCGTCATAAGATGCAGCATGTTCAGGAGACGCTTGATGGCTCTGGGATTTTTATTTGTGGCCAGCTGAAATATCTCAATAATCCTGCCTTCATATTTTTCGTAGTCATAGGCTCTTTCGAAATATTCAATCTTTTTCAGCCTGTCCATGACCATTCCCTGAATGTCATACTTTGACATGGGAATCCGGTAGGGCACCTGGATCAGCTTGTCAAAGAAATCCTGTCCGATATTCCGGTTGGCCATATTCTTGCTGCCGTATTTCTGCTCCACGCCGAAGGTGACAACGTCATAATCAATGGCCAGAACAAAAATACATTTTTCAATGTCAAAGAGATTTTTCAGAGCTTCCAGCAAAGTTACCGCAAGCCGTGGCTCCAGCCGGTCCAGATCATCCACAAATATAAGAAAAGCCCGGTCCGTCACCCCGTTTGACTTCTGCGCCACCTCTTCTTTTAAAAAGTTCTCGAACTGCTTCTTTATCGTCCGGATCGACGCGAAATCATGTCCTCCGAAAACCTGATCCAGGACCTTTCCTGATGTCTCAAGCTCAATATTGATCGCGGAAAGCATTACGCTCGAGACGCCTTTCAGGTATTCCCTGATCTGTTTTCTGCGTTCGTCGCTTTTCTTCTTTGTGTGCAGCTTTTCAAAGTGCTCTTCCAGCTGGGAAAACAGACTGGAGAGCAGCTTCTTAACAGCCACATCGTATTCATTTTCCAGAAACAGATCCCATGTATTGAGCCAGATGGCATCATACCGCTCACTTTCCGGCAGTTTCGGGGAGCACAGACAGTACTCCATCATTTTCATAAATGAGGTCTTTCCGCTCCCCCACTCTCCGTGCAGGGCAATTGTAATGGGCGTATCGCTGCTTTTTATAAAAGAGCAAAGGCCCTTCACATATTTTCCGATCCCAAATTCGTCCTGTTCCGGTGTTTCCACCGGTATATCCCGTTGTTCCATATATGTAATCCTCCAGCCCCCTTGCGGCATTTTCCTTCTTATTCCCGTTGCAGATCTTTTTTCTCCGGCTGCAGCGCCCCGAAGACAGCCGCGAATTCTTTATTCTGTGTAATCAGTCTGTCAAACAGCTGATATCCGATATCTGTTTTCAGATTATTTTTCTCACTCAGCCATTTTCTTATATCCTCATCGGGGAAATGATCCGGATAGATACAGTAATATTCGCAGAATGTGTATACTGTCTGGATAAGATTAATATCCCTGGCAGTTCTTGCATTGATATTTATGCCGTTGTAATATCCGGTCCACACATTGTAATAGTGAGTCAGATTCGCAATATCCGGATAGGTTCCTTTGAGAAAGAGCTTTTTCAGTACTTCATTCTGAGACTTCAGCTCTTTTGTAGGCTCGCAAAGGCTGATGGTCTGATCTCCGACAATAGCTTCTGCCATGTCATGAACCAGAAGCATATCCAGTATTTCTCTCTTGGAGTACCCTTCTGTCTCCTGCTCTTCAGGAAGGAACAGCATTGCAAGGAGCCACGCGCTGTAGGTATGTTCCGAAATACTTTCCGGATCTTCAATCTTCCTCTCTGTCCACTGAGAACGTTTAATCAGCCTCAGACCTCTGTACTGATTATATACCATTGGTCCCACATCAAACCGGTCCGATTCAAGACATGCTTTTAAATCTTCCTCCACACTCCGGAAATAAAAAAGCAGTTTCCCGGATGTGACATTCTGAGGTCTTGTCCGGTAAATTGAAAGATACTCCAGCGCTTTCTCTGTAAACGGCCGGATATCAAACTTCAGTGTCTGCTTCCGGTTCTGAATCCGCGCCTGCAGCAGTGTAAGCATCGTTACCAGATCCTTCTCCACAAACTTTCCGCTGCGTCCTGAAAGAGCCCCTTCGATCCGGCTGTCCAGAATACGGATTGCCTGTTCCCCGGTACTCAGATCCGTGTCAAGATAATATGCGTCATGGGCCGCCATCTGATAATTATCGCCGAAATATTCGATGACAGCGCCCCTGTTCACTGCATTTGCGATATCATTTGTAACAACAATGCACAGATATTCGTCCAGTATATTCACCTGTCCCTGCGACAGCAGACCTGTACAGATCGAACGGAACAGGAAATGATTATCACAGTTTTCCTGCGTATTTCTATTGTCCGGTTTGACAAGCGGTTTATACCGCTTAAACTCTTCTGTTAAAATCTCCACAGCTTCTGAAGACAAATTTTTAAAAGTAATCCTTCCAAGCCAGTATGCGGCGTTGCTCTTCTGCTGGATATTGAAATCCGCATAATTTTCTTTAATAAAGCTCAGCAGCGTCTCCTGCAGTCCATAATCATCTTTCAGGAAAGATACCATGAAACGGTTTGACATGGCTGTCATTACGGTTCCAAAAAAGCTGAAATCTCCGCTTTCCCTGTAATTCTGGATTTTATCTGCAAAATACCGGGCAATCATAAACTCCAGATAAGTATTGTGTTTATGGGGCAGAGACCAGACCGCGCCATTATATTCAGCTGTATTCATATTATAGGATGAAGAAAAAACATATCTGTACAGTTCCGCGGCTACATTTCTTAGTTTTTCCTCGTCTCCGTAAAGTTCTGACAGAGCCAGTTTTTCATACATATCTGTCAGCCGTATTTCAGAATAATCATAAGAAGAAAGCATTTCTTTTGCGATCATGCGGACCAGAAATATATCAATTGTAGGGAACTTCAGCGACTTCAGGACCTGATACGTCTCATCCTCATCCAGTTCATATTTATAAATTGAAAATACATTCCGTATCAGATTCAGAGCAGCTTCTCTGTCCTCAACAGGAATCTGATTTGTTATAAATGTGTATCCTTTGCTGTCACCTGCAATGGGAATCACCCGCTTCAGTCTTGACCGGTTCTTGATCAGCCCCACGTCAATTGCACAGATGCGGCTGAATCGCCCAAGAGGCCTCCACAGATCAAATACAACATTTTCCGGAGAAATTTTCGCCACATTATGTTCGCGTATTGCCTCAATGAAAAGTACGGGCCTGACTTCCGGATGGCTTTTCACATAGTCAGAATATTCCCGGAGTTCCCCTTCCATAATACTTTTCATCTGCTCATAGACATTATCCGGATTATATGGGATTTTTTCATAATAACTCGCGGATATATAAAACGGCAGTTTGTCACTTTCGCCTCTGCGGAAATTGTCCAGCATCCTGTAGAAAGCCAGCTGCAGCAGCATATTTTTGGCACTTCCGGGCAGTCCCTGCACCTGAATGCAGGTTTCCTCTTTTTTCGACAGCTCGCGGACAATCAGATCCACCATATCCGTATCACACTGAACCGGACGGTTATGTCTGTATACTTTCATCGTTTCCCGGAACATTCCCAGTGCACTGGAAAGAACTGACTCATACCCGTCCTTTTCAATTTTTTCATACATATTGTAGGGATACTTTGTGCTCTTTTCGATAATCAGATCAGCAATATCATCCCTCCGGGAAACAGCAGCCGCTTTGTCCCTGTCCTCTTCCTGAATCACGCCGTTTTCTGCCGGAACAGTTTCCGGCGTTTCTTCCTGCCTCTCTGCTGTGTCATCCGGCCCCATAAGAGACAGTACTGTATTCTTAAGCACTGCCAGCCCCGCATTCACATCTCCATGCGCTTCAATCCAGTGCTTTCTTCCCAGAAAGTACAGATACTCATCTGTAAACTCAAAGTCCTGTATCTTAAATGGAATGATACTCTTTTTATTGTCAAAAGCGATGCTCACTTCATTGCTGACATGCCCGGAACTGTTCGTATTTTCTGATGCCAGCAGAACCAGAAGACTGCACTTTTTAATTGCACTGACAATCTGTGTGGCATAATTACTGCCTGCACTTACATTCCGCGGCGCAATCCAGCACCTTATCCCATTGTCTTCCAGAAATTTGCAGACTCTGGCCGCAACTTCCATTTCCTTTGATGCATAACTGATAAATACAAACCTTTCCCGTTCCATATATTTCCCCGCCCTTTTCCATTTCGCTTCCTGTGTTTCACAGTACTGCTCCGTTATCTCCGGTTACTCATTCCAGAATACTGTAATCTTGCATGTATTCTCGTTATACTGGTAGCTGACTCCTCCTGCGTCCTCGCCTTTCACGGTTGTTTCGTAGGCCATTGCCTCCTGCAGAATTGCCTCCAGCTGTGCCATCACCTGATCGTACACCTGCGGATCAGAGAACTGAATATCTGTCCGTTCGGCATTTTCATCAATGTCTTTCTCCATAATATCCAGTATCGCGTCTTTATCCGCGGATGTCAGATATCTTCCCTCAAGCATGTAGTATTCCAGGGAAGTATCTGTACACTCCGGAAGCGGGAATGCCGCGTCAGGCGTATGGGTGCGCAGCAGCATTTCTCCCGGACAGCACAGATATTCATATGCTGTCGTATTTACATCTACTCCGATTCCTTCCTGATATGTGGGGTCGCCCCATGTAGTATCCACATAGTAGTAGTTTCCGTCGCAATTTACGATATTCCACGCATGGGACTCGCCTGCCGTTCCTGTCACATAGATACAGTCAACGTCCATCTGATCCAGGAGGTATTTCGTTGCTTTTGCGTATCCCGCGCATACAGTTGTCCAGTTGCCGAACACACTGTAAATATTCTGGTTTTCAGGCGCCGCTTTATCATAATCTGTCCGGTCCACCAGCGTCTCAAACACGTATTTCACTTTCTCGTAATCTGAACTGTCAGAAGGCAGTTCAGCAAGGATTTCATCTGCCTGCTGCTCAATAACCTTCTCTCTGTTATCCTTTTCTTCTCCGGTACAGTTATAGTTAAATATGAACTGAACGTAGTCGTCGCCGTTTCTGTATGTATAAGAACCTTCACACCAGAAATATTCCGGGTGGTCATACTGGACGCTTACAAAAATCGGATCCGCTTCTTCATAGGTGATTCCCTGAAGCATGACAGATTCTTCTTCGGAAGCTACTGCCTCACTGATCTGATCGTAATAGCCTTTTTCTCTGTCATCAAGAAGAGAATAATAATACAGGAACTGGTCTGATTCATTCTCCTTGTCTCCATCCGGATCATCTGTATTATCCGGATCTCCTGTGTTGTCCCGGTCTCCTGTATCATCCGGGTCTCCTGTATCATCCGGGTCTCCTGTATCATCCGGATCTCCTGTATCATCCGGATCATCATCATCATCTGTGTCGTCCAGATCTGCCACCTGTTTCTCTACATCCGTAATTATATCCGCAGAGGGGGACGCATCCAGAAGCACTCCGCCCAGGAAAAGAAGAACTGACATAATAAAATACCCGATAACAGAAAAAAACTTCTTCATCACTCTCACTCCTGTTTTCCTCTCTTGTTTTCTGTCTGCACATGTACTATACCATCCGCAGACAAAATATTTTTGACAAAGCCGCGGACTCCAAAGAGCCCGCGGCCATATACATTCCCGGATGCCCGGACATTCTGACAGGAAACAAAATATTTTTCTTTCCGGTCTTTACAATGGCGGGAACTCCTGGAACGGCGTACGCTTTTTCTCCTGATTGTAAGCCAGTGAGTACTTCTTCAGATACTGTATAAATCCCCGTCCGTATTCATCCTGCCTGAGCATCGTCCGTATCTGTTCACGCTTTCCATATGCAATCTCATTGAGATACAGCAGATACTGAATTTCCGCCCACTTGGCCATTCCTTCATACACTTCCAGCCGGTTATGCGCTCCGTAGGTATTTATAATTACCTTTTCATCCCAGTTCTGATACTGCCAGATATGGGTCAGTTCATGGGCGATTGTAGCCATAGCCGCAAGCTTCGGCGATCCATTTTCTATATAGATGCTGTAGCCCGTGGAATCTCTCTGCGCAAATCCCAGTGTTCTGCCGTCCACTCCCGGAGTCGGAACAAACTCTTCGCCAAAATGTCTGGCGATACTGTTGGCATCTGTCATTCTTACTTTGATTGCCGAATTAATCTTGATGCCATAGAATATTTCCATATTCCGCAGGACAATCTTAAATACTTCTTTAAACTGTTCTCCTGTACGGAGCGCTGTAGCGGAGCAGTGCCCGCACCGTTCTCTTCCGTCCTTGAGAACATCGTATTCTCCTCCGGCAAGTTCCACACCGCAGAAGTCGCAGAAATGAGCTCCCTTCTTGTTCGGATCATATGCTTTCGCATATTCTTCCGCCGCCTTTTCGTTGTCGCGGACCTGCTGAAGAGAATTGTGATTATATCCGTACTGTGCCAGATAAGAGGCGGTTCCTGCCAGATCAAGGAAGGGATCAATTTCATCATATCCATATTTGAGGAAACAGTTTTTCTGATAACTGGTCATCTCCTCTTCCGGTACTTTCAGTTCTTCATCATCTCCCTCAATATCCAGTCCGTCTTCCTCCTGGGTTTTCATTGCTGAACGGAAGCTTCTGAATATGCTGCGATCGTTTTTCGGTTCCTCTGCTTTCGGTTCCTCTTCCGGCTTCGCAGCTTCTTCTGTCTTCGGCGCTTCTGCCGGCTTTACAGGCTCCTCTGTCTTGGGTTCCCCCGCCGGTTCTGCAGGCTCCTCTGCCTTAGGTTCCTCCGCCGGTTCTGCAGGCTCCTCTGCCTTGGGTTCCTCCGCCGGCTCCTCTTCTTTCGGCTTTCTTCGGAAGAAGGAGCAGATCTTTTCCCACAGCCTTGCGAAGAAGCCTTTCTTTTTGTGTTTCACAGGTGTTTCCGGCTCGGGCGGAAATTCCGGTTTAAATTCTCCTTCCGGCTCTTTCTCCGGTTTTTCTTTCATCTTGATATCATGCCATGTCAGAACCTCGGAGATAATCTCAAGATACCGCTCCAGATTACGCTCTGCCGATGCGGTAAGGCCAAGGTCTATCTCACTGTCTTCTACGATGTAAATTCCATTATCTGCCGCGTCACTTTCCATCGTATACATGGCATACTGCAGATGTTCCGGCACCCCGGTTCCGTCCTGGAACTGTGTAACCGCGCAGATATACGGCCAGGCATCCGGATATATAGTCCGGAATATTTCGTTCAGAAGCAGACAGATCGTATATCTGATCTTTTCTGAGGCGCCCGGGAAGATAATCTTCATCACAAGTTTGTTCCGGTAGGAACGATCCGGAATTCCACTGACATGAATCGGCCTTGATGTCTTCAGATCGTTGTAGGAACTCATCTCCAGATATCCGTCTGTATGAATGTCCACCTGACAGTATCCTTTATACAGGCGAATATCTCCCAGCGTCCTCTGGCCTCCCACATTTGTGTCATCCTTCCAGCTGCTCAGGACAATGTGTCTCATCTGACGGTAATATTTTCTGCCGTTAATATGATCCGCCGCTCTGCGGACCACAACCCCGCTGTGGGGCGTAATAGACTGTACTTCGTAGTACTTGCCTGCAAATGTCAGGAACTGGCCCGGAATCAGCGACTGGAATACATGACCGTACAGTTTTGCTCCGATATAGTACTTCTCGCCTTCTTCATCTTCCGCAATGTAATATGCATTCTTAAGTCCGCGGGCAAATTCCGCCGTCTCTGTCTCGTCTTCAATTGCATAATACTTTTTCGTTTCCGTCCGGATACCGTCCCCAAGCAGCACTTCTTTGAAGTAAACTCTGAGATTGACTTCGTCTATGCTGCAGTGCTTTTTTATCAGCTCTTTAAATGTATCAATGGGAGACTCAAAGCTTATGCCGCTGACCATCAGCGCGTCCGCGATTTCTTCTTCGCCTACCTGTTCTCCCGTCATACGCATAAGCAGCTTCAGGATTGTATTTCTCTCTGTTCTTGCATAATCCGCGACAATTGTCGGCACAGCCTTCGGATCAGCAATAAACGTCCGCGCGTTCTCAAACATATAATCGCGCAGGAGATAATTCTCGCTGATCACATTGATAAAGCCCTGCTGTTTTGCTCTTGTAGAAAAGAGACGGATCATTTCAAACAGGTTCTGGAACTCATCCTCCACAACAAGGAACGCATTCTCAGACACAGTAAGATCCCAGAGATTCGGATCCACCTGAAATGCCTTGTTGAAGCTTTCCTGGCTGACCGGCAGATCCGCGTAGCTGCAGATCTTTTTATAGTACTGGCCGGCGATCCATTTCATATCTGTTACCGGGAATTTTTCTCCGCTGATCCACTTCGTATTCGCGATCTGATATTTCATGGCCACCGAATTGATCTCGGTTCCGATTCCCAGATATCTTGAAACATTTGAGAATATTCTGTGGTGCATATATTCTCCGTCCGCGTCCCAGCACATCATGGAGGTAATCGCCGCGCCCTGGCTTGTGGCGGCCACTTCTGTAATGTTTGTCTTCAGGGTATGAGACAATGCGTCTACCAGGCCGTCGCAGTTTCTGTCACATGCGGCGAATACAACCTTTCTCTTGTCGTCAAACCGGCTGACAAGAAGGTTCAGCCCCATCTGGCCGGTCGCAAGGAGCTTTGACGGCTCCACAATAAATACAAATCCGACTTTTTTCAGGAAATCCTCATTTTTCTTCTGGATCTCAAAATTGAACAGATCGCTGAATTTCAGGATTCCGATATCTGCTTCCGCCGCCTCCTGCCCGAGGATCTCAGCCTTCCAGAGACAGTCCGTATTGACCTGGGAAATCATTCCCTGTTCCAGCCAGTCTTTTACATCATCTGTAGAGGAATCCCGTCCCATAACGATGAGACACTTACGGTACCGCATGAGATGCCCCATCATCGGAATCAGAATATACTCTGTCAGATCCCGGTAAAACGGATCGCAGAAAAGTACGCTTTCTCCCTGCACAAGCCGGATGCAGCTCTTTACGTAGCTCGGATCAATATCCGTTCCGCTTTCTTTCACTGCCCGGAAATATTTGCCCAGATTGGACACTGCCGCATCCGGGCTCTCGCACATCTCCTCCAGCGTTTCAAATGTAGGCGGCATGCCAAGCCCGCTGTCCATTGTCGCGTCATACAGCACATGCCCCTCAAACAGGCTTCTCAGCACATCTCTGAGCAGCCCGTAATTGGCCATATGGTAGGACTCCTCATCCTCTCCCAGGATATCTTCCACAAATTCCCTTTTGGTAAGCCCGGAAAGGAAGCAGACCACTTCTCCCACAATAAGCATTCCGAAAACCGGATAAAACGCGGTCTGGAAAAAGGGCGCGTCCGGGAAATACTGCGAAAGCACAAATACAAGACTTGAGATTACTGCCGCAGCTATATAAAGTCCCTTGTAATATGTCTTTACTTCTCCGTATCTGGGCTGAACAAACCATTTGTCCACTTCCCGGTCATACTCATAAAAATGACCGGATGTAGCGTCCATCAGATTCTCCGACCCGCCCCACGCGCGTTTCAGAATCGGCAGCGCTATGGCTTTTACAATAAGGAAGCCCAGCACCATCACCGCATTGACAATATAAATGAGATACTGCTCCAGATTCAGTCTGCTGATAAAAGAAATGTGTTCCTCCAGAAAACGGATCAGCCTTGCCAGCAGCACATAAATGTCATTCAGAAAAAGAAGTACAAGAATGCCGTAGATCAGCGCGATCGCCGGCATAAGGAACTGTTTTGCTCTTTCTGTACGATTCAGGTTCAGCCGCATTGCCGCAACGCACAGAAGAATGAAGGAAGCTGTGCAGAGCAGAATTTTCAGTATATATATTATCTCCGTCATCAGTCTCCCTCCCTCTCTTCTTCATATATGTCTTCCCGCCGGATCGTAAGACCCGCAATAAATCTGTACGGCGCCCGTACCATATCGCCTGCTGTATTCAGAGGAATTTCTGTATTATTATGATCCGTCTCATAATAATACAGCCGGTTGTCTCTGGGCAGTCTGTCTTCATCAAAAAACCGGGTTACATTCTTTTCAAAATCTGCCGCTCTTTTTATGCCGAATGCCGCCGCGATCTGTTCGTCTCTCTCCATGGACATAACCAGCGCCTGCCTGTGTGTGCGGAGTTTAATCACCCTTGAAGATACTTTGCTGCTTTTCTTCGTTGATCCCGCATAAATTGACTGCGCCTTCATAAATGTACATAACACGGAAAAAAACTGCTCGAATTTTTTTGCGGATGCATTTACAGTTTTCACCAGTTCCCTCATCAGGGTATTAAACTGCCCCATGCTTCTGACCAGTTTTCTTCTCAGCAGGAAAAGCGCGATCAGGCCGCCTGATGAAATAAGGACTGTTGCCGCGGCTGTCAGTCCCAGCGATGCCAGGAACTCCCATCCGCCTGTTCTCAGGGAATTAAAGATATAGGGGAAATATCCGATCATATAGATCAGCAGAAATACCAGTCCCATACCGATCACAGTCTTTTTTCTCATCCGGGCGTCAATATCTTTTCTTACCCGCTTATCCGCTTTATTCAGTTCTTCTTTTATTTTCTTTTCGTCGATTAAGCTGTGTGTGTCGCTTGTGAGCACCTGCAGCTCAAGCACATTGATCTCATCTTCCAGATCCGCGATCTGGAACTGGTCCAGTTCATACTCATGGTCAAGAAAGCTGTCCGCCTTTCTCTTCGCATACTGGGACGCCTTGTCTACAGCTCTCCGGGGAGCTTTCAGAAACTTTTCCAGACTTTCGTTTTTCTCTCTGATCTGCCCGTTCCAGTATACCATCTCATCATCCGGGCAGTCTCTGCTCAGTCCCACATGTCTGGTATCAACATAAAGATCCGTTCCCACAGTACCTTCGAATGTTACGGGAATATGCTGCTTTTCAACAAGCTTTTCTTCCTCTCCGAAAGAATACTCCGGACGCATCCTGAGCCGTTCATTCACGAATGCATA
>DXIU01000094.1 GCA_019112765.1 Candidatus Mediterraneibacter norwichensis | reverse complement strand
GTATTCTCTGTTCTTTTCTTCCCATTTCAGCCTCACCGCGAAAAAATTTTTTGTGATAATTCTATTTTCGCAGTGAAGCTGTGTATTTTCAATAGATTTAGTGCGAATTATTTTTACCTGTCAAAGCTGTTTTCTTCTTTTCCTGTTCCTTTTCCTGCTTTCGCCCCGCCGATAATCCGCTGCGGTTATAACTGATATTATTGAAATCCCGGCGGTTGGAAAAGACGGGACTACGGTTAGAAATGAGAATGACTTAATTTCAACCGTATGAATGCAGTCGGAACTACGGTTAAGAATAAGAAAGGCTTAATTCCAACCGTATGAATGCTGGCAGAACTACGGTTACCATAGAGAATATTCAATTCTGAGCGGTAAAGGAGCCTGTATCACTACGGTTAAAACTGAATATTCCGCCTTCTGAGCGGTACGGCCGGCGGCCGGCTGCACCGCAGCAATTGGAATAACAGATAATCAGGGTATTCTGATCAGGACACTCTGGCTTTTCTGCGGTTTATAAGCCAGCAGAGTACCGTAAAAGCCGCCACGCCTGCCAGAGCTCCTGCACTGTCCAGGATCACGTCCGACAGCTGGCCGCTCCTTCCCGGCACAAAAAGCTGATGTATCTCATCAGACGCGGCATACAGAGCCGCTATAAGCCACGGCAGAAACATTTCTTTCCGGAATTTCCTCCAGGCACCATTTCCCGTCCTTCCGGCCACGCCTGAACTTTCCGCCGTTCCTGCACTTTCTGCCACACCTGAACTTTCCGCCGTTCCTGCACTTTCTGCCACGCCTGAACTTCCTGCCATTCCTGAACTTCGTGACGTTCCTGCACTTCCCGCCGTCCCCGCGCATGCGCCGGCAGCCAGAAATCCCAGCACGGCATACTCAGCAGCATGAGCTGTCTTCCGCACCGGATGATCGATCCGGGCGGCAAACTCCTGCTGTTCTTCCTCCGGCCACTCTTCAAAATCAGAAATAAATATTCTGCCAAGTGTGATGCCGATCCGGCCGCTGTCCTCCGCGGATACATCTGCCTGCCGCGACGAATAAAAGAAGATCAGCGCCATCCATAAAAGCATCAGAATCAAAAAGACTTTTCTCTGAACTGTCAACTGTTCTCAGCCTCCCATTATCTCCGCGATCTTTGTTTTCGCTGTCTCCACGGAATCAGTATCCGGATACATCACATACAGGTCGCTGCCGTAAAAGTAGGAATAATCTTCCCCGTCTGTTCCTGTCACACTGATGCTTTCCACCTGCCATGCCGGCCTTTGGGTCAGTTCAAACTGGATCAGCCTTTTCACTTCGTCGTCAGAGAAGTTCATCTCAACGCTGTCCTGTACCGTCTGAAAAAGCGCTGCGTAGTCATAGTTCAGCGAGGGATCCGACAGTTTGGAAATGATTGCTTCGATCACTTTCATCTGGTTCCTTCCACGCTGTCTGTCGCCGTCTTCGAAGGCATACCGCTCTCTGGAAAATGACAGCGCGGCCTCGCCGTCAAGCTGATTGCTTCCCTGCTGAAAACTGCCGAAAGCCTGGTCGCTTTCCACTGTAATTCCGCCGATAGCATCCACGATATCAACCACGCTGGAAAAGTTCACTCTTACGTAGTAATTGATTTCCAGATCAAAATAGTTCTCCAGCGTCCGCACCGTACACTCGGGGCCGAACAGACCGCTGTGGGTCAGCTTGTCCATACTGCCGTCCGGCGCCGCGATACTGGTTGTTCCGGAAATAATCGGCACATAATAGTCACGGGGAATGCTCACGAGCAGAATTTTTCCCTGGGAGGGATTCACCGCCGCAAGAATATTTACATCCGATCTGGACGTTGTATCCAGAGATCCGTAGGTATCTATACCGGTAATCAGCACAATGAAGGGATCTGACGTTACGTCCGTCTTCCTTGAAATATTTGCCTGCTGCCGCGTCATTGTAATACTGAACACAACCCTTGTTTCTGATGAAAAATTTTCTCTTTCACCTTCAATAAGACCCCGGTATGACTCACTGATAATCACACCGTCCAGCTTTCCTGCGTACAGCGCTTCTATCTGTCCGGACAGGCTCTCATACTCTTCCAGCGCCGGCGCCTGACCGCCGCTGTCTTCAATCTCTCCAAGGACTTTGTCTCTGTCCTCTTCTTCCACCAGCTTCTGTACCCCCGCAGTCATGGAGGGTGTAATATCACCTGCCGACTGTACCGGACTGTCCTCCATCACAATATAGGAGATATCCCGGGTCACAGTCAGGGTGTCCGTCATAGTCCCAAGAAAAGAATCCACAACCGTCATACCCATGGAAATCAGCGCAAGGAATATACTAAGCACCGCTCCCAGCGCCCTGCCTATTGTTTTGCGCAGTTTTTTCTTGCTCTTCTTCCTTGGAACAAACATCAGAAAATATACAAGAAAGTTTATTCCGGCAAGGACAAAAAATACCGCGACATACTGGATGCCTGTAAGCATTCCGAACATTACAAACCGCACAATAAACCAGACAGATACCCCGGCCAGCAGCAGCTGTATATAAGTTCTTGCATCTTTCAGATACTTTGCGATCTCTTTTTTCATGCCATGTCCTCAATCTCTTTGTTTATATTTTTTTAATATGTACAATGGAGTTTCTTCCAGCAGAATCTCTGACGCATCGCCGCCATAGTGAAGATCAAGAATCCTTGCCGTCTCCTCCAGTTCCGGACTGCGCAGCACGGGATCGTGAGCGTCAGACGCGACAGCGCCGGCCAGTCCCTTTGCCAGCATATAATCAGCCGCGCGAAACGCGCCCCGCCCGAATTCTCCCCGCAGGCTTCCCTTATTTACCTGCAGAATAATCTCCTGTCGGTACAGTTCAATCAGAATCTCCGGGGATCTCCGCACGAAATCATACCGCTCCGGATGAGCCAGAACCAGTTTATATCCTGCCTCTGACAGTTTCTCCAGGGCAGACATCACATAACGCCGGGAGCTGTCAAACCAGAACTCCACCAGGAGATAACCGCCCCCGTTTATTGTGGGAAGCTTTCTTTCTCTGATATAGCGCAGCAGCCTGTCGTTTACCAGCCATTCCATTCCTCTGCAGACCTTCAGCGGAATCTCTTCCTCTGAAAGCCTCTCCCGGAAGGCCTGGAACTTTCTTTCGTACCGCTCATACAATTCCTCCGGCTCATACCCGTCAAAACTCCCGTGGGAGGAAGCAACAACAGTATCCACGCCGCTTTCTGCTGATATTCTGGCCATTTCCAGGGCATCCTCCATGGTCTCCGCGCCATCGTCCAGCCCCGGAAGAATATGGATATGCAGATCTATCATCTACTGTACCTTCTTCTCTTTCTTCTTTAAATAACCGTACCCTTTGCCGCCATAGCCATACCGGCCGTAGCCGTAGCTTCCGTAACCATACCGGCCGTAGCCGTACTCACTGATGGACTCGGGGTAGAAGTTAAATACATACCCCAGGAAAGACGCTTTCCTGCCCCTGAACGAAGAAAAACCTTCTTTAAGCTTCCTCTGCGGCACGGCGTCATGCTTAACCACGTAAAGGATTCCATCCGCGTAATCCGCAAAAGCAGCGGCATCCTGTATCATTTCACAGGGAGGAGCGTCTATAATAATATAATCCATCTTTTTCTTCATTTCTTTCAGAAACGGAGCAAGCCCGGGGCTGCCAAGCACAGCCGCCGGATTCCTGACAGGTTCTGACGCGCCCAGGAACCACACGTGACTTTTCTTTACTTTATGTATGATCTCCCACGCAGGCTTCTCTCCTTTCACCGCTTCTTCCAGACCACAGGTTCCTTCAGCGCCTGCCAGCTTCGCGTCCGTCTGCCTGCGCAGATCTCCGTCAATCAGAAGGACATTAAAGCCGCGGGAAGCAAACATTTCACTCAGATTCACCGCCAGAGTAGACTTGCCTTCACCGGGCACGGTGCTGGTAATCAGCAGTATTTTGTTCTTCTTTTTATCCAGCGCTTTCTGCAGACGGATCTGAAGCGCCCGGATGCTCTCCCTGTAGCCGTAGGAAATCCGTTCATCCAGCACAGATATGACGCGGCTGCCCTGAGTTCTCCGTGCTTTGAAGCGCACCTGAGGTACAGCGGCAAGACACCTGAGGCTGGTTATCTTTTTCATCTCTTCCGGGTTCCTCGCCGTCCTTCTGAACAGCGCCAGCAGTCCCAGAATGAAAAGGCCCGCAAGTACGCCCGCGCCTCCTCCGATCACACAGCACTGTGCAATACTGAATGTATTATAGGGTTCCCGGGGAACTTCCGCCTCATTCAGGATATTAAACTCTATCCTGCCCAGAATAAATCTGGCCGTTTCCGGATAAATCTCCAGCGCAGCGTCCAGAATCGCTTTCGCGTCCTCCGCGTCCGGGCTCGTAACCGTCAGCGTAACCATGTTGGAGTCCTCGATCACTTCTGATGTAATTGTGCCGTCCAGCTCTGTTTTATCCAGCCTTTCCAGCAGCGCGCTTCTGAAAAAACTGCTGTTCAGGATATAGGGGAATGTTCTGGACAGCTGATCCGCCGTACTGCTGTCATAATAAAAGCTGTAGCTTCCGCTGTTCTCATCCCCTGTAGCCACGGTAAAGGTTGTACTGCAGCGGTACATGGACTCAAACCGCAGAGTCTGAAACGCATAGAATCCCGCCGCTCCGATAACCGCAAGGAGAAGCACAAGCCACCAGAGTCTGCGCAGGCTCTTCCACATACCCGCAAAAAGCTGGACCAGATCAATTTCCATCTCCCCGTCATTAGGCTCTTCGATTCTTCGATTGTCCTTTTCTTCAATATATTTAGCTTCTTTCATCTGTACCTCTGCTTCTCCTCACATAATTCTCATAGCCGTCTTCTCCGCCTGCGCGGAACCATTCCCTGTGAAACGCATTGAGGATGAATCCTGTGAAATCCCGGCCGCTCTGCCAGATCACATCTACCGTATCATTAATCACACGGACATCCGCCCAGTCTTCCCGGATAACCAGCAGCACTGTATCTGCCGCTCCCATCCAGATCTCCGCATCTGTAGACACTGCCGTGGGCGAACAGTCGATTATGATATAATCCATCTCTTCCTTCCACTCATCCAGCCTTGCCTTTACATCAACTGTATCCAGAGCCGCCGCGGAATCTTCCACCGAATGGAACTGAAACATTTCCCAGATATTGTTCTTTTCACTGAAAAAAAGAGCCTCTTTCCAGTCCACCCCTCCGGCCAGCACTTCATCAAGAGAATGTCTCCCCTGCTCTTGCTCTTCAAACACCTTGTTCTGTGCCGGTTTCTTCAGGTCGCCGTCAACAAGCAGTACTTTCCTGTTTTTCTCAGCCAGGGCCAGCGCAATATTAGCCGCCACCGTGGACTTTCCTTCATTTTCCGTAACGCTTGTGACCAGCAGCACTTTCTGATGATGCCGGCGCATATGATGTTCCACCTTCGCCTCCGCGCTTCTCATGGCTTCCGCGAAGTTCATGCTGACCAGCGGAGAATTCAGAAGCAGAGACTGCTTCGGATTCTTCCTTTTTCCTCTTTCTCCGGGCTTTTTCTCGAAAGGAATCATCCCGCGGATCCTGCCGTCCAGCTGCCTGCCCGCGGCTCTCTCATTTTTTACCGTAAACCGCAGAACATACATCAGGCAGATCAGCGCCGCCATCCCCAGAGCGCCCAAAGCTGTCAGGAGCATGCGGTGGGCCAGAAACCAGGATGTGTTGGACGGCTCCGAAGGCACCTCCGGCTCCTGGACAATAAGAAGGCTGGCATTGGCAAACACATCTCCCGCCACTTCCTCATAATGTTCCAGGGCAGAATTGATAAAAAGAAACGCCTGCCGGGGATCCGGACATGTGGCGCTCAGGACAAGCAGGTTCGTCTCTGCAACCGGCACGCAGCTGATTGTCCCTTCGATATTTTCTCCTACATCTTCGATAATCTTTTCCCTTAAGGCGTCACTCTGGAATACCTGGCCGAACACATCCGCCATCTGGCTTGTAAGAGAAAGAGAAGCGTACGCGTCGGTCTGTCCTTTCACACTTACTACAAGAGTAGAAGACGCAGTATATTCGGGCTCGTAAGTAAGATTATGTATAGCTGTTGCCGCCAGCCATACAGATACGGCCGCCAGAATAATCATCCAGATATACCGGATAAGATCCATGCACAGACCTCTTATGCTTATTTCATCTAATCTGAAAATATCACGATTCATCTGCTTCCTCCTCTCAGCCCTCTACAACAACCGTCAGCCAGTTCTCTCCGGACTGTCCGTCACCGTCTGAAGCCTGATAGTGTATCTCATAGCATCCCGGAGTCTCCGGATCCACATTGGATGACGCAGACACAATATCCGTGTCCAGAGAATCCCCTTCCGCATCCGTGACCCCTGCCACATAGGCGGCCGGATCCACATTTTCTCCGACTCCGATATATACAATCGCGGCCGACAGACTGACCGTCAGGCGCTGCCGCTCCGGATTTACCACATGAACCGGAAGAGCCGCTGTGGAAACATCTCCAAAGCTGTTGCTTACTTCCACTGTCATGGTATAGCTTCCCTCTGTCTGATAATTGACATCCGTATCTGTCTGGACGATCCATTCATCCCGGCTGCCGTCCAGCACATCCTCTGCACCCAGCCGGTTCATGGCCTCTGTATAACTTCCTTCCTGTACCGCAAAAACAAGGGGCTGAGAGAGGGTAAACCTGGGGGAATGATAATCGGTAAACCGTACTCTTCTGGTCAGTGAAGCCGGCTGATCCGATGAGTCAAAAACAACATAGGTAAGATTGCAGACGCCGTCTTCGATAAACCGCGAAAAAGATCCCGGTATAATCTGCGATGTCAGATCGCCCTCTGTCTCGTCATAAGCGCTTAGGCCGGCCAGAAGATCTTCTTCTGTATAGTCACATGAAATCTCCAGCACGTCTCTGTCGGACGTAATTTCCGGAAGAGTTGTATCTCTGTTCTGCATCTTAAGGAGTTCCGATATTCCAAACGTCCCCAGAGACAATATAAAAACTATGATTAATGCTGTTCTGACAATTCTCATCTGCATTTCCTCTTTCTTCTAGAACTCATCAAGAAACTGCCGGATTCCCTCTTCATCCTCTTCTGTAATCTGATGATCTCCTACTTTGTATACTCTGCTGCACATGGAAAATACGCTGGGCCTGTGGGCGGCCACAATCACCGTTCTGTGAGGTTCCTTCCGGATAATCCTGCGCAGCACCCTTCTCTCTGTCGCAACATCCAGCGCACTGGTGGCCTCATCCAGGATCATTACCGGCGCATCCGCCAGTAATGCACGGGCAATGGACAGTCTCTGCTTCTGCCCCTCGGAAAAGCGGGTGCCCCGCTCTCTTACTTCCGTATCCATTCCATGCTCCAGCTTCTCCACAAACTCCCATGCGCAGGCCGCTTCCAGAGCCGCCCGGATCTCTTCATCCGAGGCCTCCGGCTTCACCATCCGCATATTGTCCGCAATCGTTCCGGAAAACATAGTATTTCCCTGGGGGATATAACTGAACATACAGCGGGTGGAAGAAGAGGCCTTTAATTCATTTCCTCCCGGATTTCCCACTGTGATCCTGCCTTTCTGAGGATGATACAGTCCCAGGATCAGATTCAGCGTGGTGGTCTTCCCCTGCCCGGAAGGACCGATCAGAGCCACAATCTCTCCCGGCTCCGCGCGGAAATCCGCGTTCCTGTAGATCCACTTCTCCTCTTCATAAGCAAAATCCACATCTTCCATATGTACAAAAACTCCGGTTTGCGTACCCTGCCGCCGGATCTCTTCCGCTTCCTCCTTATCTTCCATGGAATCTCTGGGAAGACTGGTGATCTCCATAATCCGTTCCGCGCTGATACCCGCGCGGATCACCATGGGCAGAAGACCCAGGATGCCGCTGAAGGACCCCCGAAGCGAACCTGCCATAGATACGAACATAGTCATAGTACCATAACTGATCTCTCCCTGCCAGAGGCGAAATGCGGCAAATCCATAACAGGCATATCCCACTGCCTGCCCCACAAGGGATGTGACAATGGTCATGGACTGCTGAAATTTATTCTGCTTCAGCGCGATATCCACGCTTTCCTGCTGAATCCGGTGAAACTTCTCCGTTACCCGGTCCAGCATACCGAACGCTTTAATAAACTGAAGATTCTGGAAAGTCTCCTGGTCAAAAACTGTACGGTCACTGGCCACGTTCTGATTATCCCGCTGAAAATCCCGCATCCGCTTCGCCGAATACCGGGAAGACAGAAAAGAAATGGGCGCCCCCATAAGCGCAATCAGCGCCATCCACGGATCATTCTGCACAACAATGACAAACGCGCCGCCAAAACTGATCACTGTACTTACTACATTCGGCAGAAAGGTCAGAATCGTATTGGCTACCATACCGGCATCCCCGTTGACACGGTAAAGCAGATCTCCCGACCGGTACTTTGCCAGAGATTCCCAGCTGGTCTGCAGCACCTGTTCATAAATATCCGCCCGGATCTCATTGGTCACTTTCAGGCGCACCTTCAGGGACAGCCGGGACTTCACTGCATTGATAAAGATCTGAGAGACTCCCACGCCCACATAAGTGGCCGCCACCCGGACAATTTCCAGAGAATTCACGCCGGTAACCGCATCCACCAGATCCTTGCTGACCACTGACGTCCCCAGGCTCAGAACAGAACCCGACGCCCCGAGAAGGATATAGATGCCGATCAGCAGCCAGTAGCGGCGCACATAGGCGTACATCCACAGCAGCTCCGCAATAAGCTGCTTAAGTCTTCCTTCTTTAATTCGCTGAATGATATGCTTTATGCGGCTCATTGTCTTGTGTAATTCCCCTTTGCATATATGGTTAACGGCTGCACATTGTACAGTCCGGACCGGGAGATCCGGCCCGCCCGGCTCTGGTACCGGGATTAAATAAAAGAAAATCCCATTCCCATATCCCTCCGCCTCCTACTGCGGGAATACGGGAATGAGATCCCCCTCTTATTCTCATATATTAATTAAAGATTGTCTTTTCTGTCAGACGGACAGCGTCTTCGTCCGGACGGCAGGATAGTTCGTAGACAGGAAGACTGGATAACAGATGATCCAGGGTTTCCAGACAAAGCTCCATACCGTTTTCCAGCCATGTCGGATAAATAATATTATTAGATACCAGCTGCACCTTTTCAAATCCTTCCAATCTTCGTATAGAATTCTCCTGCGCCTGTTTCAAAACAATTAAAGCACATACCGGAACATTCGCGTTTTCACAGTATGGCGAAGATCCATGCCACGGAGTTCCCCAGCCAAGGAAGCACTCCTCGGTTTCCTGCACAAAATTCATATCACCGTTGATGATCAGTGCATTGCGGTACTTATTCCACAGTTCAGCCATTGTCGTCTTCCCGATACCTGAAGGGCCAAGAAAAAGAAGACCTTTTCCCTGGTAATCAATCATGGAGCTATGGATTTGGATCATGTGGCGTTGGACGGCATGGGTGTAGAAAATTTGAATCAAGAAAGTGTTCATTCTTCGCATATCCTGTAGGAAAAGTATCTGTATATTCGTCCAACTGTTGTCAACAAATACAACTTCCATATTATCATATGTAAAACACCTTTTTATATTTTCGCTAAAAACACATCCTTTTATATTATATGATTCATAGTTAAAATATACTGTCTGTATTTTTGCCTGTGCTTGTAAATTTCTTTCAAATATACTGAACTTCTTCCATACCTCATCCAAACATATTTTTTCAATTTGTAGTATAATGTCAGCAACTCTATATTTACACATAGACTAACGTATTTCTACACAAGCCATATAAGTTGTAGGATAAACAGCTTTTATCCAATTTACAAACTCAACTTTCGACTGATATGGCCAGGCTCCTAATAATTCATTTAATGTTTTTGGCTGTTCTGCCGCTAAATATTTTTTAAACCCTTCTTCATCATATCCATAGGTTGAACCATATTTTTCATTATAGCTTTGCGTTAAATAATTATTATTCCCTCCCCAATACCAACTAATATTAGTATATCCTCCTGTCACAATTTCTCCTACAACACTATAGTCCCATAATAACCACCAAGTTCCTTCAATTCCTCCTTCTCCAGATCCAATTTCACCAGATGCATCCAATGTACTTATTCCATTATCCACAGTTGCCGCATAAACGCCAATATATTCCTCTCCAGAAGCACTCATCTATTTTACCTCCCTTAAATCTTTCATAAACCACTGGTATTTCTCACAAAATTTCTCACTAACCCGTTCCGGATCACCGCATTCCGCATTCAATGTTCCGGCACATTTTAAACAAATTTTATTTGCTTCGCATGTATAACACTCTTCCGGCCATTTTAAAGATTCTTCATATTCTATCAGCTGTTTCCACGCTTTCTCGAATCCTGTGTCCAATACAGAGATATCAGGTTTATCCATAAAGCTGCAGAACCTCATTTGGCCATTCCATGTAATCCAGTATCCCAGACGATAGTCTTTACAATATGTACATGGCTTTCTTTCTATATTAACCGGATGTTTTTCCAGTCTTTCTTCCATCTGACGCTTCCATATATTCTCGTCAATATTCTGTATCCTGACTGTTTCTATTTCATCCCCCTCATTTCTGACGGATGATTTCACTCCTGCGGTCGGCTGCCATGGGATCTTATTCTGGAATGCGTAAAAAGCGATTCCCCTCACATCATCTTTGTTCTGTTCGATAATAGTGCTCACTGCCTCCACAGGGATCTTCAGCTGCTTTAATATCTGTATTCCTTCATTTACTTTGGAAAATCCTTGTTTTATCCCGCAGACTTTTTCATATACTTCATCATTCGAACCATATAATGTTGTTTTTACGCAGCGCGGCGGATACTGTTCCAGCAATTCCGCCATCTTTCCTCTGATCAGGGATGAGTTTGTCTGCAGAGTAATAAAAAAGCCCATCTGCGACAACTCTCTCCAGATTACCTCAAACTCCGGATGCATTAATGGCTCACCGCCAGTAACACAAAGCCACATCATACCGGCCCTTTTCCCTTCTTCCGCAATACGTAACCACTCTTTTGCCTTCAATTCACTGCCGTACTTGGAAATCTGCTCTTCTTTTAAATGTACATAACACATCCGGCAGTTGAAATTACATCTTGGAGTCAGTTCAAAAGTGCCGGATATCGGAATCGCGTCAGCAAACGCTTTTTCCCATACTGCTTTATAAAAGGGATCCAGCCATTCCATTCTCCGGCAGGCGGGTTCAAACTCATAACTCATAAAGTATCTTTCCTTCCGGACACCTGTACAGCTATTTTCCCTCTGACCGTTCCATCATCCAGAATACTATTGGCAGAAAGAATATTTAAAAATTTGTCTATATCCTCCGAAGCCTTTTCTTTCGTAACACCTGTATAATGTTCCATAATCCTTTTCACAAGTTCTTCTTTATCAAACTCATGATCTTTCATATAGTCCCAGAGATAGGCAGCAGAAGAGGATATATATACAATATTTGTTACTTCCTGCACCCTTTTCCCTGTCGGCACAATCACATACTGTCCCGCGACTTCCCGCAGAATCAGTCCGTCTTTCAACTTCATCCGATATCACGCTCCCTGTCTGTACTCTCCGTACTTTTCATACTTGCAGTAACGATACATTGAACTTAAGTATAAATTTTGCAGTGTTACCGAACTGTTACTTCTGTTAGAGACTGTTTTCCGCCATTTCCAGTCTTGCCCCGGTCTCCTCAGCCCAGGAATACTCCTGCAGATAACCGCCGGACATTTTCCAGGCGCGTACTGCCTCCGGATCATTTTCCAGAAAGCCATAATAATCGCAGTCGATCTTCTGCGCGACAACCTGACAGGCGCCCCTGCCAGCGAAAAAAATCTCTTCCGCATGATACTCTGACAGAATCTGACGGATCTGCATAACCGCTTTGCGGTACAGATTTTTCACACGTTCGTCATAGGCCCGGTCTTCCCACAGCTTATCTGCCGCTTCTTCGAGCGTCACCGTCCCGCCTCTGTGATCCACGCAAAGAGCCAGCAGTTCCTTTGCCTTACTATTCGGGAAATATACTGCCCGTCCATCGATATATACTTCAAACCGGCCGAAAGTGCGGATCTGTACTCTCTTTTTCTGCCGGGCGGACAGCAGCCGCGCGCGCTCCAAAGCATCTCCGAGCTCTTTTCTGTCATAGGGCTTGATCAGATAATAATCCGCCTTTACCTTCAATGCGTCCAATGTATACTGTTCATATCCGGTAACGAATATTACTACCAGCCCTTCCCTGATTTCCCTGAGTTTTTCGGCCAGAACCAGGCCGTTCATACCCGGCATCTCAATATCCAGGAACGCAGCTTCCACCGGATGTTCTTTCATGAAAGCAAGCGCTTCCAGGGGATTGGTAAATGCGCCGGCCACCTCCACTCCCGGCATATTTTCAGTTTCCATCAGAAACTGGCGGAGCGCCAGTCTCTCGTCATCAACAATCATGACTCGCATGTGCCTCATCTTCCTTCCGTGTGTTCATGATTTTCAGGAAATACAACAGTTACCCGGGTTCCCCCGCCCGGCCGGTCCTGGATGGAAAGACTTCCGCCGGATATTTCACCCACGCGGAAACGGATGTTTTCCAGACCTATATGGCTGCCGTTCCCGTCGTCTTTCTGATCCAGACAAGAAGGATCAAATCCGTTCCCGTCGTCTTCGATACAAACCACATATGCGTCATCCTCTTTATAACTGTGTATTGCCACCGTTCCGCCTTCCACTTTCGCGCACACGCCGTGCTTTACCGCATTTTCCACCAGAGGCTGTATGGACAGCGGAGGCACGAGGAAACTCACAGTCCGGATATCCATCACTATATTCAGCCGTTCTTCAAAACGGACTTTCTCAATATTAAGATAAGCCCTTATATGGTTTAATTCCTCAGAAAACAGGATCTGTTCCCTCTCGCCCATATTTCCCAGATTCGAGCGCAGATAGGTGGAAAAGTCATATACCGTCTTTCGCGCCGTCTCCGGATCGATCTGTATCAGCGCCCGGATGGAATTCAGCGTATTATATATAAAATGCGGCTTGATCTGGCTGGCCATCAGTTCCGCCCTGCTTCTCCGCAGTCTCTGCTGCAGTTCCTGATTCTCCCGTATTTTGCGGTACAGCATGGTAACGCAGATTCGCAGCAGATTCAGAGCGTAAAGAAGGATCGCGAACCGCAGAAAGAAACCGATTGTATTCGTGCTGCGGATAAAACTCATCACATCTGTCAGTCCGAACAGGGCAATAATCAGCACACATACCAGCTCCGAGCGGATAAATACTCCCTTTTTCCGCTTCGCGGCGTGGAAATAAATGAATACCGTATATCCCAGAGCCGTCCCTGTCAGCGTAAGTGTCAGGGGAAGCATTTCTATCAGATCCGGGCCGCCCAGGAACTCTGAACACAGACAGAACAAAGCTGATGCCAGACTGACCCAGAACAGCGCCGGAGCTCCTTTCCTGCAGTATTCCGGCCACCTGGCATACAGATAGGAGGCAAGAAACACCGGACAGAACAGCAGGGAGACCAGGGAAAAGTAATGCCATACCTCCAGTCCCACTATCCCGGACGGCATGGCGGACTCCCCGCAAAGCCAGAAGGATGTGAATACAAGCAGAATTCCCAGATGCCGATGCCATCTGTACACCGGATATCTGCTGCCGCCCAGTGAAATCAGGATAATTGCCGCTCCTACTACACCGATCAGAATACTGATTCGCAGGATCTTGCCCTGTTCCGCAATAATTGCCGTTACAAGATCATCAAAATCCCCAAAGCTCGGCGCGCCGATCCCTCCGGAGAACCTCTCATACGGGGACCACACGCAGATCCTGAGTTCCTTTCCCGCGTCTGACTGATTCAGACGGACAAAATTCCAGGCGCTGGTCGGTCTTCCGCCGATCAGTTCCTCCTCGGGGAACTGATATATCAGACTCTCCCCTACGTATACTCTTACATACTGCATCCTGGTCCGGAATACGATCCCGGATCCTTCCCCGGTCTCTTCCGGCACAGTATGGGAAAACTCCGCCAGCGTATCCGCCGGTACATCCAGACGGATAGGGAGATCGCCTTTTCCGCTCTCATTCCCGCACTGATAAGTCCATCCGCTGCTGAAATCCTCCACTTGCCTCCCGCTGAACAGATCCTGCCGGCTGGAAAACGGCAGAAGCAGTACAAAAAAGAGAAAAACTATTGCTGCCGCAGCCTCTGTAACCCGTTTTATCGTCCTGTAATTCATCCTCTGCTTCCTCCGCCCGCTGACCTGATGCTGATATCTGCGCTGACTGCCTGCCCCGGATAATGCCCGTCCGTTGTTTCTGCCTGCGGCATGCACTCCCGCATTTTCTGCTGGTATCATTATAACAGCAGAACGGGGAGGAAATCTATCTCTAATTTTTGCTCATATCATTGTCCCGCTGTTTTTTGAATCAATCTACCGGATATTGACGTTTTCCTTTGTTCCATAGCCACCTTTTCAGATAATAAACACCATTCCTATCTGATCCGATTGTTTAATACCCAGATCCCGCGCTTAAATCCCTCTTGCATTTCACGCACCTTTTGCGTATACTGTTTTTACATCAATTATCCGGGCAGATACCATCCGGTTATTCATACTGCCCCTCCGGGAATCCGTTTCCCGGTTTTCAGATCAGAAATTCAGGGCCGTCCGGCCGGATAATCAGGGATTCATTGCATTGCAGGAAAATAAATATCTGAGAATATACTGGAAGACACAGATTTGTCCCTGTTCACAGCGGCAAATTTCTCCGATGCAGAAACACATGCATAATGCTGCCTTGTTTTTCCTGTTTTATACTGCTACAATGACAGTAAAATCAGTCTTTCATGTATTCTCAGGCAGGAAAGGAGAATCACATGAAGGACAACTCGAAAAGAACAGACAGCAGCAGAAGCACGGATCTTACAGATACCGGCTGCAATAATAACGGAATACGCAATACAAAGGCAAAAGACAGCGGCGCGAAACTGATCTTCGATAATCACATTCTGTGCGCGCAGTTTTTAAGAGGGTATACAAATGTAGATCTCTTAAAGAATGTACAGCCTGAAGATATCGAGGACATATCCGAACGTTTTCTGTGGATGTGGCAGGAAGGCCGGGATTCCGATTCGGTAAAGAAGATATATCTTGACGGCCGGGAAGATGCACCCGAAAATACACTGTATCTTATCGCATTGATTGAGCACCAGTCATCCGTGGATCATGACATGCCATTCCGGATTCTCCGGTACATTGTTCAGGTGCTGACCGACTACGCGGATGAGCAGGAGAAAAAGCAGAAATCGGTTACAAAATCAAAAAATTTCCGCTATCCGCCAATTCTCCCTATTGTTTTTTACGACGGGACCGGGAACTGGACCGCAGAGACGAAATTCAGAAACAAGGTTCACCTCAGTGATATACTGGGAGAATTCATCCCGGATTTCCGATATCTGGTCGTACCTCTGTCTCAGTATTCCAATCAGGAATTAATCGATAAAGGAGACGAGCTTTCCCTGATCATGCTGGTGGACAAGCTGAGGAGTGCGGCTGATTTTCATAATCTGAAAACCATACCAGAAGAATATTTTGAAAATATCAGTCAGAATTCTCCGGAGTCCGTACTAAAACTCATCGGCAAAATCATATCTGTACTGCTTCTGCGCATGAATGTTCCAAAAGAAGAAGTGGCCGACTTTACAGATCGGGTAGAACGGAGGGATTTTACAATGCTGTTTGAAAATTTTGAAGCATATGATGTGCAGGAAACCCGGAGGATCAGCCGCGCTGAGGGCAAGACCGAGGGCAGGGCTGAGGGCAGAGCCGAGGGCAAGGCGGAAAGTATTCTGGAATTATTAGAGGAGATCGGCCCTGTAACGGCAGATGTGAAAGAACGAATCATGCGCGAAAAAGATCCGGAGCGGCTTCGCATGTGGCTGAAAGCCGCTGCCAGGGCGGAGTCTGTTGAACAATTTACAGCGGACAACCTCGGATCTGACAGACCGGCCGGGGCAGAATAAACGGCGGCAAAAGGACACGGCATACCGGAAAGAAGATATTTCCGAATGGAATTATACCCGACAGCCAGAGCAGTCAGATAACAGGAGACCAGCAATGGAAAACTACTATAACAGAAGCAATACCGGCGGAGCTGCCGCAGGCAGAGGTTTTGAATACCAGGACCTGTGCGCTATGAAATACTATCTGGAAAATGTGGACAGAGAAGATTTTGTCAGTTTAACACTGGAGCAGACAAATGATTTTTCACTTCTTTTCAAAGATAAGATGGAACAGACTTTCCAGGTGAAAAATTATAAACTCAGCAAAAAGGATATTAATGATATATTATGTAAAATTCCTGCTGACAGGGACAGAAAATATGCGCTGATCGCGCCTCTGTGGACTGAGGAGCTCTGCAGCGTACTTCTGAGAATAAAGGAATACAGAAATGCGTGCACCGCGCAGCGTCCGGAAGCGGAACTCGTACAGATCCGCAAAAATCTGCAGGACTATATCAGCGCCCGGGGCTATTCTCCCGGGATCATGGACTGTGAATTTCTCCTGGAGCCGGACTCGGAGGACTTCAGGGAGGCGCTTCTGTACCGGTTATATACCTGGCAGAAAAGACACGGTTATGAAAGCGATGAGCATCTTATGCTGCTTCAGCTTGGTAAAATTGTCGCGGAACAGCGCTGCAGGAGAGGCAGTTTAAATTATTATAACCTGGTCTGCATTGCAGAAAATTCAAAGCGAAGCCCCGACAGACATTTCACGACGCCGGAACTGAGTACGCACCGGGAAACCGTTCTGGCTTCTTTAAAACTTCTGTCAGATGAGAACCGGCTTCTTCAGGATCCTCTTACTTTAGCCGCCGCATACATAGATGGCGGAAATCTGCAGAAGGCGTCAGATGTTCTGACAGAACTGGAGAAGACTTTTCCAAAAGTCAGCATATACAGAGCCTGGATTCTGCTTGAGCTTGAGGATTATGACGCCGCTCTGAAAGAATGCGACGAAATACTGAACCGACAGGAGAGCTCCTCTTCCCATTCTGCGGCGCTGTTTTACAAAGGCATTATTGCCTTCAAAAGGGAATATTACGAAGATGCCTGCACTTATATCCGGAAAAGTATTTCTTCCGCTCCAATGTCAGCAGAACAGGCCGAGTATCTGGCCAGATCAGAAATCGCTCTGGGGACTTCGCTGGATGAAGCGCAGGAATTGCTGGAGAACTGTGTCGCATCCGGTCATATCAGTTCAGAAATATATTATGAACTGGCAGCTCTGTACTCTCCGTATAAATCAATAGATCTGCTGGAAAAAGCTGTATCCATAGACGCTGATAATCTGAAAGCACGGCGTCTGCTGGCGGAAAATTACAGATTTTGCGGCGAAAATTCCATGGCTTACATACATTACCTGAAATATTTTTCTGTTCCGTCCACTTTTTCCGACTGGAGGGCACTGCAGGGTATGGTTTACTGTCTGATATCTCTGGGCAAAACGGAAGAAGCCGAGTATTATCTTCTGCGTTTTATAGACGGTTTTATTTCCAACGAAGGAAGAAAGCTCAGCTGCCACGAGCCTGCAGTCATCTTAGACTTAACCTGGAATGAAACTCATATTCTGACATGCACAAAGGTAGGGGCATTTTATAACTTCATCTCGCCTCTCGGCGAATGCTCCGTTCCTGTCAACCGGAACAATAAAAGCATGCAAAGCAAAGACTCCATCGGTGCGCTACCGGATTCCCTGCTGCTTACGTCTGAATACATGTACTGCCAGGACACAAACGAACACATCAACATTGAAAATGTTTTAAAACCATTTTTCGCCGCCAACTATGACGACGATCTTGCGTTTTTTACGAAAAAACGCATACTGATTGATAATGACATTGCTCATCTGAATCATGATTATGAAGAGACTCACACAGACCTGTATTCCCGGTTCTGCTATAATCTGAAGCCCGGTGACAAGCTCCATTATCAGGAATACATTGTACAAGAAAATGACGTCAGTATTAAAATATACGAATCCGCAGAGCGGCTGCATGTTCTTACCACTTTTAAAAGCAAGTTTGAACAAACCAGCTCCTTCATAAACGGCCCGGGATTCCGCAGCTTCCGGAAAGCAATGAATTCCTCCGCCTGGCTGTCATGGTATTTTTATTCCGTGAACCGGAAGGAACTGATCGACTTGTGCATTCCTGTAAAATGCGTGGAGATTATACCCTGCTGAGAGAACTCCCCCTGGTGAGCTGTAATTGATGCTGGCTCGCAGGGGGAGTTCCTATAATAGTGCTGTATATGGGCTGTTGTATCTATCTGTACGGTAGTGAAATACCTTTTTCAATTCATATGTATTTTTTCTCTTTCCCACTGGCATAATTACTTATAAACTTTACAGGATCCGCAATTTCCTCACTCAGCAGTCCGAAACAGTTTCCTGCCAGATCGTATATATTATCCGGCTCACTAATATAAGGTTCTATATCTTCAGCTAAAATCATATCTTCTGTATCCCCTGTATATCCGTTACGCAAAAAGACTCCTCGAAACATCCTGTTTCGAGAAGTCTTCACCACGTAATCAGTATATCACATTATATATTTTCCGAAAAGATATTTTCCGACTTATTTCGCCAGACGTTTCCCATGCCGGCAGCTTGCAGATATCTCTTCATCAATGTTTTTTTGTCTTTTTTCCCATTCCTGCAATTACAACAGAAAGACTTGCAAACATCATTACCAGCGCCGGCAGGAAGTCTGTCGCATCTCCGGTCTGCACAGCCTTTGGATTCTGAGAACCGCCTGTTTCAGATCCGGCCCCGGCGCCGCTGCCGCCGGCATTATCTCCGGCGGTGTCAGGAGTTTTATTTCCTTCACCTGCAGTTTCATCATCTGCTGCCGCTCCGTTATCCGCTCCGTTATTATTCTGATTGTTCTCTTCTCCATTATTGTTCTGATTGTTCTCTTCTCCATTACCTTCGTCAGATGCCGGCTGTTCCAGTTTAGGAATTGCAGTCTGTTCTTTCAGTACAATACCGCATACGGAACAGTGACTTCCTTCTGTCTTTCCTTCCTGTGTATAGGTCGGTTCAACTGCAGGATCAATTACCTCGTTGTGCCCGGCAGCCGGAATTTCCACCTGTTCCAGAAGGACTACATTACATACGGAACAATGCTTTCCATCCGTCAGTCCGCTTTCTGTACAGGTCGCCGGAATACCTTTATCAATAACTTCTGTGTGTCCCTTTGCCGGTATGGGCTCAGTTTTCTTTGCAGTGCAAACCGTACATGTATACTCGATTTCTCCGTCCTCTGTACAGGTCGCGTCTGTCAAAATCTTTCCCGCATCCCAGCTGTGCTCTGTCAGCACAGGAATCACCTGCTGTTCTTCGAGGATAACACCGCATACAGAGCAGCGCTTTCCGTCTGTCAGTCCGCTCTCAGCGCAGGTTGCCGGTTTGCCCGGAATAGTTTCTTCCGCGTGCCCGGCCGCGGTTACCGCTTCTGTCTTGGTTTCCTGACATCTGCTGCATGTAAAAGTCCGCACGCCGTTTTCAGTACACGTTGGCTTTGTTGTAACAATGCCTGCGTCCCAGTTATGGCCTAATGCGCTTACCGGCTCCTGAGACTTAAGTATGGTTTCGCAAAGAGTGCAGATGCTGCCTTCTGTAAGACCGTCTTTTGTACAGGTCGCCTCTACAGCTTCCAGAATTTGAGGCTGATGTTCAAGCTTAGCTATACCCTCTTTCCTGGTTGTCTGACATCTTTCGCAGGTATAAGTCATCTCACCGGATTCCGAACAGCTGGGTTCTTTTGTAACTTTGCCTTCATCCCAGTCATGGCCCAACGGCTCACGCACTTCATGTCCGCTGGTATACGTTTCACAAACTGTACAGTATGTGCCGGCAGTATATCCCGGTTCTGTGCAGGTAGGTTCTTTCGCGGCAACATCTGTTTCCTTATGTCCTAATGCCGCGATTGTCTGCGATTCAACAATAACGGTTCCACATACTGAACAGTGACTGCCTTCCGTGCGGCCCGGTTCTGTACATGTCGCCTCTACTGCCGGATCCTTCACCTCTGTATGACCTTTTGCGGGAATCACCTGCGGCGCGGCAATAACAGTCTGACACACTGAGCAATGACTGCCTTCCGTGCGGCCCGGCTCTGTACATGTCGCCTCCACTGCCGGGTCTTTCACCTCTGTATGGCCTGTCGCGGGAACCGGATCTGTTCTTGTCTCCTTGCATCTGTCACAGGTGTAAGTTTTCACCCCGGCTTCCGTACATGTTGACGGCTTTGTAACAACACCGCCGTCCCAGTTATGGCCTAATGCCGATATTTCCGTCGGCTGCGACAAAATCTCATGGCACACGGAGCAGTGACTGCCCTGTGTATATCCCGGTTCTGTACAGGTCGCTGTAACCGGCTGGTCGATCACCTCTGTATGACCTTTTGCGGGAATTGTAACATGTCCGTCGGTATACGTATTACATACCGTACAGTATTTCCCTGCTGTGTATCCCGGTTCCGTACAGGTAGGTTCTTTCGCGGCAACATCTGTTTCCTTATGTCCTGCCGCGGAAATCGGCTCTGTTTTTGTATCCTCGCATCTGTCGCAGGTATAAGTTCTTACTCCCGCTTCCGTACACGTTGCCGGCTTTGTAACAGTACCCGCGCCCCAGTTATGGCCCAATGCCGGAAGTACGGTGCCGGATTCTGTTATGACTTTATTACATACGGAGCATACGCTCTCACCTGTATAACCAGGCTCCGTACAGGTCGGCTCTTTGCCTCCTGTTTCAACCGGAGTGTGCGAAGTTACGGTAATTGTTTTTGAACAGGTAATACAATATCCATTGTAAATTTCGTATACTACCACATATGTCCCTGCATCCTCCGGCGCCGCTTCTGCCTTTTCATAAGTATCTCCGCCGTCATTTGAAATGGATTCTAATGTATTTCCATCCAGTTTATACCATGACCAGGAATAGATATCTCCAATCCAAACCGGATTAACCACGATTGACAATTTGTTTCCCTCATGCAATGCTGACTGTCCGCTAAGCGTTGCGTTATCGGGATAGCCGGGAATCATCTCTTCAAGCGGTACCCGTTCATCCATAATTCCGGCAGTGTCTGATACTCTGTATGGAAGCGTATAAGACCCTTCCTTCACTTTCAGCGCATTCGCATCTGCATCATACTCCCACCGGGCGTCTATATTATAAGTTCTTCCTTTATCTGTAGTCACTGACACGCTCGTCAGTGAAGCCGCGAATGCGTTCAATATTTCTGCCGTATTGCTGCTATAGTAAAGATGGTCCTTTCCCAGAGAAATCGCTCTGACCGTCTGATCCTCATCCGGCACTTCTATAGATACCTTCTGCTGTCCGTCTACAGGATCTGAAAGGTCTTCCCCGCTTGCCGGAGAACCGAATTCCTGCACCCAGTAATGCTGTCCGTTATATATTACATGGGCAATACCGATTGCAGTAAAATTACGTCCAAGCATATTCCGGCGATGTCCCTGTCC
Source organism: Candidatus Mediterraneibacter norwichensis (assembly GCA_019112765.1). GTDB lineage: Bacteria > Bacillota > Clostridia > Lachnospirales > Lachnospiraceae > Mediterraneibacter > Mediterraneibacter norwichensis. The sequence goes on along the minus strand of DXIU01000094.1, from coordinate 2,405 downwards.
CGCATAATCATCTTCATCTTCCCGCCATGATATAAAAGCCTGTTCAGCGGACGTCTGTCCCATAGCAAGATTTTCCCCCACGGCAGTATAACTGTCCGGGAATGCCGTAAAACATGATTCTCCGTTCGGACGGGTATGGGACCAGTTAAATATAATCTCCGCCGCCCTCTGCATAGCCACCTTTTCAAGAACCGGATCGTATGTAAGTTCCTGCAGGCCAGCGTACTCTTCTCTCTGACCGCTCTGATCCCATGCCCACGCGTCACTGCCGGTTCTGAATTCATTCACCATATCGAGCATGGTCCGCGCTCCTGACTGATCATAGGTAACAGTAATTTCATTCATTACTGTATTTGATCCGGCTGCCGAAACCTGCTGTACTGTTCCGGATGTGACAGCCAGTACAAGCGCAGCTGCGACAGCAGTCAGACGTTTCAAGACTTTTGTCATAAAAATCCTCCTCCATTGATATTTTATTTTACAAGAATCACTAATATTTTAGTCTCTTCAAAATATAGTGTCAATAATTTCCAATCCGTATTTTCACAGAATATACACATTTTGTTCACACACAGAAGCTGAAGGATAAGAGAGCTATAGTATATTTCATCCTTCTAAAGCATCTTCTCCGGCCTGCTCATTCTGCCGGATCAGCCCAGATATGAAATCTTGTCTGAAACTTCCTGCTCTGCCCGCATTTTCTGTTCAATAGAGCCGCCTCCCGAGACCGCATAATCAATATAATGTGTTAACTCCTCAATATCTTTCAGAATGTATTCGGCCTTCTGATATCCGCCCCTCCCCAGCGCGAGGAAAAAATCTATAATTGAGCTGTACCATACCAGATCCTGTTCATTCTTAAAAAGCATGCAGAACTCTCTGTAAGACAATACTCCTGTTTCTGCGTTATATATCTTCTTCCCTATATCCATTTGTATAACATAATATATACCGGCTGTGCTGAACTCCGCGGTCAGTTTGTTGATCAGCCTGATCAGCTCCGTATCTGTGTTGTGCGGCAGTCTGAAAAAGGACAGCTTTGTTCTTATATTATCAATATAGGAAAACATACATGCCAGCAAATAGCCTGAAGACACAAGATAACATCCCTCTCCGCTGAACCACTCGTCATCTTTCCCTGATATCTCGGAAGAATGATTTACAGTTAATAATTTTTTTGCGCTTCCCTCGCGTTTTACTTTATCGACAATCTGGCTTATACGGAAATAATTTTCCGACAGCATGAATCGAATGGGATTAAAGTACTCTTTGAGCACGGCGTCCAGTTCTTTTTTCCGCAGCTGGCTTCGATCCTTTATATGTATCAGAAATTGTGACAGCACAACCACTGCAATGGACGTGCCTGCGGCAATTAAGGCATTTATCAGGTCACTGCTCATTTTTCTCTCCTCATTTCTTATTTTATCATCATTTTTTCGATCAGTTATAAATCCGGGCGAGTACTTTCGCTAACCGTTCTGAATATTGACTAATAAAAAAGTGATGAAAATATATTCAACTATGCAGAAAACCTCTTCTGCATTTTACAAAAGAGGTTTTATATACTCATCAGAATAACGGCCCATAATTTTATCTATCTCCGCATCCGTATTTGTGAAACTAAGCCCCTCCTCGGCCTTTATATCCTTAGACTTCATAATCACCTGAAAAATATCGGATCTTCTTCTTGACGTTACGACGTCTCTTCCATATCTTCTATAATCCCTCTGATCTCTATCAGCATTTCTTCATCTGTCGGAAGCTCAATATACTTTCTCCTGGAAGCTTCTTTCTGATTCAGTAGATAATCCTTTGCCAATCATCAGCCTGTTCCGGCTGATTCATAAATTCCAGCCGACTTACGCCAATATCCCGACAGGTCAGCACCTGTCTGACTCTTTTTGTGATTTTCCCGCCGTTTAACAGATCTTCTACCTCATCTTTGGTAGTCTGGTCTGCTTTTTCCAGCAAACGGAGAATAAGATCGTTTCCACTCGTATTTGCCCAGTAACTCTGGGGAGGAATATCCGGAGCTGCCAGCAGTTCATCACAGTAATTAATGACGTCCCATGGGCAATATACTCACCATTGCGGTCACGAGGAACATCGATTTGAAACTCCCCGTACTGGCTTTTGAGTGTTTTGCTAGAATGACCGTTCCTTTTATTGTCGCTTTTAAGATCACCCTTACAATTTTTTTCATAACCCAGAGTTGCATCCATCTCTGCTTCCAGTAGTTCCTGCAGGATATCTTTGAAGCTGTCTTTAAGAAGGGAGTAAACATCAGCCACACTGGTAATGTTATTTTCTGTAATAATCTGTCGGATTTGGTCTTTTGCTACTGCCATAAATAAACTCCTTTTCGATAAGAATTGTCATATCTGTAATTCTTACCAAAAAGGAGC
>DXIU01000008.1 GCA_019112765.1 Candidatus Mediterraneibacter norwichensis | reverse complement strand
CAGGATTTACAGCGGGCTCTGTCCGAGCGCATGCGAGTTAGCCCGCTGCAAATCCTGCTTTTAGCTGATTCCCAGGTTCCGTTATTTTTCTTAACTCATGGAACGGAATCAGAATTCCCTGTCCCCCTCTTCTGAATCCGTCTTATAAAAACTTCCTTCCCTTCCGGTTTGTGTCTGCTGTCCGGAAAGTCCCTTCGGCAAATCCGAAGTTATTTAACCAGATCCACCAGCGCGCTTTTCGGCACCGCTCCGATCTGTTTCCCTCTGATCTCTCCGCCATTAAAGGAGATGAATGTCGGGATACTCATCACACCGAATCTCTGTGCCAGATCCATTTCTTCATCAATATTGATCTTGCATACTTTTACATCAGGCATTTCGTCTGACACTTCTTCTACAACCGGGCTCATCATTTTACAGGGTCCGCACCAGTCTGCATAGAAATCAATAAGGACCGGTTTGCCGGACTGCATAACCTCCTGGTCAAAATTATCTTTTGTTAATTTAATAACTGCCATAATTGAATCCTCCTTTAAACAGTTCAGTAGTTTCTGATAGTTATATCATTTCCCTTCCGGGATGTCTTTAGTATAGCATATAACAGAAAGTTTTCTGTGACAAAATCACAAATAATTATCAATTGCCGCTTATACCGGAAAGGCCGGCAAAACCTGCCGTAAGAGAAAATACAACCAGAACAAGTATAACGAGTATGATCAGCAGACAGAAATATGATCTGGCAAAATTTCTGAGATTGATATTGCGGGTTCCGCCGAGGGCAAAAACAAGCAGAAGGATAAATCCGATAAGCGGAATGGCAAACAGAATCTGATAGCCGAAGTATCCCCACATGGAGATTGGCTTATATTCCGGCGGAATATGGACGGAATACGGGCCGGCCGGCGCGTAATACCGGGCAGCATAAGGATCCGGCTGCGGAGCGCTTCCTGTATAACTGTCTCCGTTTCCCTGGGAAGGATCCTCATAAGGTGGATTCGTGTATGATGCGTTTTCAGGCATGGACTGCCCGCATTGAGGGCAGAATTTTCCGGTTACTTCAGTGCCGCAGTTTGGACATTGCATAATATGTTCCTCTCTTTCTTCTTTAATAACTTAAATCTTTATTTCCCCGTATTTATTATAAAGACAGAACACAGGTTCTGTCAAACCAGTACTGCTCCGGAAAAATAAAGGAAATCTGCAGGGGAATATTTGCGGGTTGTCCGTTTATTTTCCGGATAGTATAATGATATCATATGACTTACAGAATTTTTTTTGAACGCTGCGCGGCCGAAGGAAGCGGAAAATCGGCAGATGGGAGGAAGATATGTCCTTACAGTTCATTTTCGGGAATTCCGGAAACGGAAAGTCCTATTATTTATATCATTATATTGTGGAAGAAGCAGTGAGGCATCCGGAGAAGAATTATCTTGTTCTTGTGCCCGAGCAGTTTACCATGCAGACCCAGAAAGATCTGTGCATGGCTCACCCCAGAGGAGGAATCATGAATGTGGATGTCCTGAGTTTCGGAAGACTGGCGCACCGGGTTTTTGAGGAGCTGGGGGAGGACAACCGGACCGTGCTTGACGATGAAGGAAAGAATCTGGTGCTCAGGAGGATTGCCGGAGAGTGCGAAGAAGAGCTTACGGTGCTGAAAGGCAATCTGAAGAAACAGGGCTATATCAGTGAGGTAAAGTCCGTGATTTCGGAATTTACCCAGTACGGGGTTGATTTTGACCGGCTGGATGAATTTATGGATACCCTGAATCCGGAAAGTTATCTGTACTATAAACTGAAAGATATCCGGAAAGTTTATGAGAAATTTGAGGATTATCTGAGTGAAAAATACATTACCAAAGAGGAAATGCTGGATGTGCTCAGCGACGCCGTGCCGTTTTCCGGGATTCTGCGGGGAAGTACTGTAGCGCTTGACGGTTTTACCGGATTTACGCCTGTGCAGAACCGTCTCATGGGAGAACTGCTGAAAGTGTGTGAAAAGGTAATGATTACGGTGGAGATGGATGAACGGGAAGATCCCTTTGTCTGCCGCCATCCTTATCAGATGTTTGCCATGAGCAAGCAGATGACGGTTTCCCTGATGAAAACGGCACAGGAAGCAGGGGCGGAGACGGAGGATCCTGTGTATCTTTACGGAAAACCTGTGCGGCGGTTCCGGAACAATCCCGGAATGGCCTTTCTGGAATCTGAACTGTTCCGGTATTCGGGAAAATCATTTGCAGATGAGCAGGATGCGGTTACTCTTCATGAAGCCGGAAATCCCAGAGGAGAAGCCAGGTATGTCGCGGAGAGCATCCGCCGGCTGGTGCGGGAGAAAGGGCTTCGCTACCGGGAGATTGCGGTAATCGCCGCGGATATGGATGTGTATGTCAATGCCCTTGAAAAGGCATGCAGTCTGTATGATATTCCTGTTTTTATGGATCACAAAAAGAGCATTCTGCTCAATGCTTTTGTAGAGTATCTGCGGAGTCTTCTGGAAATGGCAGAACAGAATTTTACTTATGAAAGTGTTTTCCGCCATCTGAGAACAGGACTGTGCGGCTTTGACTGTGATGAGGTGGACCGGCTGGAAAATTACTGTCTTGCTCTGGGCATTAAGGGATACAGAAAATGGCAGCAGGCATGGGTGCGCCGTACCGGGAATACAGATGAGGAAGAACTGGCAGAACTGAACCACCTGCGTGTTATTTTTGTGGAAAAGACAGCCGGGCTCATGGGCATTTTAAAGCAGAGGAAAAAGACGGTCAGGGATGTGACGCTGGCAGTTTATGAGTATCTTGTACAGGAAAAGCTGCAGGAAAAACTGAAAATAATGGAGCTGGATTTCCAGGAACAGGGAGAACTGGCGCTGGCGAAGGAGTATGCCCAGGTATACAGAATTGTCATGGATCTGTTTGATAAATTTGTAGAACTTCTGGGCGGAGAGACGATCTCATTAAAGGAATACCGCGAACTTCTGGATGCAGGGCTGGAAGAGGCGAAAGTAGGTGTGATCCCTCCCAGTCTGGATCAGCTTGTTATCGGAGACGTGGAGCGTACCAGAATTAAAAATATCAGAGCTTTGTTTTTTGTAGGGGCCAATGACACGATGCTTCCGGGAAATGCAGGGGGACGCGGGCTCCTGTCAGAGCGGGACAGGGATCAGTTCCGGGCGGAGAAGATCGCTCTGTCTCCGGGGGCGAAAGAGCAGATTTATATTCAGAAATTTTACCTGTATCTTAATCTGACGAAGCCATCGGAATATCTGTCTGTATCCTGGTCCAGAGTGTCCGCGGAGGGGAAAACCATAAGGCCGGCTTATCTGGTTCAGGATATCCGGCGGCTGTTCCCCCGTATCTGCGTACAGGATGAAGAGAAAAAAGCGATGCCGGAGCGGGAGCTTACCCGCAGGACGGGCGTGCAGTGGCTGGCTCAGGGTGTCAGGGACAGACAGTACGGCGTCAGCAGGGAATGGAAGGAACTGTATACCTGGTATGCGGCAGACAAAGAGAGCGCTTCCGGTCTTCGCCGGATTGTCAGCGCGGGATTCAGAAGAAACAACAGAAAGCCCCTGGAACCGGAGACGGCAAAGCAGCTCTATCCGGAACCGGACCGGATCAGCGTGACCAGACTGGAGCAGTTCGCCTCCTGTGCCTGCGCCCATTTCCTGAGATACGGGCTGAAGCTTTCGGATCGGGAGGAATATGGATTTGAGGCCCTGGATCTGGGGAATATTGCTCACCAGGCGCTGGAGCGTTTTTCCAGAAAAGCCGACCGGGAAAATTTAAGCTGGGTGGAGATGCCGGAAGAAAAGAGAGATGCGCTGATTGATGAAAGTGTGGAGGAAAGTATTGTGGATTACGGGAACACGGTACTTTACAGTTCTGCTCGGAACGAGTATATGATTCAACGGATAAAGCGGCTGATCCGCCGGTCTGTGTGGGCGCTGACCCGGCAGCTGGAAAAGGGAGATTTTGTGCCCAGCGGCTATGAACTGAAATTCGGAAGCGGAAAGATTGACCGGATTGATACCTGTGAAGATGAGGACAGAGTGTATGTGAAGGTGACGGATTATAAGACGGGCATGAAAAGCTTTGATATTACCGCGTTTTATCACGGCCTGCAGATTCAGCTTCCGGTGTATCTCAATGCGGCCATGGAAATCGAAGAAAAGAAGCATCCGGACCGGGAGATCTGTCCGGCGGGAATCTTCTACTACCGTATACAGGATCCCTTTGTGAACCGGGCGGATACCGAGGAAGAAGTGGAAAACAGAATTCTGAAAGAGCTGCGTCTGGACGGACTTGTAAACGGAGACGCGCAGGTGGTAGATCATCTGGAACACGATCTGTCGGGGAACTCTGTACGCTTTCCTGTGGGAAGGAATAAGGACGGTTCTCTGAGCAAGGCATCCCGCGTACTTACCCCCGGAGAGTTCCGGACCATGCTGGCCTACACAAAGATTATGGAGTCAGAACTGAAGGAAAAAATGTATGAGGGAGAAGTGCAGGCAGAACCCTATGAGCTGAACGGCGCTACAGGATGTGATTACTGCGAGTGCAGAGACATCTGCGGATTTGATCCCAGAATCGACGGGTGCCGCTACAGACAGCTGGAGAAGTATTCTCTGGAAGAGGCCGTGGAGATGATGCGTCTTAAGACAGGGGATCCCGTGGAAGATGCCGGCAGACCGGCGAATCCCGGAAAAGACAGGGTGGAAAAGGAAAGAAAGGGGGCGTCAGATCATGGGAACAGTGTGGACAGCGGAGCAGCAGAAAGTCATTGATCTGAGAAACCGGAATATTCTGGTGTCCGCGGCAGCGGGGTCAGGGAAGACGGCAGTGCTGGTGGAGCGTATTATTCAGAGGATAACCGATGCCCGCGAACCAGTGGATGTGGACCGGATGCTTATTGTGACTTTTACAGAGGCGGCGGCTTCAGAGATGAAAGAGCGGATTGCCGCTGCTATTGAAAAGCAGCTGGAACAGCGCCCGGGAGATGACAGACTGGAGCGGCAGGCAGCGCTGATTCATACGGCTCCCATAACGACAATTCACAGCTTCTGTCTTTCTGTTATAAGAGATCATTTTCATGTGATCGGTATAGACCCCGGATTCCGCATTGTGGAAGAAGGGGAATTGAAGCTGCTCAGGCAGGATGTTCTGGATGAAATGCTGGAAGAATGCTATGAAAAGGGTGATGAGAGATTCCTTGCGTTCGTCGAAAAATTCGGCAGGGGAAGAAATGACAGGAAGATTGAGGAACTGATCCTGAAACTGTATGAGTTTTCCTGCAGTTATCCCCAGCCCGGAAAATGGCTGGACTCCTGTGTCCTGGCATATAAGGGGGAGGACCTGCTTTCCTCCGGATTTGTGAAAAACGCAGAACTGCGGGCGCGCCGGCGCGGGCAGGATATTGATGGAATTCTGAGCAGGGCTCTGAAGATCTGTGAAGAACCGGACGGCCCTTATATGTACGCAGACATGATCGAATCGGACCGGAAATATCTGGACCGGATCGTAAAAGCAGAAAATTTTGAAACAATGTATGAGGCAGTAAACGGATTTGCCTGGAAAAGACTGTCCACGAAAAGAGACGAGACAGTGTCAGCGGAGAAAAAGGATGAGGTAAAGAAACTCCGGAAACAGGCAAAGAAGCTTGTGGAAGGTATACAGGCGGCGTACTTTTACGCTCCCTGGCAGGAATGGGCGGAAGATATGAAGGATGCTTCCGGTTCCATGGAAACACTTTCCGGCCTGGTAAAAAAGTTCTCAAAGCTGCTTGGCGAGAAGAAAAGAAGCCGGAATATGATCGACTTTAATGATATGGAGCAGTTCGCTCTCTCCATTCTTACAGAGGAAAAGGACGGGCATCTGACGTCTTCGCGCGTGGCGGAGGAATATCAGGAACGGTTTGAGGAAGTCATGATCGACGAGTATCAGGACAGTAATCTGGTTCAGGAGACGATTCTTACAAGTGTCTCCCGGATGGGAAGGGGACAGAATAATATCTTTATGGTAGGAGACGTGAAGCAGAGTATTTACCGGTTCCGCCTGTCCCGGCCGGAGCTGTTTATGGAAAAATACGATACTTACACGCCGGAAGACAGCACCTGCCAGAGAGTGGATCTTCATAAAAATTTCCGAAGCCGCCCGGAGGTGCTGGAAAGTGTGAATTATCTGTTTGAACAGATCATGCAGCGCGGTTTCGGCGGAATCGAATATGACGATAATGCCGCGCTCTATGCGGGAGCGGATTTCCCGCCAGAGCCGGAAGATGCAGCCGGCGGATCTTCATACCGGACCGAGTTTCTCCTGATGGATAAAAAAGATGCATCCGTGCGGAATGCAGACGGCAGCAGGGATGAAAAAAAGGCAGAGGCGCGGATGATTGCCCGCCGGATCAGGGAGCTGACAGACAGCGGGATGGTATATGACAGAGCTCGGGGGACATACCGGAGAGTTCAGTACCGGGATATTGTAATCCTTACCCGGAGCATAAAAGGATGGGCGGAAAGCCTTTCCTCTGTCCTGGCAGAAGAAGGAATTCCGGCATACTCGGTGAGCAGAGAGGGATATTTTGAGACCTATGAAGTGAGTGTGCTTATGGATTACCTGCGGATCCTGGATAATGCCAGGCAGGATCTGCCTCTGGCCGCTGTGCTCACTTCTCCTTTTGGCGGACTTGACGTACAGGAACTGGCGCGGATCAGGCTGGCTTTTCCCGGACTTCCTTTTTATGCGGCAGCGGCGCGTTATGCGGAAGAGTATATGAAAGCAGAGGAAATGCCGGAGAATGATTCGGGCACCGGCGCAAAGCTGGCGGCATTCTATGAACAGACGGTATATTTCCGCAGAAAAGTACCCTATACGCCAATTCATGAACTGCTGGGTGAGATTACAGACCGGACCGGTTACGGCACCTATATCAGCGCCATGCCGGGAGGCGCCCAGCGGCAGGCGAATGTGGAGATGCTGATGGAAAAGGCCGCCGCATTTGAAGGGACAAGCTATAAAGGGCTGTTTAATTTTATCCGCTATATTGAACAGCTCCGGAAATATGACGTAGATTACGGGGAAGCAGGTATTCTGGATGAGCAGGCGGACACGGTGCGGATTATGAGCATTCATAAAAGCAAGGGACTGGAGTTCCCCATTGTATTTGCGGCAGGCATGGGAAAAGCATTTAACATGCAGGATGTGCGGGGCAGCGTAATTCTTCATCCGGAGCTGGGAGCCGGACTGGATGCCGTGGATCTTAAGCAGCGGACAAAGGCGCCCACATTTCTGAAAAAGATGATACAGGAAGAGTCCGCTCTGGAAAATCTGGCTGAGGAGATGCGTGTGCTTTACGTGGCTATGACAAGGGCGAAGGAAAAAATGATCCTCACAGGTGTGCGGGAACTGCCGGAGAACATGAAAGAAAATATCCGGATCAGCCGGACAGAAGAAAAAAGCGGCGCGAAGGGCGGAAACAGTCCGGATAAAATGGAGCTTTACCGGCTGGAAGAGGCAAAAACCTGTCTGGACTGGATCATTCCGGCGGTCTTTTCCGGAGAAAACGGACAGATCCGGCAGGGCTGTCCGATAGATGTACGCCTCTTTACAGCAGAAGATATCCGGAATGAAAAGGAAGCGGAACATACAGCCGATGTGCTGGCACGGGATACGCTGGAACACTGGGACTGTACAAAGCATCATGCGCCGGAGTACGGGGAATGTCTGAAGGAGCAGATGGATTATACCTATCCCTGGGAAGCGGAGGGACAGATGAAACTGAAGTTTACTGTATCCGAGCTGAAAAAACGGACTGCGCTTCGTGAAGAGGCGGGGGAGGAGATGTATCAGGAGCCGGATGTTGTCCCCTTGATTCCGCGCTTCCTGACGGAGGAAGAGGCACTCACCGGAGCCTCCCGGGGAAGCGCCTACCATAAGCTGCTGGAGCTTCTGGATTTTACGGAAAAGTATGATGAAGAAAGACTGGCGCAGGCTGTCGGAAAATACAGAGCCGCGGGAAAACTGACAGAGGAGATGGCGGACTGTATCCGGACAGACGACATTCTTTATTTTCTGGGATGCAAAAGCGGGCGCCGGATGGCGGAAGCTGCGGCGCACGGCAGACTGTACCGGGAGCAGCCTTTTGTTCTGGGCGTCCCTTCGGCGGAAATCTATCCGGAGGACCAGTCCGGGGAGACGGTATTGGTACAGGGAATTATTGATGTGTATTTTGAAGAGCCGGACGGTCTGGTTGTTCTGGATTACAAGACGGATCAGGTCCGCACGGCAGATGAACTGAAAGAAAAATACCATGCCCAGCTGGACTATTATGCCCAGGCGCTGGAACAGCTTACAGAAAAACCGGTGAAGGAGAAGATCATATATTCCTTTACCCTGAGAAAGGAGATTGCGGTATGAGATTTCTTGGATATTATCTGGCTGTAATTAATTTTACGACATGGGTGATTTACGGGCTGGATAAAGGAAGAGCCAGATCGGGAAAGCGGCGGATTCCGGAGAGGACGCTGCTTCTCCTGACTCTGGCCGGAGGCTCCCTGGGCGCCCTGGCGGCTATGCTTATGTTCCGGCATAAGACAAAGAAAGCGAAATTTGTAGTGGGCGTGCCGGTAATGTTCGTAGCGCACTGTGTGATTGTGGCAGCTGCCGCGGTAAAGCTGCTGCAGGGATAAGACGCGGGAGCTCTGCTGCGGCGGGAAATTATTTTATACAGCATGTAAATCAGGGACGGATTTTGCTTCTGCACGGACGGAAAAGTTTTTTCGCAAAAGAATTTACAGCAGATGCTTTAAAAATCTGAGCGTTTCTGCTAATATAGTGATGCAGATAAAAAGAGCGGGCTCTTTGAGCTCTGCGCTGCCGCAATGGGGCGGCACGGCAGGGCCATCCCGCTTTTTTCTCATGTATAAACAGCGTCGGAGCTTATCTGATGCCATGAGGAAAGATAAATAAAGAGCCGGAGCCATCCGGCGCGGTATAGAAAGGAAGATGAAAATGCCAAAGTTAAATGAGAATTATCTGAACGTACAGGACAGTTATCTTTTTGCGGAGATTGCACGCCGCGTGAAAGTGTATGAGGAGAATCATCCGGACAAGGCCGGAAATATTATCCGTCTGGGAATCGGTGATGTGACCCGTCCTCTGACAAAGAGCGCTATAGAAGGACTTCATAAAGCAGTGGACGAGCAGGCGGCGTCTGAAACATTCAAAGGATACGGTCCGGAGCAGGGATATGCTTTTGTGCGGGAAGCAGTGTCAGATTATTATAAAAGAAACGGTGTGAGTGTGGATCCGGATGCGGTATTTATTTCGGACGGAGCAAAGAGCGACACCGGAAATATTACAGAACTGTTTGCGAAAGACAATGTAATTCTTGTGCCGGACCCGGTATACCCTGTGTATGTGGATACCAATACGATGGACGGGAAAAAGATTATTTACATGAACGGAACAGAGGAGAACAATTTCCTTCCCATGCCGGATGATTCTGTAAAAGCGGATATCATTTACCTGTGTTCACCGAATAACCCCACCGGAGCATGCTACAGCAAGGAACAGCTGAAGACGTGGGTGGACTATGCTCTCGCGAACGAAGCGGTCATTCTCTTCGATTCCGCGTATGAAGCCTTTGTATCTGAGCCCGGGCTGCCACGCAGCATCTATGAGGTGGAAGGCGCAGAAAAATGTGCCATAGAATTCTGCTCTCTGTCCAAGACGGCAGGATTTACCGGGACACGTTTTTCCTATACGGTTGTTCCGAAAGAGCTGGTATTCACAGCGTCTGACGGACGGCAGATGAGCCTTCATGATATGTGGAACAGACGACAGTCCACAAAATTCAACGGAACTCCGTATATCATTCAGTATGCGGCGGCTCAGGTATTAACAGAAGCGGGCATGAAAGAGTGCATGGAGAACATCGCCTATTATATGGAAAATGCCCGCGTGATTGCGGAGACACTGAAGAAAAAGAACATTCCGTTTACCGGCGGCGTAAACTCCCCGTATATCTGGTTTAAATGCCCCGGCGGGATGGAGTCCTGGGATCTCTTCGACTATCTGCTTGAAAATATCCAGGTAGTAGGAACACCGGGAGCCGGCTTTGGAGTAAATGGAAAAAATCATTTCCGTCTGACATCATTCGGAACACATGAAAAGACGAAAGAAGCAATGGAAAGATTTGACAGACTTTTCTGACGACTTTGATAAAAGGGGACGGACCCCTTTCCAAAAGGGTCCGTCCCCTTTTTGGTGAATATTCTGACAGTTTCCGGAAATACTCCTGAAAAACAGAAAGAAGGGGTATTGTGGCAAGAAAGAAAGAAAAGAAGATCGATCTGGCTAACCTGGAACCGGAGGAAATGGCGAAATATGAGATTGCAGAGGAGCTGGGACTGCTTGACAAGGTGCTGGAGCAGGGCTGGAAATCTCTGACTTCGAAGGAAACGGGCAGGATTGGCGGTATGGTTACAAAAAGGAAAAGATCAGGGAAGGATATCTGATGGTATCTTTACAAAACCCGTTGTCTTTGGTACAATTGTACAGCCAGAGAATGTTATGGGTGATTTATTATGGAAGAAAAGATAAATATACTGGATCTGGATCTGGACTGTGTTACGGCCAAAGATGCTATGATACAGGCTATACAGTTTCTTGAAAGTGAATCTCTTGACGCGATAGAGATTATATCTATGAATGTTCTGATGGAGTATCAGGATAATGACCAGTGGAGAAAGCTTACAGCCGAACTGGGCATGCTGATTCCGGGAGAAGCAGAGATACTTAAAGCTGCCGATATCAGCGACAGAACGAAGCTGAAAGAGGCAGAGGAGGGTACTTTTCTGAAGATGTTTATAAAGTACCTTGAGAAAAAACGAAAAAATATCTATGTGCTTGCGCAGTCTGAAGAGGAATATCTGGCGGCAGAAGATATACTTCGAAAGAGAAACCACGGGCTAAGATTCAGCGGACATTCCATTCTGGACCCACAGGAGGCAAGGGAGGAAAATGTGATCAACGATATTAACGGGACGGAGACAGACTGTATCCTTTCCGTGCTTCATACTCCCTATCAGGAAGAATTTATATCCAGAAACCGGGCGCTGCTCAACGCAAGAGTATGGCTTGGCTGCGGCGCGGCGTTTGCGCAGCGGTATACAAACAGGGGGCCATCGGGCAGATTCAAACATTTTCTGCTGAAAAAACTGTTCTGGTACAGAGTAGAGCGTCAGAACAGGGAAGAGTAGGGCCGGCTGCGCGGACATATTATTTTGTGAACTATGTATAATTACAGAAGTTGTGAATTTTTTGTAAAAGATTTGAGGAAATGCATAAAAAAGATGGATTTCCTCTTTCTTTTTTTGCTGTTTTGCATTAATATAATACATGAGTATGTGAACGGAAATGTTTTTTCGGGTAAAAATTTGTGAAAAATGTACATGAGAATACCCGGATGAGTGGAGGAGAAAAGGTATGATTTCAAATCAGATACTGCAGAACACCATAGAAGGACTGAAAGGAATTTCCCGTATTGATTTCTGTGTCCTTGACACGGAGGGAAAGGAGCTTGCAGCTACATTTGATGCGGAGAATGACTACAGTGAGGCAGTGCTGTCATTTGTGGAGTCTCCGGCGGACAGCCAGGTGATTCAGGGATGCCAGTTTTTCAAAATTTTTGATGAACAGAGACTGGAATATGTGCTCCTTGCAGACGGGGAGAGTGAAGATGTGTACATGCTGGGAAAGATTGCGGCATTTCAGATTCAGAGCCTTCTGGTCGCTTACAAGGAACGCTTTGATAAAGATAATTTCATCAAAAATCTTCTGCTGGACAATCTGCTTCTGGTGGATATTTATAACCGCGCAAAAAAATTACATATTGACACAGAAGTAAAACGTGTTATCTTTATTATTGAAACATCGCACGAAAAGGATAATGCCGCCCTTGAAAATGTGAGAGGGCTTCTCGGCGGAAAGTCAAAAGATTTTATTACCGCTGTCGATGAGAAGAATATCATTGTTGTAAAAGAACTTACTGAGAAGGACGGAAACCGGGAACTGGAGAAGATGGCCAGAGATATGCTGGATACGCTCCGCGGTGAGGGAGGCGAGGAGCAGATCCGGATTGCCTACGGAACCATCGTCAATGATATCAAAGAAGTTTCAAAATCCTACAAAGAGGCAAAGCTGGCTCTTGACGTGGGCAAAATTTTCTTTGACGACAAAGATATCGTGGCGTTCACAACACTTGGAATCGGACGACTGATTTATCAGCTTCCTATTCCGCTGTGCAAGATGTTTATCAAAGAGATTTTTGAGGGAAAATCTCCGGATGACTTTGACGAGGAGACGCTGACAACGATCAATAAATTCTTTGAGAACAGTCTCAATGTGTCGGAGACATCCAGGCAGCTCTATATTCACAGGAATACTCTTGTGTACAGACTGGATAAGCTTCAGAAAAGTACGGGTCTGGATCTTCGTGTGTTTGAGGACGCAATTACATTCAAGATCGCCCTTATGGTAGTAAAATATATGAAATACATGGAATCACAGGAGTATTGATTCCTGTTGAGCCATGCGCAGGTTACAGAACAGAAGGATCCGGACAGACTCCGGAACAGGCCTGCACTGCATGGCGCAAGGGTGAAAGCGCGGGGCACAGGGATCCTGTAAATACGCAGGAGTATGAATAATTAGGAGGAACATATGATTGAATTAAGAAATGTGACGAAGGAATACTCCAAGGGGAATGCTGCTCTGAACGGAGTGTCCGTGAGAATTGAACGGGGAGAGTTCGTTTTCATCGTCGGAGACAGCGGATCGGGAAAATCTACACTGATCCGTCTGATTATGAAGGAGTTGAATCCGACAGAGGGTACGATTATCGTAAACGGACAGAATCTGAACCGGATGAAACGCCGGAATATTGCAAAATACAGAAGAGGATTAGGCGTTGTTTTCCAGGATTTCAGACTCCTGAAAGACAGAAATATTTATGAAAATATAGCTTTTGCACTCCGCGTAACAGAAACGCCGACCAAAGTGATTAAGAAGAAAGTGCCGGCAGCGCTTTCTCTGGTTGGCCTTGCGCAGAAATACAAATCATTTCCGAAAGAGTTATCCGGAGGTGAGCAGCAGCGTGTTGCGATAGCAAGAGCTATTGTAAACGAACCTGCCATACTGCTGGCCGATGAGCCCACCGGAAACCTGGACCCCACAAATTCCTGGGAGATTATGAGTCTTCTGAAGGAAGCAAATGAGAGGGGGACAACAGTTCTTGTTGTTACGCATAACCAGGAAATTGTAAATGAGATGAACGAACGGGTTATTACGATGAAACAGGGCGTAATCGTTAGTGATGAACAAAAAGGTGGGTATATAGATGAGGATTAGTACATTAGGATACGTTGGAAAACAGGGAGTCAAGAATATCTGGAGAAACAAAATGTTTTCTCTCGCATCCATTGCGACGATGTCAGCATGTATCTTCCTGTTTGGATTATTTTTTGCGATTATTGTAAACTTTCAGTATATTATAAGAACAGCGGAAGAGGGCGTTGCCATAACAGTATTTTTCGACGAAGATGCTACAGATGAGCAGAAAGACGCCATAGGACAGGCTCTGGAGGAGCATGAAGGCGTATCCAGAGTGCATTATGTGTCCGCGGACGAGGCGTGGGAAGAGTTCCAGGAACAGTACTTCGGAGATAATCCGGAACTGGCTGAGGGCTTCAGAAATGACAACCCGCTGGCAAGTTCTGATAACTACGAGGTTTATATGGAAACCACGGATGACAATGAGAACCTGATTGCCCGGAGCCGTTCTCTTTCCTCCACTCAGAATGAGCTGGTGGAATTTGCCCAGGGACTGGACGGCGTGCGCGAGGTTAATAAGTCGGATGTAGTTGCCAAGACACTTTCAAGTGTAAATATGCTGGTGGCATATGTTTCGATTGCGATTATCGCCATCCTTCTGGGAGTATCGGTCTTCCTGATCAGCAATACGGTAACAATGGGTATTACAGTGCGAAAAGAAGAGATTGCGATTATGAAATATATCGGCGCGAAAGACTTTGTGGTTCGGTCGCCGTTTGTGCTTGAAGGTCTGATTATCGGTATTTTCGGAGCTGCAATCCCGCTTGTCCTGCTCTACTTCCTGTATGAGCGTGCAGTAGAGTATGTGATGACAAAATTCAGCATTCTCCAGAATATTATCGATTTCCTTCCGGTGACAAGGGTATACCAGTATCTGCTGCCCATTGGTCTGCTTATGGGAATCGGAATTGGTTTCCTGGGAAGTTTCTTCACTGTGCGCAAGCATCTGAAAGTTTAAGCGGATAAAAGAATGTTTTTTAACAAATCTGAATAATATAATTATTACATCACATTACACAGTGTGTAAAAGTATGGGGAGGACAAAGTGGAAGGAGCAAACCGCTTTGTCTTTCTTTTTCCGGTTGTTTATATTTACAGCTGATGTTGAGAAAGGTATGAAAAAATGGACGAAAACAGAAGGGATTTAGACAGAACGGATACGGACAGCATGGAGGACCTGCGGCCGGATCCTCCGGTTTCCGGGCGCGGAGCCGGAAAGCGGGGCAGCCGGTTCGGAGCAGGTGTGCTGGCAGGTGTAACCGGGACTGTGGTGCTCTTTGCAGCAGTGCTGGGAATCAGAAGTTTTCTTACAGAGACAATTCCCGGAATCGGTCTGGGATCTTCAGGTACTTCGGCCGGAAGCGTGGAGGAAAAACTGGATGTTATTGATAACCTGATTGAAGAGTATTATCTCTATGAAGATGAGATCGACGGGGACGCGCTGGTAGAAGGATTATATTCCGGTTATACAGAGGCTCTGGGAGACCCTTATACCGAATATTATGATGAAGAGGAGACCCAGGCTCTTTTCGAATCTACCAGCGGTGAGTTCAGTGGAATCGGTGTTACTATGAGCCAGGGTACAGACGGTACGATTACTGTAACAAATATTTACGAGGATTCCCCCGCGGATAAGGCGGGAATGCAGGTGGACGACATCCTGCTGGAAGTAGACGGAAGAGATATTCAGGGGGAAGATCTGAATACGGTAGTGTCCTATGTGAAAGGCGAGAGAGGGACTGAAGTTACGCTGACAGTGCTTCGGGACGGAGATGAAGTTGACCTGGCCGCCGTGCGGGATACGATAGAAGTACAGACAGTAGAGTACCGTATGCTGGACGGACAGCTGGGGTATATTTCGGTCAGTGAATTTGATGATGTGACCTACGATCAGTTCAAAACCGCGCTGGATGATCTGGAGGCACAGGATATGCAGGGTCTGATCATTGATCTGAGAAATAATCCCGGCGGAAATGTGGATACTGTGACAGATATGCTGAAACTTCTTCTGCCGGAGGGTCCGATCATATCGATCAAAGATAAAAATGGAAATACAGAGGAAATGACATGTGATGGTGAAAATGAGTTTACCAAACCGTTAGCCGTCCTTGTAAATGGTTACAGTGCAAGCGCTTCGGAAATTTTCAGCGGCGCAGTTCAGGATTATGGCACAGGAACGATTGTGGGAACTACCACTTATGGAAAGGGCGTGGTCCAGCAGCTGATCAGTCTGGGAGACGGAACCTGCCTGAAAGTGACTATTGCGGAATACTACACTCCCAGCGGAAGGAGCATCAACGGTACCGGTGTGACCCCGGATGTGGAAGTTGAATATGAGTACGACGAAAAGAATCCGGAGGCGGATAATCAGCTCGATAAAGCGGTGGAAGTTCTGAACGAACAGCTGAAACAGTAAGCCGTGAAAAACGTCCTGCAGAAATTTCTGCAGGACGTTTGTGTATACATATCAATATATCCGGGCAAAATAGTATAAAATAACAGTTTGTCGGGAAGTTTTGCAGGAAATTAAAAACAGAACTGCAAAAAGGAAATAAAAAGTTGAAAAAGTTCTTGCAATATAAAGAACGGTGTGGTAATATTGGAAACATATTTTAACAGACTAAAGTGTTGAAATAGCGAAAGGCTGGGAACAAGACTCTGGTTTTCAGAAACTGACAGGAAGTTGGCGTCACCGACTGAGAGCGCCGGACAGCGGAGGAAACTAAGGGAACACTTGGGAGCTGACCGCCTGAACCTGAGTAGGGCGGTACGGAGAAGCATCCGTTACCATGCAGAGAGTGGAACCGAAAGCACTTGACGAGAGCAAGCCGTAAGGCGCAGGTCGAGTCCTAGTGCGAGGTTGTTCCGTGAGATTAGCGAAGGCGAGCCGGAGGCGAAGCCTGAGGTTAGCGAACGGAACTTCTCAGGGCACAGCACTTGACGAGAGCAAGCCGTAAGGCGCAGGCCGGGCTCTGGCGCGTAAGGTTCAATGCGGGTGGTACCGCGGATTTTATCTTGATAATTTCCGTCCCGGGATACTTAAGTATCCCGGGACTTTCTTTTTCCCGGGATGCGCATCTGAAATACCATAAGGGTATATCATAGTGCCGTGGAAAGTACGGCGTGTCAGATGAAAGGAGAAGGAAAAATGGAAATCGTAAAAGGTGTAAAAAAATCAGAATGTCTGGAACTTGATGAACTGCTGAAGGAAGAGGTAAAAGGGCAGACCGTAAAAGTCAGCGGCGCGGTGCACACAATCCGCGACATGGGAACCGTAGCCTTTGTGATCCTGCGCAGGCGGGACGGTCTCATACAGTGCGTGTATGAGAAAGGCGAGGCGGGATTTGATCTGAAGGATGTAAAAGAGGCTGCGTCCGTGGAAGTAACAGGTGTTGTCGCGGCGTCCGGAAAAGCGCCCCACGGAATTGAGATCCGTCTGCGGGAAATCCGTATTTTAAGCGAGCCTGCGGCGCCCATGCCTCTGCCCATTGCAAAATGGAAAATGAACACTTCTCTGGAGGCAAAGCTGAACTACCGTCCCATTTCTCTTCGCAATCTCCGGGAGCGGGCAAGATTCCGTATCCAGGAGGGACTTGTAAGAGGATTCCGGGATTTTCTGTACGGAGAAGGATTTACAGAAATACACACGCCGAAGATCGGCGCGAAGAGCGCGGAAGGAGGAGCGAACCTGTTCCGTCTGGAGTATTTCCACAGACCGGCGGTTCTCCAGCAGAGTCCTCAGTTTTATAAACAGATGATGGTAGGAGTCTTTGACAGAGTGTTTGAGACGGCGCCGGTATTCCGGGCGGAGAAACACAACACAAAGAGACACCTGAATGAATATACAAGCCTTGATTTTGAGATGGGCTATATTGACAGTTTTGAAGATATTATGGCAATGGAAACCGGATATCTGCAGTACACAATGGCGCTTCTCGAAAAGGAATACGCGCGGGAACTGCGGATCCTGGGAGTTGAGATTCCGAAAACCGACCAGATCCCGGCAGTGCGGTTTGATGAGATTAAACGTCTGGTGTCGGAAGAGTACGGACGGAAGATAAGAAGCCCGTATGATCTGGAGCCGGAGGAAGAAGTGCTGATCAGCAGATATGCAAAGGAAAAGTGGGATGCTGACTTTGTATTTGTCACACATTATCCGTCCAGAAAACGTCCGTTCTATGCCATGGACGATCCGGAGGATCCCACATACACACTGAGCTTTGATCTTTTGTTCCGGGGGATGGAGATCACCACAGGAGGCCAGCGTATCCATGATTACCGCAGCCTTCTGGAAAAAATGGAACAGCGGGGAATGACAGACGAAGGAATGGAGCAGTATCTGAGCGCATTCAAATACGGCATGCCGCCTCACGGAGGACTGGGAATCGGCCTTGAGCGTCTGACCATGAAACTGACCGGTGATGATAATGTCCGGGAAACGACACTGTTTCCGAGGGATATGAGCAGGCTGGAGCCATAACAGGGGCGTGAAAGCCGGCATATGTGTAAAAGAAGTTCAGCCAGATAAGGAGAGATGGATATGGCAAACAAAATATCAGACGAGACAATCGAATACGTGGGAATTCTTGCAAAGCTGGAGCTGTCGGATGAAGAAAAAGAAGAAGCCAAAGCGGATATGGAAAAGATGCTGGATTATATCGACACATTAAATGAACTGGATACAACCGGAATTGAACCTATGTCTCACGTGTTTCCGGTAAATAATGTGTTCCGCGAGGATGTGGTGACAAACGGCGACGGCAGAGAAGAAACTCTGGCAAATGCGCCCCAGAGAAAGGAAGACAGCTTCGAAGTACCGAGAACGATCGGATAAAGCGGGCAGAGATATCAGGAAAGGCGGCATGGTATATGAAAATATTAGAACTTACAGCCTTAGAGCTGTCAGAAAAAATAAAAGCCGGGGAGATCAAGGTAAAAGATGCCGTAAAAGCGGCGCTTGACCGGGCAAAAGAGGCGGAACCGGCAATAAACAGTTATGTAACGCTGGACGAGGAAGGAGCATACGCGCAGGCGGAAGAAGTCCAGAAAAAGATTGATGCGGGAGAGCTGACCGGTCCGCTGGCAGGTGTGCCGGTAGCCATAAAAGACAATATGTGCATTAAGGGCCAGCTTACCACCTGCAGTTCCCGGATTCTTTCCGGATTCAGACCCACATACACGGCGCAGGCAGTTGAGAATCTGCGGAAGGCAGGAGCAGTGATCCTGGGCAAGACAAATATGGATGAATTTGCCATGGGAAGTACTACAGAGACTTCTTATTACGGCCCTACAAGAAATCCCCACAATACGGAACATGTTCCGGGGGGATCATCCGGCGGATCCTGTGCGGCAGTGGCGGCAGGCGAGTGTTTCGGCGCGCTGGGATCTGACACCGGCGGCTCAATAAGGCAGCCAAGTTCCTTCTGCGGCGTAGTGGGCCTGAAACCCACATACGGAACGGTTTCCAGATACGGACTGATTGCATACGGATCCTCACTGGATCAGATCGGTCCGGTTGCGAAGGATGTATCGGACTGCGCGGCGTTTCTTGAGGCGATTGCCTCCCACGACCCGAAGGACAGTACATCTGTTGAGAGAAAAGACTGCGATTTCATGAGCGCCCTGACAGAGGACGTCAAAGAGCTGAAGATCGGAATCCCGGGAGATTATATCGGGGAAGGCCTGGATCCGGAAGTGCGTCAGGCGGTGCAGGACGCGGCAAAAGTTCTGGAAGAAAAGGGCGCATCTGTAGAGACGTTCGATCTTGGACTTGTAAAATATGCGATTCCGGCCTACTATACCATTGCCTCAGCGGAGGCGAGTTCCAACCTGGAACGGTTTGACGGCGTAAAATACGGATACCGGACAGAAAACTACGAAGGGCTGCACAATATGTATAAAAAGACCCGGTCAGAAGGGTTCGGTCCGGAGGTGAAGCGGCGGATTATGCTGGGCTCCTTTGTCCTGAGTTCCGGATATTATGATGCATATTATCTGAAAGCGCTCCGGACAAAAGCCCTGATAAAAAAGGAGTTTGACAAGGCTTTTGAGAAATACGATCTGATTCTCGGACCGGCGGCTCCCACCACAGCACCGAAGCTGGGAGAGAGTCTGAGCGATCCGCTGAAAATGTACCTGGGAGATATTTACACCATTTCCGTAAATCTTGCCGGGCTGCCGGGCATGACCATACCTGTCGGGAAAGATAAAGAAGGACTGCCCATTGGCATGCAGCTGATCGGAAATGCATTTGATGAGAAAACCCTGATCCGCGCAGCATACACTTATGAGTGCGCGACAGGCAAACAGTATGAAAAGATGGCAGATATCAGAGCGGCCATGGAGACCGGAAAGG
Organism: Candidatus Mediterraneibacter norwichensis; assembly: GCA_019112765.1. GTDB lineage: Bacteria > Bacillota > Clostridia > Lachnospirales > Lachnospiraceae > Mediterraneibacter > Mediterraneibacter norwichensis. The sequence continues at coordinate 17,470 of DXIU01000008.1, read as the reverse complement.
AGGTGGGCTGATCATGGCACAGTATGAGACCGTGATCGGACTTGAAGTTCATATCGAGCTGGCGACAAAGACAAAAATCTTCTGCGGCTGCAGTACAGAATTCGGAAGCGCGCCGAATACCCACACCTGTCCGGTGTGTACGGGTATGCCGGGCTCCCTTCCGGTGCTGAATAAAAAAGTGGTGGAATATGCCATGGCGCTGGGACTTGCCACAAACTGCAGAATAACACAGGTGTGCAAGTTTGACCGGAAGAACTATTTCTATCCGGATAATCCCCAGAACTATCAGATCTCGCAGCTCTATCTCCCCATCGCAAGAGACGGTTTCGTAGAAATTGAGACGGCGGCAGGGAAGAAGAGTGTGCGGATTCATGAAATGCATATGGAAGAGGACGCCGGAAAACTGGTCCATGATGAGTGGGATGACACCTCCCTTGTAGATTATAACCGCAGCGGCGTGCCCCTGGTTGAGATTGTGTCAGAGCCGGATATGCGTTCCTCTGACGAAGTAATCGCATACCTGGAAAAACTGCGGATGACTGCTCAGTACCTGGGCGTATCGGACTGCAAGCTGCAGGAAGGATCTATGAGGGCGGATGTAAACCTTTCGGTGCGCAGAGCCGGCACAGAGGAACTGGGCACAAGAACTGAGATGAAAAACCTGAACTCATTTAAAGCCATTGCCCATGCCATTGAAGGAGAAAGGGCCCGTCAGATTGAACTTCTGGAAGCAGGAAAAGAAGTCGTGCAGGAGACCAGGCGCTGGGATGATAATAAAGAAAGCTCCTATGCGATGCGCTCCAAGGAAGACGCCCAGGATTACCGTTATTTTCCGGAACCGGATCTGGTGCCTGTCGTAATTTCCGATGAATGGATTCGTGAAGTGAAGGCACGGCAGCCGGAACTGCGCCCGGAAAAGCTGGAAAGATACAGCAGGGAGTTTGATATTCCCCGGTATGATGCGGAGCTGATTACCGAATCCAAGAAAGTTGCGGATCTTTTCGAAAAGACCGTGGAACTTTGCGGCAAACCGAAGAAGGTATCCAACTGGATTATGGGAGAAATGTTCCGCCTGATGAAGGAGAGGGGAATGGAGGCGGAGGAGCTGGCATTTTCCCCGGAGAATCTGGCAAAGCTGATCGATCTGGCAGATGAGGGAACGATCAGCAGTTCTGTGGCGAAAAAAGTATTTGAGAAGATCTTCACAGATAATGTGGACCCGGAAAAATACGTGGAAGAACAGGGCCTTAAGACTGTAAATGATGAAGGCGCCTTAAAAGAAGCGGTTGAGAAGGTGCTTGCTGATAATCCGCAGGCTGTGGCTGACTATAAGGGCGGAAAGCAGAAAGCTTTCGGCGCGCTTATGGGACAGTCCATGCGGGCTCTGAAGGGAAAAGCAGACCCGGCGTCTGTGACAAAGATGATAAAGGAACTTCTGGAGGAACAGTAGAGTCAGTACAGATACAGAGAAACAGGGCGCCGTGAAAAACGGCGCCTTTTTCCGGCCGGAACCGGAAATTTTTGTTCAATATGTCCTTTTTATTGCGTTTATAAGAGGAATTTGTTATGATATTTCACAGAGAGAACGCATCTGTTTCATATACAGAAGCAACAGAAAAATAAGGCCGGACAGCTCTGCGCTTACATGATGTTTTGCTGCAAAGAGGCAGGGCCTGACCTGGATACGGAGGTTGTGAAATATGAAGATCGGTATAGGAAACGATCATTCAGCTCTGGAGCTGAAAGCGGAAATTATTGATTTCCTGAAAGAAAAAGGACATGAGGTGGTGGATTACGGAACAAATTCACCGGAAAGCTGCGATTATCCCATATACGGAGAAAAAGTGGCCCGGGCTGTGGCGGCAGGCGAAGTGGAAAAGGGAATTCTGATCTGCGGCACAGGACTGGGCATTTCTCTTGCAGCCAATAAAGTTGAGGGAATCCGGGCTGTTGTATGCAGCGAACCATTTACTGCAAAAATGTCCAGAGCCCACAATGACTGTAATATTCTGGCATTCGGCGCCAGAGTTGTAGGAGCGGAGCTTGCCAAGATGATTGTCGATACCTGGCTGAATACAGAGTTTGAAGGCGGCAGACATCAGCGGAGAGTGGATCTGATTATGGACATTGAGAGAAGAAATAAAGAAAAATAGCCCGCTGCTGCCAGAGGAATATCCGGGATTGCAGTATTTCGCAGAAGGATATGGAAAGCGGGGTATCTGACAGGAGGATATGACAGAGGATGCATTTATATTTTGCTTCACAGTGGATATTGTTTTTCTTCTTATATAGTTTTATGGGCTGGGTGTGGGAGAGCTGTTACGTCTCGCTTAAAGAACGCCGGCTGGTAAACCGGGGATTTATGCACGGCCCTTTTCTTCCTCTCTATGGTTCGGGGGCTGTGATAGTTCTGTTCTGTACAATGACAGTACAGGATCATGTTGTTCTGGTGTTTCTTCTTGGCATGGCGGGAGCTACAGCTCTGGAATTTGTTACAGGAGTTGTGATGGAAAGTATTTTTCATGTGAAATACTGGGACTACAGCCATCAGAAACTGAATCTGAAAGGCTACATCTGCCCTGCAGCCTCGTTGTGCTGGGGGTGCTTTTCTGTATTTATGGTATATGTCGTTCACCCTCCGGTTCAATCGGCGGTACTTATGCTGCCAGAGCGCGCGGCTGCCGCGGCCGCTGCGGTATTGACCGTGGGAACAGCGGCTGACTTTATTTTATCTTTCCGGGAGGCTCTGGATATGAAACAGCTTCTCGCGCAGGTTGAGAAAACCAGGCAGCAGTTCCGAAGACTGCAGGATAAACTTTACCAGGCTGCGGGCGGGATGACCGTAATGGATAAAGTCCATCCGGATAAAAGAATGGAAAAGAAATTATTCGGCAGAGCTGCTTATCTGGAGAAGATCCGGACCGGCCGCCGTATGCGTGCAAAGCATCTGGAAGAGTTGTCGGCAAAAATTGAGACGGTAATAAAGGGCAGCCTTCCGCCGAAACTGAGCGGGCGGGCAGCTGAAAAATGGAGGCAGGATCTTGCAGAAATAAAAGAAAACATTTTCCGTGAGTTCCAGAAAATGAACGAACGTTCAGACAGGCGTTATCTGCACATCGCACAGATGCTGAGGAGAAATCCCACGGCGGTTTCCGGAAAATTCAAGGAGACGCTGGACGAACTGAAAAAGATAATAAATGGAAAACAATAGAGACAGAAGGAGAATATACATGACAAAGAAACAGCGCGCGCTGGAAATTATTGAGCGCCTGAAAAAAGAATATCCGGATGCAGGGTGCACTCTCGATTATGATCAGGCATGGAAACTGCTTGTAAGTGTCAGACTGGCGGCACAGTGTACAGATGCCAGAGTGAATGTAGTTGTAGAAGGCCTGTATGAAAAATATCCGGATGTAGACGCACTTGCCAGTGCGGATGTCAGGGACATAGAAGAGATTGTAAGACCCTGCGGACTGGGGGCAAGCAAGGCAAGAGATATCAGCGCCTGCATGAAAATACTCCGGGATGAATACGGAGGAAAAGTGCCGGATGACTTTGATGCTCTGCTGAAACTGCCCGGAGTGGGGCGGAAAAGCGCTAATCTGATTATGGGAGATGTGTTCGGAAAACCGGCCATTGTCACCGATACGCACTGTATCCGGCTTGTCAACCGGATGGGGCTTGTAGACGGTATAAAAGAACCGAAGAAAGTAGAAATGGCGCTGTGGAAGATTATTCCTCCTGAGGAAGGGAGCGATTTCTGTCACAGACTTGTATATCATGGGCGGGACGTATGTACTGCGAGAACAAAGCCTCACTGTGACCGATGCTGCCTTGCGGATATATGCAAAAAGGCCGGAGTGGAATAAAATCAGCAGATTATAATTTGAAAACAAATAAAAATTAAATAAAAGTTCTGAAAATATTGACTACTCAACGGAAAAGTTCTAAAATTTGAATATATAGAACAGAGAGGAGAGGATCTTATGACAAAGGTTTTTATTGCAACATTTTTGATGGCGTTTACCTTTCTTCTCATCTGCTGGGTAGTGACTCAGTATCAGATTTATACAAATGAGCACAGCATGGAAGACGAAATCAGAAAACCCAGACTGTCCTCGAGAGTAAGAGCCTGGCAGATGATGCTGGCAGATACGCTGCACAGCGCAAGATATTTCAAACAGGAAAAACTAAGGTCCGAGAACAAAACAACATTTCTGTTCGGGACAGACAATAAAAACAAAAAGAAGAAAGTTGTATAAAACGCAGAAAAAAGACTGACAGCTTGACCAAAAGGGGTCTGACCCCTTTTGGTCAAGCTGTCAGTTATTTTGTGTAATTTACAGAATTTTTCCGCTAATTGAGATAGTTACCACCTGCCAGGGAATAAATTTTCCGCTGTCTTTAAGAGCCTTTTTTACTGCGGCTTCCAGTCCGCCGCAGCAGGGGACCTCCATCCGCGCCACGGTTACGTTTTGGATAGAATTCTCCTTTATAATAGCAGTCAGTTTTTCAGAGTAGTCAGTATCATCCAGTTTCGGACATCCGATCAGAGTGACTTTCCCGCGCATGAATTCTTCGTGGAAACGGGCATACGCATAAGCTGTACAGTCTGCCGCAATGAGCAGAGACGCATTTTCGAAACAGGGCGCTCCGGTCGGCATGAGTCTGATCTGGGCCGGCCACTGGCCGAGCATGGAGCGCGGAGACGCGGACTGCTCTGAGGGATAAGGCGTGTCCGAAGAATCCGGCTGTTCAAGTGTTTTAAACATGCTTCCGGGACAGGTATGAACAGGAGCTTTGCTGTTCTGCAATTTTTCCCGTTTGTTTTTTTCTGCCGCTTCTGCGTCGTAAGCGGCAGCCTCTTTTTCTACGAAAGAGATCGCGTTTACCGGACAGGCGGGCAGACAGTCGCCGAGGCCGTCACAATAGTCCTCCCTTAAGAGTCTGGCTTTTCCATTCACCATTCCGATAGCTCCTTCGTGACAGGCAGAAGCACAGAGGCCGCAGCCGTTGCAGCGCTGCTCATCAATATGAATTATTTTTCTTATCATCTTGTATTATCCTCGCTTTCTCTTCAGGTTTCACTGGTATTGTAATATACCTGGCAGAGACAATATGTTGTAATAACAACAAAAAGAGAAAGAACCCGATATTTTCATCAGGCGGCTCCGGGCGCCTGCGGATAACTGCAGAACGGCGGCAATTCAGCGCCTGAGCTGCTGCAGTGCCTGCAGAAAATCCAGATCATCTTTCTGGAGCTTAAGATTAGTAACATATGTTTTCCCTTCAGGGGGTGTGACACTGATTTCTATGACAGTGCCTTCCTTGACAGCGTCTCTGGAGACGGCATTTAGAAAATGCTGGAATTTCGGGTGGTTTTTCTGAAATACTTCCAGATGCTTTCTCAGACTCTGAAGTCTGGCAAGCTGAGAGATGTTCATAGTATTTAGCCTCCTTCCGTCCTGAAGCGTAATGATTTCACAGGATGTTCTTATCTATCATATTCGGAAGGCCGGTGTTTGACAAGCAAAAGTAAAAAGGTTGAGTAAAAATATAAAAAAAGCTTGCATTCTTTCTGCCGCTGTGGTAATATATCACTCGTGTCAGAGATGATGCGGGTGTAGTTCAATGGTAGAACACCAGCCTTCCAAGCTGGATACGTGGGTTCGATTCCCATCACCCGCTTTTTTTGTGCCCGAAATCCGGATTTGTCGGTGAACTGTGAGTGGAGAGGCGTCCGAAAACACCTGGATACCAGGAGGCTGGATAATCGGATCTGGAAATGAGGGATGTGTGCTTTTGTTTCCGTTCCGCAGATAAAGAAAAACGGAAAACCGGAACATTTTCGGTTGTTTCCAAAGTACAGGTCTCTTTCATAAATCCTCATAAAGAGAAAATCCGGGAAACTTCCCCGGCTATAGCCATATCCGGCATCTCCGTCCCATTCTATCCAGGAAATTCCAAATATCTTCCGGTATTTCTTAATTTAAGTTCATTTCGATAATTCCGGATTTCACATTCACACGAATCCGAACTCAAGCTTCATTTCACCAGATATCTGTGTTATACTGGAAAAAATATGTATCAGAAAAAGTGAGAGGATTGTTATGAGATTTAATTTGATGGACAACGTTGTAATGCGTGCTCTGAGCAAGATCTGCGACATGGTGTTTCTTAATGTACTGTGGGTGATCTGCTCTATCCCGATTGTGACAATCGGAGCTTCCACAACCGCTTTGTATACGGTTATGCTGAAGCTCGTCCGGAATGAAGAAGGCTATATTTTCCGAAGCTTTTTCCGGGCGTTTAAAGAGAATTTCAAACAGAGTACGCTGATCTGGCTGATTATCGCGGCTTTCAGTGTGGTCTGGTGGGTTGATTTCAGAATTGCAGGCATGATGGGGGCCGGAGTAGGTGAAGTGCTTCGGATTATTTTCCTGATCGTGGCCTTTCTGCTCCTGTCTGTCACAATATACGTATTTCCGCTGACGGCGCGCTATGAGAACAAGATATCCGCGACATTAAAAAACGCGCTGATTCTTACGATTGCAAAACTGCCGTATACACTCCTTATGGTGGCTGTTGTAGTTGTGGCAGTTCTTGCGTCACTGTGGAACACGATGATGCTGATGATAGCCCTGCCTTTGTGGTTCCTGTTTATGGTATCACTGATTGCATGGATTAATTCTTATCTGCTCAGAAGAGTGTTTACAGTTTTTGAACAGAACGAGGATGATATAGAAGCGGGGGAAAAGGGGAAAAGTACGGAGGAAAACAAGTAAAAAGCCGGTTGCGGCGGCAGCGGCAATGCTGACAGCGCTGGTGGCAGTGTAGCTGATTTACAGAAAAAGACGGAACCTGTAATCTGTCATAAGAGGACAAAATGCGGATGGGGGAAACATCCTCCATCTGCGGAAAGAAGGAGAAAGATGAATTTTCTGGAAGAGCGAATTGTAAGAGACGGAGTTGTAAAAGAAGGAAATGTGCTTAAAGTGGACAGCTTTCTGAATCATCAGATGGATATCGGACTGCTGAACGAGATGGGCGCGGAGTTTAAACGCAGATTCGCGGGAAAGCCGATCAACAAGATCCTTACCATCGAAGCATCGGGAATCGGAATTGCCTGTATCGCGGCTCAGCATTTCAATGTGCCGGTTGTATTTGCGAAGAAGTCCCAGAGCATTAATCTGGACGGAGAGATGTATGTCGCGGAAGTGGAATCATTTACCCATAAATGTATTAACCATGTTATTGTGGCGAAAAAATTCCTTACACCGGAAGATCACGTGCTGATTATTGATGACTTTCTGGCTAACGGATGCGCTCTTCAGGGACTGATTCAGATTGTTCAGTCTGCAGGCGCGACAGTCGAGGGGATTGGAATTGCCATAGAAAAAGGATTCCAGTCCGGCGGAAGGATAATAAGAAACCTGGGCTTTCAGCTGGAGTCACTGGCTATCGTAGACGGCATGGATGCGGCGACCGGTCATATAGAATTTCGTCCGCAGAAAGACAGCAGGCAGAATGGAAAGAAAGATAAGACTGCAGACAGTGTACTTAAACCAGAAGAGTGTGTATGCAGAAGTTCAACACTTGATTGATTGGAACCAGCCCTGAGGGGCTGGTTTTTCAGAAAAATATATAAAAAAATCCGTGTGTCAATTAGCAGATATTCACAAAAATGTGTGAAAATTGTCAGAATATCTTACTTTAGGATTAAAATTGTGTTAAAATACTCACAGTGAGACCGCAGAAAAAGGCCGTTACAGCGTTGTACCGGTCTTTCTTTGGCTATACTTATACTATCAGATCAGAAGTGGAAGGAGAAGAGTGTTCCTGGAAAGGAGGAATTGGATGCTCAATAGAGGAGATGCGGTTGTTTACAAGTGCAGAGGACTGTACAAAGTAGAAGATATCGGCACACTGGATTTTTCTTTTGCTGACAGAAAGAAGAAATATTATACGCTTCAGTCTGTGGAAGATGAAAGAGACCGTGCGTATGTGCCTACGGATGATGAGTCAAATATCAGGAAGCCTGTCAGCAGGGAAGAGGCGCTGAATCTGATCGACCGGATGCCGGATATTGAAGTGCTGAAGGTGAAAAATGAGAAACTGCGGGAACAGGAATACAAAGACTGTATTGCTGATTACTGCCCGGAAAACTGGGTGAAGGTGCTTAAGACAACATACAAGAGGACCAAGAGCAGAGGCAGCATTACCAGTGTTGACCGGAAATATCAGATGCTTCTTGAACATGCGCTGTACAGTGAATTTTCTTTCGTTCTCGGAATCCCGGCAGGTCAGATGACGCAGTTTATTGAGGAACATGTATTGCGAAAAAACTGAGTGCATGATATACTTCTCCTGAATATTTTATTTAGGAGGAGTTATTTTTTATGGACGCAGACCCTGCGGGGAACTCAATTTTATTTGATTTGCTGCTTTTATTGTTTTTTACTCTCATGAACGCTTTTTTTGCCGGCGCGGAGATGGCGGTCGTATCGGTGAATAAGAACCGGATCCGCAGTCTCGCCCAGGAGGGCAATAAAAAGGCGAAGGTGATCGAGAAGCTTTTTGATGATTCTACAAAGTTTCTTTCTACGATTCAGATAGCTATTACATTTGCGGGCTTCTATTCATCAGCGTCTGCGGCGGCAGGCATATCGCCGGTGCTGGCGGAGTGGATGAGGGGATTTAACATCCCGTACAGCCAGCAGATCGCACACAACGGGGTGACGCTTATTCTGATGTTTTTCAATCTTGTATTCGGCGAGCTTGTGCCGAAGCGGATCGCGCTTCAGAAGGCGGAATCGTTCTGTATGATGACAGTAATGCCCATTCACTATGTTTCCATTATACTTTCACCATTTATTAAACTGCTTTCCGTATCTACAAAACTGGTGCTCAGAATTCTTGGAATGAAGACAGAGGATCAGGAAGAAGCAGTAACGGAGGAGGAGATCAAGGCACTTCTGAAGATGGGAAATGAAAGTGGTGCTTTTGATGATGAGGAGCGGGAAATGATCGACTCCGTGTTTGCCTTTGACGACAGAACGGCCAGAGAGGTTATGGTTCCCAGACGCGACGTGGTGACGATTGATATCGACGAGCCCTTCGACGAGCTGATTGATGAGATTCTTGAGACAAGACACAACAGAATTCCGGTCTATGAAGAGAGTATAGACAATATTATCGGCGTACTTCACGTAAAAGACGTGATGATTGAGCTGAGAAAATCCGGCCTTGACAAGATAAACATAAGGGAAATGCTGCACAAGCCGTTTTTTGTGCCTGAGACGAAAGAAGCAGATGAACTGTTCCGCACCATGCAGGCCGAGCGGCATCACATGGCCATACTGGTAGATGAGTACGGCGGCTTTTCCGGAATTGTGACAATCGAAGACCTTGTTGAGGAGATCATGGGTGATATAAATGAAGAATATGAGGAAGTCGTTCCTGAGATCGAGGCAGTCAGTGAAAATGAATATGTTCTGGACGGAGGAATTCTGATTGAGGATCTGAATGAAGAGCTGGGGCTGAAGCTGGAAACAGAAAATTATGATACGCTTTCCGGCTACCTGATCGAACAGCTGGGGCATATTCCGGCAAAAGAGGACCGGGATGTGATCCGGGAGGACAACCTTGTATTTACCGTTATGGAAGTGAAAGATAACCGTATTACCAGAGTGGAGCTGCAGATTGAGCCGCAGCCGGAAGAAGAGGAAGAGGACTCCGGAGGCGGAAAGAAAAAGCGGCGTGAAACGGAAGAAGAGGAAAAAAGCGGAAAGGAGACACAGTAAAATGAAAAAGCTGTCTATTGAAGAAGAATTAAGGAACAATTCCTATCCCGGAAGAGGGATTATTATCGGCAGAACACCGGATGGAAAGAAAGCCGTCACTGCCTATTTTATCATGGGACGCAGTGAGAACAGCCGCAACCGTATTTTTGTGGAGGACGGTGAAGGAATCCGTACACAGGCTTTTGATCCGTCGAAGCTGACAGACCCCAGTCTGATTATCTACGCGCCGGTGCGGGTGCTGGGCAATAAAACCATTGTGACAAACGGAGATCAGACCGATACGATTTACGAGGGAATGGATAAACAGCTTACATTTGAGCAGTCTCTGCGCAGCCGGGAGTTTGAGCCGGACGGCCCCAACTATACGCCGCGTATTTCAGGCATCATGCATATCGAAAACGGCACCTATAATTTTGCCATGTCGATTCTGAAAAGCGACAACGGCAGACCGGATGGATGCAGCAGATATACATTTGCCTACGAAAATCCTTCTGCAGGAGAGGGACGTTTTATTCATACTTATATGTGTGATGGTGATCCGCTTCCCAGTTTTGAAGGGGAACCGAAACGGATCGGTATTCCGGATGATATGGACAGCTTTACAGAGCTTCTGTGGAACAGCCTGAACGAAGACAACAAAGTATCCCTTTTCGTTCGCTATATTGATATTGAGACAGGAAAATACGAGACCAGAATTGTTAACAAAAATCATTGATTATACCGCTTTCCAAGTGCGGCACAGGAGGTAAAGATGAAAGAATTAGAACTGAAATACGGATGCAACCCGAATCAGAAACCGTCAAAGATCTACATGAGCGACGGAAGTGAACTGCCGATCACAGTGCTGTGCGGACGCCCGGGATATATCAATTTCCTCGATGCGTTCAACGGCTGGCAGCTTGTATCTGAGCTTAAGAAAGCGACCGGTCTTCCGGCGGCTACGTCATTTAAGCATGTATCTCCCGCCGGCGCGGCGGTGGGGCTTCCGCTGTCAGAGACTCTTGCGAAGATCTACTGGGTGGATGATCTGGGAGAATTATCCCCGCTTGCCAGCGCATATGCGAGGGCGAGAGGCGCGGACCGTATGTCGTCTTTCGGCGACTTCATTGCGCTCTCTGACGTCTGCGACGTGGATACGGCGAGACTCATTAAGAGAGAGGTATCCGACGGCGTCATCGCGCCGGGGTATGAGCCGGAGGCGCTGGAACTCTTAAAACAGAAGAAAAAAGGAAACTACAATGTGATCCAGATCGATCCGGACTATGTGCCGGCACCGCTGGAGCACAAGGAAGTGTACGGCATCACATTCGAGCAGGGAAGAAATGAGCTCAATATCGACAAGGATTTCTTCTCTAATGTGGTAACAGAGAATAAAGAACTTACAGACGCGGCAAAGATGGATCTGGCGATCTCCATGATCACTCTGAAATATACCCAGTCCAATTCCGTCTGCTATGTAAAGGACGGACAGGCGATCGGTATCGGCGCAGGACAGCAGTCCCGTATCCACTGCACACGCCTTGCAGGACAGAAGGCAGACAACTGGTGGCTCAGACAGTGCCCGAAGGTAATGGAGCTGCCGTTCAAAGACGGCATCAAGCGTGAGGACAGGGACAATGCGATCGACCTGTACATCGGCGAGGAATACATGGATGTGCTCGCGGATGGAGCGTGGGAGAATATCTTTACAGAGAAGCCGGAAGTATTTACGCGCGAGGAGAAGAGAGCATGGCTTGACAAGATGACAGACGTATCCCTTGGATCTGATGCGTTCTTCCCGTTCGGGGACAATATCGAGCGCGCGCATAAGAGCGGTGTGAAATACATCGCACAGCCGGGCGGTTCGGTGAGAGACGACAATGTCATTGCAACATGCAACAAGTACGGCATGGTCATGGCGTTTACAGGTATCCGCCTGTTCCACCACTGATTGAAGCTGCGGTGCAGAAGAAAGAGGATGTCTTTATGGTATTGGAGACGAGAAGTCCTGAAGAGACATTTAACGTAGGAAAAAGACTTGGAGAACATGCGATTCCCGGGCAGGTATTTACCCTGACCGGGGATCTTGGCGTGGGGAAAACCGTATTTACGCAGGGACTGGCGAAAGGACTGGGGATAGAAGAACCGGTCAACAGTCCCACATTTACGATCGTACAGGTCTATGAGGAGGGAAGGCTTCCCTTCTATCATTTTGACGTGTACCGGATCGGTGATGTGGAAGAGATGGAAGAAGTCGGGTTTGAAGACTACATCATGGGAGACGGGGTTTCCCTGATCGAGTGGGCGAACCTGATCGAAGAGATCCTTCCGGAGAAGCGGACGGAGATCCTGATCGAGAAGGATCTGGAGCAGGGATTTGACTACCGGAAGATCACGATCCTTGACGTAGATAACCAATAAGATGCCCATGTATGAGGCAGGGGATAAAGATCATATGAGCGCTCCGGCGGATAAGGCGGGGCGGCGGATCACAGAAAGCAGGACAGATTATGAAAGTTTTGGCGATAGACAGCTCAGGGCTGACAGCCACGGTGGCGATCGTTGAGGATGAGCAGACGATCGCGGAATATACGACAAATTATAAAAAGACACATTCACAGACACTGCTCCCCATGATCGATGAGATGGTCAGGATGGTCGATGCAGATCTGAAAGAGATAGACGCTATCGCAGTCGCGGGCGGCCCGGGATCATTTACCGGGCTGAGGATCGGCTCTGCTACGGCGAAGGGGCTGGGGCTTGCTCTTGACAAGCCGCTCATCCATGTGCCTACTGTGGATGCCCTGGCATACAGCATGTACGGATGCGAGGATATCATCTGCCCGATCATGGATGCAAGGAGAAAGCAGGTATATACCGGGCTTTATTCATTTTCCCATAAGAAGAATGAAGATGGCGGACTGTATGACGAGCCTGTATTTCAGGTGCTCAGGATGCAGATGGCGGTTCCGGTGGAGGAACTGATCCGTCATCTGAATGTTTACAGACGGCGGGTCGTATTCCTGGGAGACGGCGTGCCTGTATATAAGGAAATGCTGGCAGAAGGACTTAAGGTGCCTTACTCCTTTGCCCCGTCCTTTATGAACCGGCAGAGAGCGGCGGCGGTCGGCGCTCTTGGGATCCGCTATTACGAGGCGGGCAGATATGAGACGGCTGCTGAGTTTAAGCCTGAGTATCTGAGAAAATCACAGGCTGAGCGGGAGAGGGCTGAGCGGGAGAAAAATGCTGTTCCCAAAGTGCGCAGGATGACCATGGAAGACGGCGCTGCGGTTGCGGAGATGGAGCATCAGCTATTCCCGGATGCCTGGAGTGAGAAAGCGATACTGGAGACGCTGGACCAGCCGAATACTGTCTGCCTGATCGCGGAAAAGGCAGGACGTACGGCGGGGTATCTTCTTGCATATACTGCGGCGGATGAAGCCGAGATCGCAAGGATCGCAGTTGTAAAAGAACTGCAGAGGCAGGGGGCGGCCCGTGCGCTGCTCACGGAATTGGAATCCGTCTGCGGATCGGAAGGGATCAGAAAGATCCTTCTGGATGTTCGCTGCGGGAATAAAGCGGCAAGGGCGCTCTATGAGGCGGCGGGCTTTAAGGAGGACGGTATCCGTCAGAGGTTTTATGAAGATCCGGCGGAAGATGCGATCCTTATGAGCAGAGAACTGGAAATCAACGCATAACAGCGGCAGCAGTTCCCACTAGGAAACAATCTGCCGCTCCGATATAATATAGGCGTGACAAAAAGAAAAAAACTGTCTGTTGCTGTCCGGAGTCCTTGCCGGGACAGACAGAGACGCAGGAGGAGATTGTATGCGCCAGTATCAATTAAAAGAGACAAAAGAAATAAATAAGATCATCTGCAATCAGTGCGGGAAAGAGATCAATGTTGTAGACGGAACCCCCAGAGAAGGTGTTTTCAGCGTGGATTATACGTGGGGATATTTTTCGGACAAAGACGGAGAGAAACACAGTTTCGATCTGTGTGAGTCGTGCTATGACAAGCTTCTCTCTTCCTTTCGGCTGCCGGCAGATATTGAGGAATAAGGCAGAGGAGAGATATGTTAGACGTTTGTTTGCTTGGGTGCGGAGGCATGATGCCGCTCCCTTACCGCTGGCTCACAGCGCTGATGACCCGTTTTAACGGCAGCAGCATGCTCATTGACTGCGGCGAGGGCACCCAGATTGCGATAAAAGAAAAAGGATGGAGCTTCAAGCCGATCGACGTGATCTGTTTTACCCATTATCACGGAGATCATATCAGCGGACTCCCCGGTCTGCTCCTTACCATGGGGAATGCGGACAGGACCGAGCCCCTGACGATGATCGGACCCAAAGGTCTGGAGCGTGTTGTGGGATGCCTTCGCGTGATCGCACCGGAGCTTCCGTTTCCGATCATATATAAAGAGATCCAGGGCGCGGAGGAGACGTTTGAGATGAACGGTTACCGGATCAAAGCGTTCCGTGTCAATCACAATGTACTGTGCTACGGGTATACGATGGAGATCGACCGGGCAGGCAAGTTCGACGCCGCAAAAGCGAAAGAACAGGATATCCCGCTGAAATACTGGAGCCGTCTGCAGGGCGGCGTGACGATCGACAGCGAAGACGGGCATTTCACTCCGGATATGGTATTAGGTCCTCCCAGGAAAGGGATAAAACTGACATATACAACAGACACACGTCCCACAGAGTCCATTCGGAGAAATGCAGAGAAGTCGGATCTGTTTATCTGCGAGGGCATGTATGGGGAGAAAGATAAAGCTGCAAAGGCGTCGGAGTATAAGCATATGACGTTTTACGAAGCGGCGGAGCTTGCGTGCTCGGCGCAGGTGAAAGAGATGTGGCTGACACATTACAGCCCGTCCCTGACAAGGCCGGAGCCGTATATGGACGATGTGCGGAAGATATTTCCGGCGGCGAAGGCGGGAAAAGACGGAATGTCGGCGGAACTGATGTTTGAAGATTGAGAGGCGTGACATGAAAGAAATCAGAGATCTGAATATCCTTGCGATCGAGAGCTCCTGTGATGAGACGGCGGCTGCGGTCGTTCACAACGGCAGAGAAGTGCTGTCGAATATCATTTCATCCCAGATCGACCTGCATAAGCTGTACGGCGGGGTGGTCCCGGAGATCGCATCGAGGAAACATATCGAGAAGATCAATCAGGTTATCGAAGAAGCACTGAAAGAGGCGGATGTGACGCTGGATGATATTGACGTAGTCGGAGTGACCTACGGCCCCGGGCTGGTAGGCGCTCTTCTGGTAGGCGTCGCTGAGGCGAAGGCTATCGCATATGCCAGAAATCTGCCGCTTGTGGGGGTGCATCATATCGAGGGCCATATTTCGGCAAATTATATCGAGCATCCGGATCTGGAGCCGCCGTTTCTGTGTCTCGTAGCATCAGGCGGACATACACATCTGGTCTGCGTGCGGGAATACGGGAAGTACGAGATCCTCGGGCGTACAAGAGACGACGCGGCAGGCGAAGCATATGACAAGGTGGCGCGCGCGATCGGACTGGGATATCCGGGCGGGCCGAAGATCGACCGTATCGCGAAAGAGGGAAATCCAGATGCTATAAAGTTCCCAAAAGCACATATCGACGGCGCGGAGTATGATTTCAGCTTCAGTGGCCTGAAGTCGGCGGTGCTTAATTATATCAACGGATGCAAGATGAAAGGCGAGAGCTTTGACCCTGCGGATATCGCGGCTTCTTTCCAGAAAGCGGTGGTAGAAGTATTGGTGGAAAATTCGATGAAAGCAGTGGAAGATTACGGCATGTACAAATTCGCCATTGCCGGCGGCGTGGCATCCAACACGGCGCTTCGTGCGGCCATGAAGCAGGCATGCGAAGAAAAAGGCGTGAAGTTCTATCATCCGTCGCCGATCTACTGTACGGATAATGCGGCGATGATCGGAGCTGCGGCGTTTTATGAATACCTTGCCGGGACACGGCACGGGTGGGATCTCAATGCAGTGCCGAACCTTAAGCTGGGAGAACGATAAGAAGGCTGCGGTGAGGCGGAGAAATAACCGGAGCGAAATGCCGTCTGCGCAAGTCAGGCTGCAAATATGTGAAATCAGAGGAACGGATATGGAGAAGAAAAAGTACTGTACTGCGATCGTGCTTGCGGCAGGAAGCGGAAAGCGGATGGGAACAAAAGTACATAAGCAGTATCTGCTCATGGGAGGAAAGCCTGTGCTGTATTATTCCCTGCGCGCGTTTGAAGCTTCCCGGCGGATCGATGAGATCATTCTTGTATGCGGCACCGGGGAAGAAGAATACTGCCGCCGGGAAATCGTGGAAAAGTATGGAATATCTAAAGTACGTAAGATCATTTCCGGAGGAGCCGAGAGATATCACTCTGTCTGGAACGGACTCCAGGAGACAAAGGACGGGTATGTCTATATCCATGATGGCGCGCGGCCGTTCGTCGATGGAGAAATGATAGAGCGGGCGTATGAATGCGTCTCGGAGTACCAGGCATGTGTGGCTGGGATGCCGTCTAAAGATACGGTCAAGATCGCAGATCCTGACAGCGTGGTGACAGAAACGCCTGACCGCAGCAGAGTCTGGATCGTACAGACGCCGCAGGTATTTGACACAGCGCTTATACGGAAAGCGTATGCCCTGCTCATGAAGAAAGAGCAGATCGCTGTGACGGACGACGCCATGGTGGTGGAACAGATGGTCGGTTATCCGATCCGGCTGTTTTACGGTTCCTATGAGAACATCAAGATCACAACGCCGGAAGATCTTGAAATCGCAGACGTATTTTTGAAAAGAAAGTCTTGACATGCATTTTACATATGTGATAGAATAGTCCACGTCGCATGAGGAGACGCGGAAGACTGTTTCCTGATATGCGGTAAAAATCGAATATCGTTGTATTAACGGCGAGTATATGGAGAGGTATCGAAGTGGTCATAACGAGGCGGTCTTGAAAACCGTTTGTCCGAAAGGGCGCGTGGGTTCGAATCCCACCCTCTCCGCTTTGGAGAAGTACCCAAGCTGGCCGAAGGGGCTCCCCTGGAAAGGGAGTAGGTCGTTAGTAGCGGCGCGAGGGTTCAAATCCCTCCTTCTCCGTTAGATGTTATCCATAAAGACTATCGGATCGGTCCGATAGTTTTTATTTTCCCATTGATGAAAGCTCTTGCTGCTTCCATTATGGAAGGCTGGGACGCATATATGAATGCATAGCGCGTGTTAATTGTGTGATAACATCATGTAAAGTACCATATATGGTGTTGGAATGTCTTTCTGGAAAAAGTTTAAAAAACTTGTAAAAAATGGTTGACATATGACGATGCTGAGTGGTATTATATTTAAGCTGACTCGTGAGGGACAGCAAAAACAAAAGAAAAATAAAAAAGTTCTTGACAAAGCGAAACGGATTTGGTATAATATCGAAGCTGTCGCGAGAAAAGAACGACAGGAACCTTGATAACTGAACAATAGACAACAACCCTTGAAAATTTCTTTGAAGAGAAAATTTTTCGAACAGCGGAGATCGCGCGAGCACGGCGATGGTCCGGAGAATTTATTTTTCGGAAACAACGCGGGCGAGCATTGGCGGAGCCAACGAAGCGAGAAGCTTTGTTTCGAGCTCGGGAGCGGTCGAAGCGGAACCAAACACAGTAAAGGGAAAAGGATTAGCTAGTAGTTGATC
>DXIU01000093.1 GCA_019112765.1 Candidatus Mediterraneibacter norwichensis | reverse complement strand
AGATACCTCTCTGTTTAATAAGATTTTTACTAACCCGCAAAGTCAGCAAATCTTATTTTACTCTGAGGTATCCTTTTTTCTCAACCACCTTTCATGGGATTCCCTATATTTGAATTATACAGGAAGCTCCTGAACATCGATCCAGCTCTGAATCTCATTTGTATAAGCCTCCATCAGTCCTCCGGATAAAGCATTGCTCAGTTTATCATTTGGGACCAGATACCAGTGATTTTCAATGTTCTTCAGCTGAATTTCCACGTCAAATTCTTTTACCGGGAAATCATTCTGAAGGGCATTATTTAATGCTTCCATCAGCTCATTTTCATCCGCCGCGCCATTGTTTGCCGCCGACTGAAAAATAGCCATAACATCAGGCGCCGTAAACAGAATTTTTGCTTTTCCGTCATTCAGTTCCACGATCTCATATGTTACCTGTTTTTTCACGGCATTCAGCCCGGTTCCGGCATCTGTCAGATTATTCCACATTCCCGCATCATAAATATATTGTTCGTCCGAATCTTTTTCATTAATCACCGCATCCAGAGTTGCTGATAAATCATCCCGCATTTCTTCTGCAGGATTGTTATTCTTGTTTCGGAAACATAATAAAATTGCAACCAGACATACTGCCATTACTACACATATAAATATTTTTTTCATCTTCTTTCTCTCCTGTAAAAAGGTGGTAATGTCAAAACCGAGGTCATGATATCCGGAGCAAGACATAGTGTTTTCTATGTTTGAAGCTCCTTTGAATTTTGAGTGCAATAAAACAGCGTATAAAAACAGCAGCCAGAGTGAACTTGTGTTCCGCCTGCATGGCTGCCCTAAAAATGATACAAGATTTTTACTGAGAAGACATACACCTTCTGATCTGTATTTCCGCTCTGGTGCTGGCGCACCGGGGCGATTTTTATCTGTATGTGATGAGAGTATGGAAGCCTTCCATCTGTCCCAAAAGCCCCTGATTCATCAAAGAGTTAAATTTTACATCAAGAATTTCATACCCTGCATCCTGCATGACAGATAAGATTTCATCAATCTGTGTGGTATATTTATTCTCACACTCAAAATTTTGATTTAACCATTTACTGAAACTGTTTATCATTACAACATGAATTTTTCCGTCTTTTGGCTTGAGGTATGGCTCCATTCTGTTATACACTGTTTGAGCAGTAAATTTTTGATTTCCTGTGAATAATCCCATATAATCCTCTCCTTCGTTTCTTATATTTCACGATAGGACTTCAGCTGAAGCTCTATCAGTGCTTTATCGTTTTATCTGACCCGCCCGTAAAATGGTATGGTGCCAGAACGAATCTCTAAAACTGCTGGGATTCCCCACTGGCCAAAAGCTAATGGAGAATAGGTCTGATAAGATCTGACAGATATTAAATAAATCCGCTATTTTGGATTCGTCAGAAAATATAGACATTACTCATATTATCATCTTCGGTTACAATGCAGAATAAATCATCATCAGTATAAATATCTTCTATTTCTTCACCATTGTAGCTTTCAATTTCTATATCTGTCCATATTATATTGTCACTTGTACTGTCACTGCTTCCACCTAGTCTTCCATAAGGTATTCGGATTTCTCCTGTTTCATCCATCAAAGCATATTCTCCGGAATCGTTTTGCAGGACCCAGCAATTCTTCAGCGGTGCCACATTAACACATTCCTCTTTTGTAAGCTCTGTTACTTCTTCACCTTCAGCGTTTAGGAAACATATACTGCCGGAAGGTCCACCTTCGGACACAGCAACCAGGGAGTTCTCCTCCCCCATAGCAAAGAAGGACGAGTCAAATCTCAACGAATTAATATAATTGCCATTTTCATCATAAACATCAATTGTATCAGTATCAACTGCTTCTGCATATATAGTATCATCGTCTGCCTTCACAATTTGATGATAATATTGTTCACTGACTGTCTGTTCATCAGGATTGACCAGTTTGTAATAATGTGTTGAACCAGCGCCATGGTTCGGGGGATAATACTCAATTCTAAGAAGATTTCCAATACCAATACTTTCAAAGCTTCGATACCATTCTTCATCAAGATCTTTATAACCAGGAAAAGACAATACCAGTTCACCATCAGAATTATAAAGATCTGCAAGATTTGCACCACACACATAATAATCGTTAAGATCGTAACACGTATTAAAATAGTCATGTTTCGTATCTATCGGTTCTTCATCCAATGAATATAAATCACCCTCAGCATGTATATATCCCGGCACATCATTAACAGTTCCATCAACCAGAAATGCGTTACTGATTATTCCTCCGTAAGTTCCGGTTAACTTTTTTACAACAGTTCCATCTAACCCGATTATGTATTGTACTCCGTCCTTTTCCTGAAGACAATATTCGCTTCTGGATCCCCAGTTACTAAGGTTGCTATATGATCCTTTTCCCAATGGGAGAATGTTGTTTCCGGAATAGTCTATCAAAATTGCAGTATCGCTTACAGTTTCTGCAAATTCACTTTGCAAGAAAGACATAGCAAAGCTTTGCTTTATTTTATTTCCATTCGCATCTAATAAAGAATATATTGAATCATCCATGTTAATAATAAAATAGCCGTCTTTAAAATCCACTATTTTATATTCTGTTGTAAATCCTGTCGGTAAAGCATTTTCATCTGTTTCTCCGGATTTATCAACATCTTCCTCTTTATTATTCTCTTCGTCAGTTACATTGGTATTTTCTTGTTGCTCTATTTCTATTGTGTTGCCTGCCGTTTCATTTTTGCATCCTGACAGCATCATTCCTATACATAAAATCAAGAGAATAGAGCCGGATATTTTTCTTTTCATCATATTCTTCTCCCTTAAACTGCAAAGTTCAGCTTTATTCCATATTTTTCTTCTAACTTCTGGGAATCTTCCGGATTAAATATTTCATTCTCTGAAGGTAGTGACGTAAGCATTAGCCATGGCGGAGGTGATAAAACTCCTGTTGCACGAGTAACTTCTGCAGTTGGTCCATATCTATACACATCTCCTTTTCTGCATAATATTCCTCCCTTATCAACTGTGTACCAATAACCGAATCCTCCACTTGATGTTCCAGAGCTTGTTATTTTTGTTATATTCATTGAGTTTTCTATACCGATTTTACTCCCTAATACTTCTTCGACACTCATACCATCTGGCACAGTAAAAGTAATTGCAATTTCACCGGAATCTCTTTCTACGACACCTTGTATTTTATCTGCGTCGCATCCTCCGCACACTGATAAAAGCAGTATTATAATAGCTGTTATGGATATCTTCCGTATTCTTTTCATTTTTGTCCATTCCTCCAGCAACCTGTCAATATATCGATGATCGAATATAGTCAATAAGTGCGTCTAAGCCTTCCCTGGAATAGTCTGCTCTGTTTTTTTCAAGAGCTACTTCTCCCAGAAAGGGACTCTTGGTCCATCCTTGAATAAATACTGAATTTTCTGAAAAAACTGTAGTAAGACACTGCATTTTTTCAAAAACGCCGTCTCCCTTTGCCCAGACATATTCGCCATCGATAATTTTTTCATTGTATCCTACCGGTTTCAATGTCCTTTCTATAATCTGCAGCACTTCATCCACACTCTTTGTTTTCATGGACACTTTAAATGTTGTTCTGCTCATGTTCTCCTCCTCTTGTTGTTTTACGTCCTTTAATTTTTAATATTAGTAAATTCTGCCGGCCTTTTTGGTATTGCTGAACCACACCGCGGACAGAAAGTAAGGTTTTGGGTAACAGTGAGTCCACATGTCTGACACTTAGCAATACCTCCAAGTTTCGCTATTTCATTAAGATCCTGCGTATGCTTATTTACATATACATACTGATAAATTCTGATTCCTAACCAGATGCCTCCTCCGATTAAAAGTACCAGACCAATCCATTTTGTTGTTATAACCTGCTGTTCATAATCTGAATACGGCCTCCTCCATGAATATGAGGAATCACCTGATATTTCCATCTGTGCGGTAATAAAAAGTATAAAGCCGATAAAAGTTTCCATAATATTTACGATCCACCATATTTTCCCCTTCATATTTTCTTACTTCTCCTTTCTTTGGTTCAGCCATTTGTCTTTCTGCGCGTATCAGATCTTATTTTTTATGCATCCATATGGTAGCATATTTCCCTCTCGAATGCAACTGTATGATAGCATTTCCAAAAATGAGGAGTGATAAAATGCAATTCCAACGACTTGAAGATTTAAGAATTGATAACGATAAAACTCAGGCTGAAATAGCACAATATCTCGGATGCCAGCGCGAAGTTTACCGCAGATATGAAAAAGGAACCCGCCAGATCCCGGTAGATATGCTCATACAGCTTTCAAAATTATATAATGTCAGCATTGATTATCTTGTTGGTTTAACAAATGAAAAAAAGCCATATCCAAGAAGTAAATAAACTGATTTCTCTACTTCTTCCGGTATGGCTTTTTCTATTTACTTCTCTGATTTTGTATCCTATTACCTCTCCATCACTATTATCTGTAAAAATATTCAGGATTAAATCCTTCTACGTGAATCATATTCATCATCTCGTTGAAATCTTCCGTATTAAAGTCATTATCCATACAAAAGACTTCATAATACACTCACACCTGTTTTTTTAATATCATAGTTTCCTTTCCACACCTTAATGGTCCTGTCACCGTGGATATCGGTATTCCATCAGAAGTGCATGTATACTGCCATATTCTTTTGCAGAAATTATCCCAGCCCTATAATCAGAATATGCTTGATGGGATAATTCATCTAATTCTTGTCTGTTCTCTTTTCCTGCTTTTTTCACTCTTTCCAGATAATTGACTGCCTTGTCCGAAAATCTTTTATCATAGTTCACTTCATATCATCCTTCACAAAATTCTAAGTTGTCTTATCATATTCAAATGCGAAAAAACCGCACTTACTTGTGATATGGTTCTCCATTCATAATCCGATACCCCCGGTACACCTGCTCCAGCAGGATCACCCGCATCAGCTGATGGGGAAATGTCATCTTCGAGAAACTAAGTGCATAATCCGACCGCTTCAGCACTTCTTTGCCCAGTCCGATGGACCCGCCGATCACAAATGCGATGCTGCTCTTTCCCTGCACCCCCAGAGTTTCCATCTTCTCTGCAAATTCTTCCGAAGAGAGCATTTTCCCTCCGATCTCCAGAGTAATCACATACATATCATCTCTGATATATTTCAGCAGCCGCTCCCCCTCTTTCGAACGGATTGCATCTTCCACTGTTCCGCTTGCCTGATCCGGGGTCTTCTCATCTGCTACCTCTATGATCTCCAGCTTACAGTAGCGGCTCAGCCGTTTACTATACTCTGCAATAGCGTCTCTTAAGTACTTTTCTTTTATTTTTCCTACCGTAATTACCGTAATCTTCATTGCTTCTCCTCTTTATCAATTCCCTCCTGGGCCGGACCTTCCAGCAGATTTCCCTTATAATCAAACCGGGAGCCGTGACAGGGGCAGTCCCATGTCTTCTCATCCGGATTCCACGACAGCTCGCATCCCAGATGGGGACATACAATGTCTGTCTGAAATAACTCTCCTTCTTCCGTCTTATAAATACCCGCTTTTCCCTGAGGCGTGTACACAATCGCTCCCTGTTCCCGTTCAAGGGCAGCCGCCGTCTCATCCGGAATATGAAAAAATCTTTTTGTCAGTCCTTTTACAGCCTTTCCGGTATCTCTCATAATCTGCGGAACTTCCTCCGCCGAGAAACGGGACGGATCAAATACTGCTGAATACGGATTATCTATGCCGCATACAAGATCTCTCAGCAGCATGGCAGATATCATGGAAGAACTCATGCCCCATTTCTGAAATCCGGAAGCCACAAGCCAGTCCGGACGGTCCGGCGCATATTGGCCGATAAAAGGAATTTTATCTGCGGTAATACAGTCCTGAGCGGACCAGTACGCTGCCACACGGCAATCAGGATACAGGGCTTTTGCCTGCTCCTGCAGTTTTGCGTATCTGCCACCCTCCCGGTTTTCACCGGTCCGGTGTCCCTCACCGCCAAACAGAATATATCTGTCATACTGCCGGAAGGAAAGTTTATCTTCTCCATCACCTATATACATGCCATTTAATATTCCCGCCTGTTCCAGCGCAAGCACATAGGAACGTTCCTGGTGCATTCTTGCAAAATACATCCCCGGAAAATTCACAAAAGGAAAATGAGTGGCAAAAATAATCTTCCCTGCCAGCACAGTTCCGCCGGCGGTTCTGATTCGATTCCTCTCGACTTCTTTTACCGGGGTGCTTTCATATATGTTCAGTTTTCCGGCAAGTCCTTCTATATATTTTAGCGGATGAAATTCCGCCTGTCCGGGGAAACGGACTGCCCCCGCACATGGAACGGGAATCTCAATCTGCCTCTCAAATGACGCATCTATGCCAAGTTCCCTCGCTGATTCTGTTTCCTTTTTTAATTTTTCTTCATTCCGGGAGTACACATAAGAATCCGTCACTCTCAGATCGCACGGAATCTGCTCTTTTCCTATGATTCGTCTGTATTCTTCCACTGCAGCCTGATTTGCCTGAACATACAGCTTTGCTGTTTCTTTTCCTTTTTTCTCAATAAATGTATGACAGAACATTCCATGCTGAGATGTGATCTTTGCAGTTGTGTTCTTTGTCTGTCCGCCGCCAATCCGTTCAGCCTCCAGCAGGACGGTATGCACTCCCGCCTGTTCCAGCTGATAGGCGGCCAGAATTCCTGCCATTCCGCCGCCGATCACAGCCACGTCTGCCTCAATATCTCCGTTTAAAGCCGGATGCTTTTCAATATTACAGGTTTTACTCCATATGGATTTCATTTCAATCCTCCTGTGAATTTTTACTTATAAGGTTTCCCATGGGAGGGGATTTATACCTGTATGGATTCTGGTATCCGGGTTTTACCGGCCTGCCTGATTTCCGGTTCCATATACATACAGTTCATGCAGAGCCCTTGTTGCGCAGATATATTCCGCCTGTTTTTTCAGCGGATTTTCTTCACTTCCCTGAATCGCAAATACCTGATCAAACTCCAGACCTTTTGCAAGATAAAATGTAGTAACTGTCAGACCTTTACGGAATGCGGAACTGTTTCTGTCTACATATGACACATCTATGCCTCTGTTCTGCAGAAGGCGGTAAATATCAAATGCTTCTTCCTCTGTCATTGTAATAACCGCTGCAGTTTCATACCCGTCTTCACCCACATTCAGATTGTCCCGGACTGCAGAGAGCATCTCCTCCTCGGAGTCAAATAGCTTCTCTTCAACTTCTTTTCCATGCCGCTCCAGAAGTTCAATATCTGACACTCCGCTTAATTTTGCGGCAAATGTTGCGATCTCCCAGGTATTGCGGTAACTTTTATTCATGACAACCTTACGGATATCTTTTCCGAATATTTTCGGAAGAAAATTCAGCACATCCCGCTGTTCCTTATCAAGCGTCTGAGCCCGGTCTCCCAGAATCGTCATGCGGCAGCGGAAAATCCTGTTCAGTATCAGATACTGAAGATAGGAGTAATCCTGCATTTCGTCAATCACCAGATGCTTGATGTTCTTATGCACACTTTCTCCTGTCAGGCGGTATTTTAGATAAAGCATGGGATAAACATCTTCATACGGAATTTTTCTTCGCTCAAATGGCACATTTGAAAGAAGATCCTGCCCGCAGTATTCCAGCAGCCGGTTATAAATCTCATAGATATCCTTTGTGACATACATTCTCTCAAATTTCTTCTGAAGAAAGTCTCTGTCCTCTTCAGAAATATCCCGGCCTCTCAATGTTTCATATGCATCGATAAAATACTCCATCACCGCATCCATTCTTCTGAGAATCGGTGTTTCGTAAAATTTATCATAGAAAAGATGAATGATTTCCTGTTCCGACAGATGCATTCCCCGGAAATCAATATCCCGGAAATCCATCAGGCTGTCCTCTTCCAGCGCCAGAAATCCTTCCAGCTCACCTGCGAACTGCGCGGACTGTTTCCAGCGGAACCTTTCCTCCGCTCCCGCATCCGGAAAACGCATCATTCTCTCCAGCTGATCATATCTGTCCTCGCAGTCTGCCGCAGTATCTTTCAGCTCTCTGTATGCAAAAAGATCAAAGCTCATTTCACGGATATTTTCCTCTCCCAGTTCCGGCAGGATATGAGAAATATAATCCGCAAACACGCTGTTCGGTGAAAGAATAAGTACATTGGAGGAGCGCAGTCTGTCTCTGTCATGATACAGAAGATAGGCAATCCTGTGCAGGGCAATGGAAGTCTTCCCGCTTCCTGCCGCTCCCTGGATAACCAGAATTCTATCTTTCGTATTGCGGATAATTTCATTCTGCTCTTTCTGAATGGTGCGGACTATATTTTTCAGCTTTACATCTCCGTTGCTGCCCAGTTCCTGCTTCAGAATCTCATCATCAATCTTTGTATCGCTTTCAAAGGCATAAATCATTTTTCCGCCGCGGATCTTGTACTGCCATTTTGTCAGAATCTCTCCTCTGATTTCACCGGCAGGGGCCTCATAGGAGGCAGGACCTTTATCATAGTCATAAAACAATCCGCTGACCGGAGCTCTCCAGTCATAGACCAGAGGAGTCATCCCTGCCCGCTCGGCAAAATTTCCGATTCCGATATAAAATCTTTCCGCTTCTTCCTCATCTTCAAAGGCAAAATCCACCCGTCCGAAAAACGGGGCATCCAGCATGCGCTCAAACCGATGCTTTAATTTCTGTTTTTCATCATTGGCATT
Organism: Candidatus Mediterraneibacter norwichensis; assembly: GCA_019112765.1. Taxonomy (GTDB): domain Bacteria; phylum Bacillota; class Clostridia; order Lachnospirales; family Lachnospiraceae; genus Mediterraneibacter; species Mediterraneibacter norwichensis. The sequence continues at coordinate 14,167 of DXIU01000093.1, read as the reverse complement.
GCTCTGCTGAAGCAGCGCCTGACGATTATCATAATCCTCGTACCCGTACTGGTCCATTTCCGCATAGTTTTCCCAGTAGTACTCATGCATGCTTTCAATATCCTTCTGTCCTTCTGCCAGATCTTTCTCTATCTCACGGAGCCGTATATTCAATTTCTGAAGTACTTCCTCCAGAAATTCTTCACCCTCAAAATTGTTTTTCTTCTCTGTCATAATATTTATTCTCCAGTCTTTTATACAGCCGGGACTGCACATTTTTTCCAAATGTGCAGTCCTCCCTGTCTTCATGCAGTCATAGTGATAGTATAACATGTATTTTTTGAAATGATATCACAATTTAGTCATAAATTTAGCTTAAAATATTGAAAGATATTTTAGGAAATGAGGTAAATCACACAATGAAAAAATAAAGACAGAACTTTATCGGCTGATATGGGAACTGTATTCTGTGCTGATGTTTGAAAGCAGGTGCATTTCCTGTTTGAAAACCGGAAACCGGATAAACAGTTAGCCGTAGTCGAAAAAGTTCTGTCTTTGTTTTTGTTTGTTGAATTTGAAATTATCGGCGGCAGTGCCGGTTGGATGTGAGCAGAAAATGCTTGGATACAGACGGCTGGATACGCCTTTCGGAGAGCGGCTGGGGAGATTTTGAACGACTTTGAAGCAGAATCTAGTAAAACCAAAACCCTGGGTGCAGGCGTCAGGATTTTCAATGGAGCTGTTCGAACGGAACGTGAGTTTCCATTGAAAATCCTGTTTTTATCCTGTATCCAGGGTTTTGTTGTTTTACTTATTCTGCGGAACGGAGAGCAAAATCTCCTCAGCCGCTCTCCGAATACGATTTCTGTTTACTCTGTATCAAAGTATTTTCGGACTTTTTTTCAATCACATGCCGCAGATAAATTCAAATGTCACTTTCGCTTTAATTGATTTAATTCTTCTTTTTCTTCCCGGCTCACCCGATATGACTCGCGGATTTTCTGTATGGCCTTATTATGTGTAAAGTCATCCATCTGATTATCTTCCAGCAGTGCTTTTGTTTTTTCCGGAAATTTCACATAACATACCTGCAGTGCCCAGGCCACGCCCATTTTTGTATAATAGCCGTCATTCCGGATCGTGCCGCATATCCTGAGTATTTCATCAATGTGGGGTTTATCCACAAAATGGGACATCATTGCCACAATCATAAAACGCAGCCTGAATTCTTCATCGCTCTTCTGATATTTCTTCAGGTAATCAAACCAGTAGTCCGGATCTTTCTGCATAAATTTGTAACTGTTCACACAGCTGTCGCAGACCGCCCAGTTGGTGATCTTCGGCACAAACTCTTCCAGATATTCTGTCCGCTCCTCGCGATCCATTTTTGCATATCCAAGCACAAGCCCCTGCAGCATGATCTCTTCATGAATGGAATCTGCCCCGATCTTTTCCGCAGCCTCATCCAGATAGGACCTGAAGTCACCCTTTGCCACTTCTTTGGCCAGTTTTCGCATAGCAGGAAGCCGGACGCCCAGAACATGTTCTACTCCGGGCAGAAGCTTCTGATTGAATGTTTTATAATCCTCTTCCGATAATTCGTGCAGTTTTTTCCTGATTTCTTCTACCATTACTGTTTGCTCTTCAGATACTCATCAATGCCCTTTGCGCCGGCTTTTCCGGCTCCCATGGCCAGGATAACCGTAGCTGCGCCCGTCACGGCGTCTCCGCCTGCATATACGCCTTCTTTTGACGTCCGGCCGGTTTCCTCATCTGCTACGATACATTTTCTTCTGTTTATATCAAGACCTTTTGTAGTAGAAGAAATCAGCGGGTTTGGAGATGTACCGAGAGACATGATCACTGTGTCAACCTCGATGTCGTATTCAGAGCCCGGGACCTCGATGGGGCGTCTTCTTCCGGATGCGTCAGGCTCGCCCAGCTCCATCTTAATCACAGTCATACTCTTGATATTTCCGTTTTCGTCCACATTGATTTTCTTCGGATTTCTCAGAAGATCAAATACTACGCCTTCTTCTTTTGCGTGATGCACTTCTTCCACTCTGGCCGGCAGCTCCGCCTCACTGCGGCGGTATACAATATGTACATCTGCTCCCAGACGAAGGGCCGTTCTCGCCGCGTCCATGGCAACGTTTCCGCCGCCTACAACCGCGACTTTCTTGCCTGCAATGATCGGCGTATCATAGCTGTCATCAAACGCCTTCATCAGATTGCTTCTTGTCAGATATTCATTGGCGGAAAATACACCGTTTGCATTTTCCCCCGGAATGCCCATGAACATTGGAAGACCTGCGCCGGATCCGATAAATACGGCTTCAAACCCTTCCTCTTCCATAAGCTGATCGATGGTTGTGGATTTACCGATTACAACGTTTGTTTCAAATTTCACACCCAGTTCTTTTACTTTTTCGATTTCTTTTGCCACTACTTTCTGTTTCGGAAGACGGAATTCAGGTATGCCATACACAAGCACGCCGCCCAGTTCGTGGAGTGCCTCAAATACAGTCACCTCATACCCCATTTTGGCCAGATCGCCTGCGCATGTCAGTCCGGAAGGACCGGAACCGATCACGGCAACTTTATGTCCGTTCATTTTTTCAGCGCCCTGAGGCTTGATGTCATGTTCCAGTGCATAATCTGCAACAAACCGCTCCAGTTTTCCGATGGATACCGGCTCGCCTTTAATGCCGCGGATACAGACACCCTCACACTGAGACTCCTGAGGGCAGACACGTCCGCAGATTGCCGGAAGAGCGCTGGATTTTCCGATTACTTTATAAGCCTCTTCGATATTTCCTTCTTTTACCTGATGAATAAATCCCGGAATATCAATGGATACAGGACATCCTTTGATGCATTTGGCATTCCTGCAGTTCAGACATCTCTGTGCCTCTTCCATTGCCTCTTCCATATTGTATCCAAGACAAACTTCATCAAAATTTGTCGCACGTACTTTTGGATCCTGCTCTCTGACAGGCACTTTTTTCAACATATCAGCCATTATTCGTCACCTCCACAATGTCCGCATCCGCCGTGATGGGTATCGCCCTCCTGCAGCCTCAGCATCGCACGGCCTTCTTCGGTCTTATACATCTGACTTCTCTTCATTGCCTGGTCAAAGTCCACCAGGTGTCCGTCAAATTCCGGTCCGTCTACGCAGGCAAATTTGATCTCGTCGCCTACCTGGAGACGACAGGCGCCGCACATACCTGTGCCGTCCACCATAATCGGATTCATGCTGACAATCGTAGGGATCTCCAGCTTCTTTGTGAGCAGACAAACGAATTTCATCATGATCATGGGACCGATTGCAACACAGACGTCATATTTCTTGCCTTCTTCCACAAGTTTTTCAATCTTTGTGGTAACCATGCCTGCGTGTCCGTATGTACCATCATCTGTACACGGATAATAATTTCCGGCTACGGCTTTCATCTCGTCTTCAAGTATGAGCATGTTCTTTGTCTTTGCTCCTACAATTACATCTGCGTCAATTCCCCGTTCTTTCAGCCATTTTACCTGAGGATAAACAGGCGCGGCGCCTACTCCTCCGGCAACAAAAAGCATTTTCTTCTTTTTAAGGCTGTCGATATCTTCGTGTACAAATTCAGAAGGACATCCCAGCGGGCCTGTAAAATCGCGGAAATAATCTCCTTCTTTCAGAGAGCCCATCTTTGTCGTTGACGCGCCTACTTCCTGGACGACAATTGTAATCGTTCCTGCTTCTCTGTCATAATCACAGATTGTCAGAGGGATTCTTTCTCCCTTCTCGTCCATCTTTACGATAACAAACTGGCCTGGCTGACAATGGCTGGCAACACGCGGCGCATGCACATCCATAAGAAAGATCTTGTCCGCCAGTTTTTCTGCTTTCAATATCTTATACATGATTCTCCTCCTTGTAAAACTGCCCTTTTTTTATAATACGCCAATAGAGTGGGAAAGGCAAGCAAAAAAGCAGACGCCGGAGACATATCCGGGTCTGCTTTTTCGCAGATAAACTGGTTTGTCAGAACATTTCTGACAGATTAGAAATCAACTTCTGTTCCGTAATATGTACATGTGAGAAGTTTTTCCATAGTTGCAGGATCAATTGCGCGCGGGTTGGATCCTGTGCACGCATCTCCTACAGCCAGTTCGGCAATATGAGCCACTTTCTCTTTGAACTCATCTTCATTAATGCCGAAATCTTTCAGAGTTCTCGGGATGTTCAGTTTTACATTAAACTCGTTGATCTTCTCTCTTAAGCTGTTAATCAGCGCTTTTTCTGAATTTCCTTCAAGTCCCATTCTGCGGGCGATCTCTGCATAACGGCTGGCCGCAACCGGATCTTTTGCATTGTATGCGATTACATACGGAAGATAAATTGCATTTGCACATCCGTGCGGAATATGGCCTGTGGAGAATGCAGCGCCTGTCTTATGAGCCATGGAGTGAACAATTCCAAGCAGAGCGTTGGAAAATGCCATTCCGGCAAGACACTGTGCATAGTGCATCTGCTCTCTTGCTTCCATATTGCAGTTGTAGGATGCCGGAAGATAATCCAGTACCATCTCGATTGCCTGCAGTGCAAGCGGATCTGTAAACGGTCCGTGAAGAGTAGATACATACGCCTCGATTGCATGTGTAAGCGCGTCCATACCTGTGTAAGCAACCTGTTTTACCGGAAGACCGGATACAAGATCCGGATCAACAATCGCTACATCCGGTGTAATATTGAAATCAGCAAGCGGATATTTTACACCTGTCTGATAATTTGTTATAACGGAAAATGCGGTAACCTCTGTTGCGGTTCCTGATGTTGACGGAATCGCAGCAAATTTTGCTTTCTGTCTCAGCTCCGGGAAATTAAACGGAGTGCAGAGATCCTCAAATGAAGTCTCCGGATACTCATAAAATGCCCACATAGCTTTTGCAGCATCGATCGGTGAACCACCGCCCATAGCTACGATCCAGTCCGGTTCAAAAGCACGCATTGCTTCAGCACCCTTCATAACTGTCTCAACAGACGGATCCGGCTCAACGCCTTCAAAAACCTGTACTTCCATGCCTGCTTCTTTCAGGTAGTTTACGGCTTTGTCAAGAAATCCCTGACGCTTCATGGAGCCGCCTCCGACAACCAGTATTGCCTTCTTTCCTTTTAAATTTTTAAGCTCTTCCAGGCTTCCTTTTCCGTGATAAATATCACGCGGTAAACAAAATCTGCTCATGATCAGCATCTCCTTTTTGTTATTTTTTTAACACAAATATTATACCTCTTTAAATAAAAAAATGCAACCGGAGTTTCGTAAACAATTTGACATTTTTTTTCAAATTATTTAAAAACGCGGCTGCATTTTTCTTATTTCCATTATTTAAGATTACTCTGTTCTGGTTATATAATTTCGTGTAGTAACATCCGTTGTTTTTCCGTTGTTGTTATTAACCAGAACCGCATTGAAAATAATCTGCGAATTTTCCGGCATGTCAATAGGACCGGTATATTTTTCCGATTCGCTGGTCGGCGTCGTACCGTCCATTGTATAATAAGCTGTATACCCGTCCGGGACAGTAATCGTAATCTGAGTCGGTTCGGTATACTGACCGGTAGCCGGATTAACTGCGGGTGCACTTTCAATAGGAAATTCAATCGTATACTTTACAGAAGCCACTACACTTGGGATATCTTTATCATTTACCGATATTGCCCGGATTTCTACTTCTCCCTCATCCTGAAGAAGGATCGGTTCCCGATATTCCTCACTGGATGCAGTGGGATCTGTTCCATCGGTTGTAAAGTAGATTGTACCTCCTGTAGAGCAGCTGATCGTTACCTCCTGTACCTCGGAATATGTTCCTTCTTCCAGACTGAAGGCCGGAGCTGCCGACACGTAATCGGATACTGCGTTCAGGACTGTTGCATCTTCACAGTCAGCCAGCAGAGGCGAGATTTTATCCATCTGTTCTGTGTCCATATAAAAATCAATTGCCGCCTGATAAAGATCTGCATTGGTCGGCTGTGTTTCCAGTGCGGACAGGAACACTGATTCCGCAGAATCCAGATCGTTCTGTTCAACATATATTTCCGAAAGCCCGGTATATGCCTCTGCTCTCGACTCATCTTTTACAATTGCACGGTTAAAGTACGACTCCGCCTGTTCGTAATCTCCGGACTGAAGGGCACTGTATCCCTTCCTCATCACTCCGGTATAAGAATTCTGATACGCGACGTAAATTCCCACACCAATCAGAACCAGAAGCAGAAATAATGTGATCAGAAGATTTCTCCTGCGCTTTTTTGCTGCCTCCCGCTTTTTTATCTGCTGCTGGCGTCTTCGGTCATCCCGCTGACGGCCGGCCGTATCCCGGCTCTGACGTACATTTCCTGTATTCCTGGGAGATCCGCTGCTTTGCATACCCCCCGTACTTCTGGAGGTTCTGCCTGTGTTGCGCATGCCTCCGGTGTTACGGCTTCCACCACGGTTCTGTTCCCCCGCGCGGCGGGCTCCGGCTCTTCGTTCAACACGAATACGGTCAAGTTCTCCCTGACTCATTACACGAGTGGAATTTACATTCTGTGCCGAAGCTCCTCTTCTGTTATTATATCTTCTGATATCGCCTGATCTGATCTGGCGGGTTGCGCCTTCTACAGACCCTTTTACTTCTCTTGTCAGAACATCATCCAGCGGATTATAGTCCGGTACAATCTGCACTTCTGCTCCACATTCAGGACAGATCACCTGATCATCCGGAATATTTGCCCCGCAGTGCAAACATTTCATTGTAATCCCTCCTGACTGCGCACAGTTTCCACACAGTTATTCATCAGCATTGCAATGGTCATAGGACCGACTCCTCCGGGGACCGGAGTAATGGCAGAGGCCACAGGTTCAACAGATTTAAAATCCACATCCCCGCAGAGATGATTATCTGCGTCTCTGTGAATTCCCACATCAATAACTGCCGCTCCTTCTTTTACATATTCTGCGGTAATATATTCCTTTTTCCCTATCGCAACGACAAGGATATCCGCTCTCTTAGTAATATCTTTCAGGTTTCCGGTCCGGGAATGCGCTACGGTCACGGTACCGTTTTCCCTCAGAAGAAGCGCAGCCATAGGTTTTCCAACGATATTGCTTCTGCCGGCAATCACACATTCTTTTCCTTCGATCTCAACACCGGAGCGTTTCAGAAGCTGAATAATACCTGCCGGTGTACAGGACACAAACCCTTTTTCTCCGAGCCAGAGCCTTCCTACACTGACCGGATGGAACCCATCCACATCTTTGTCCGGCGAAATAGTCCGGATAATTCTGTCTTCACTGATATGGGACGGAAGGGGCAGCTGTACAAGAATTCCATTGACAGCCGGATCCTCATTCAGTCTTTCTACCAGAGCAGCCAGTTCTTCTTCTGTAGTCTTCTCCGGAAGCTCATATGCTCTGGAGTCAATCCCTATATAAGCACATGCTTTTTTCTTATTATTCACATAGACGGAAGAAGCCGGATCATCCCCTACCTGAATTACAGCAAGGCATATCTTTATTCCCCGTGCTTTCATTCCGGCCACTTCTTCCTTCAGCTCGTCCTTTATCTGCTTTGAAATTTGTTTCCCGTCAATTAACCGTGCCATCGATTTCTCCTTTGGTTAAAACAGTCCTGTAATCTTTCCATCATCTGTAACATCAATCCCGTTCGCTGCAGGAACGCGCGGCAGGCCGGGCATGGTCATCACCGCTCCGGTCAGCGCCACAACAAAGCCGGCGCCTGCGCTCACATAAACCTCCCGCACATGAATATCAAATCCGGAAGGACGCCCAAGCTTCTTTGCATCATCTGAAAGAGAATACTGATTTTTTGCCATGCATACCGGAAATCCGGAAAATCCCATTTCTGAAATTTTCGCAAGCTGCTTCTTTGCTGCCGGTTCAAAAACCACGCCGTCAGCTCCATAGATTTCTTTTGCTATACACTCGATCTTTTCTTCCAGGCTGAGATTATCGCTGTAAAGTGTATGGAAATGACTTTCCTCCGTTTCCAGAGTTTCCAGTACTTTTTCAGCCAGACCGATACCGCCTTCCCCGCCTTTTGCCCAGACTTCTGACAAAGCGAAACTGCAGCCTCTGTCTTCGCAGAATTCACGGATAAATTCGTATTCTGCCTCTGTATCTGTAAGGAAAGAATTAAGCGTAACGATTACAGGCACATCATATTTCTGTATATTTTCAATATGTTTTTCAAGATTTACAATTCCTTTTGCAAGAGCTTCCAGATTTTCTTCTCCAAGGTCGCTCTTTGCAACTCCTCCATTATACTTCAAAGCGCGGACAGTTGCAACTAAAACAACTGCATCCGGTTTTAACCCGGCAAGCCGGCATTTGATGTCAAAAAATTTCTCTGCTCCCAGATCCGCGCCGAACCCGGCTTCTGTTATAGTAATGTCACTCATTTTCAGGGCCATTTTTGTAGCTCTTACGCTGTTGCATCCATGAGCAATATTGGCAAACGGACCTCCGTGAACAAGAGCAGGTGTATGCTCAAGTGTCTGAATCAGATTCGGTTTGATCGCATCCTTAAGAAGCGCCGCCATAGCGCCGGTTGCCTTCAGATCATCCGCTGTTACCGGTTCTCCGTCAAAATTGTAGGCTACAATGATCCGTCCCAGCCGCTTTTTCAGATCTGCAAGATTCTCCGCCAGACAGAGAATTGCCATGATTTCAGATGCCACCGTAATTACGAAATGATCTTCTCTTACCATTCCGTCTGTTTTATTTCCAAGTCCTACCACAATATTGCGAAGTACTCTGTCATTCATGTCCAGACATCTTTTCCATACAACCTGCCGCGGATCAACTCTGAGCGCATTGCCCTGCTGAATATGATTATCCAGCATTGCTGCCAGCAGATTATTGGCAGATGTAATCGCATGAAAGTCTCCTGTAAAATGAAGATTCAGTTCATCCATGGGTACAACCTGCGCGTATCCGCCGCCGGCCGCTCCTCCTTTAATCCCGAAACAGGGCCCCAGAGACGGCTCTCTGAGCGCGATTACCGTCCGTTTTCCAAGCCTTGTCAGGGCATCTCCAAGTCCCACTGTTGTCGTTGTCTTTCCCTCTCCGGCAGGAGTCGGATTAATCGCTGTAACAAGAACAAGTTTCCCATTTTCGTTTCCTTTAATCCTGTCCCATAACTCGTCCGAAAGTTTCGCCTTGTACTTTCCGTAAAATTCCAGCTCATCCTGCGAAATACCGATACTTTCAGCCACCTGTCCGATCGGTTTCATCTGTGCTTCCTGTGCGATCTCAATATCTGTCTTCATGGTTCTCCTCCTTATTCCCGGCTTTTCGTCTGTTCTGCCAGGTATTGTTCAAACTCATCCTTTGTCATAAGTACTTTTCTGGGTTTTGTGCCCTCTTCCGGACCTACAACCCCTGCTTCCGCCAGCTGATCCATAATTCTTGCCGCCCGGTTAAATCCGATCTTGAACATGCGCTGCAGCATTCCGATCGATGCCTTTTCTTTGTCAATAATCAGTTTTCCGGCCTCTGTAAAGTACGCGTCATGCTCATTTCTGTCGTCCGGGCTGCTTCCTGGAGACTGAACGGAAATTTCTGTATTCATATGTTCTTCCAGTTCATCATTGTATGTGGCGTTTCCATTATTACTGATCAGATAGTCAACAACATCCTGGACTTCCTTGTCTGATACAAAAGATCCCTGGACGCGCACCGGTTTCGGATAACCGGACGGATAAAACAGCATATCACCTTTTCCCAGAAGTTTTTCCGCCCCGTTCATATCTATAATCGTTCGTGAATCTACTCCGGAGGAAACAGAAAATGCAATTCTGGAAGGCATATTTGCCTTTATCAGCCCTGTGATGACATTGACCGAAGGTCTCTGTGTCGCAAGAATCAGATGCAGTCCGGCAGCTCTCGCGAGCTGTGCCAGACGGCAGATAGCGCCTTCCACTTCGCCGGGAGCAACCATCATAAGATCTGCAAGTTCGTCAATTATAATCACTATCTGAGGCAGTTTCTTCGTAATCTCCTCTCCGGTCTGTCCGCTCAGGACTTTTTCATTAAATCCTTTCAGATCTCTTACATTATATTCGGCAAAGAGCTTGTATCTTTTTTCCATCTCAGCCACAGCCCAGTTCAGAGCTCCTGCTGCTTTCTTCGGATCCGTAACAACCGGTATCATCAGATGGGGAATGCCGTTATACACGCTCAGCTCCACGACTTTGGGATCTACCAGAATCAGTTTTACTTCATCCGGATCAGCCTTGTATATAATACTCATGATCAGAGTGTTAATGCACACTGACTTTCCGGATCCGGTAGCGCCGGCCACAAGCAGATGCGGCATCTTTGCGATATCTGTCACTACAACTTTACCTGCAATGTCCTTTCCCACCGCAAATGAAATGGGCGATACACTTTTTTTGAATTCAGAGGATTCCAGCAGGTCACGGAGCATCACCGGAGTATTCTCGCTGTTCGGCACTTCGATGCCCACTGCGGCTTTTCCCGGGATAGGCGCTTCTATTCTTAAATCTGCCACAGCCAGATTCAGCTTTATATCATCTGCAAGCCCTACGATTTTACTGACTTTGACCCCCTGATCCGGCTGAAGTTCATATCTTGTAACAGAAGGGCCGCAGCTTGCATTTGTCACATGCACACCGACCCCGAAATTCTGAAGGGTCTGCTCCAGTTTCAGAGCAGTTGCCCTCAGATGAGCATCCGAATCTCCGCCTGTCTTCCTGCCCTTTTTCAGCAGAGACAGCGGCGGCGTCCTGTATGTCTTTCTCGGCTTCTCTTCCTGACGGCGTACCGTATCCGCCACATTTGCCGCTTCTGCCGCAACTTCCAGGGCCTCCTGCTTTGCACTGCGCCTGCTCTTTCCGGGTGCGGCAGCGGATTTCTCAGGCTCTGTGAACGGGAGTTCTTCCGCATGTGCCGGTTCCGGATTCTGCCCGGACATTTCCTCGTTTTCCATGGGAAAAGGTTCCTGATCCGCGCGGTTAATTACAAATTCACCGAAAGAATCGTCTGTATAGGTTTCCGTCTCCTCAGTGTCCGGAATAAGTTCCTGTACTTCCGGAGATTTTTTTCTTCCTTTTCTTTTCTTTTCTCTGCCCTCCGGCATAAGCGTTGTGGCAAATGATACGCCGGACACTTTATTATCCCTGCGCTTTTCTGATTCTCCGGAACCTCTTTCTTTCTTCGAAGCTTCGTCCTTTCTTTCTCTTTCCTCTTCTCTCTGCTTTTCCCGGATTGCAGCTGTCTCCTGCCGTTTCTTTTTCGCGTCCTCGTAAGCCGCTTTGCTTTTTCTGCCAAGAGGCGCCAGGAGAGACTTCTCTGTTATCAGAATTACACAGATAATACAAAGTACAAAGAGAACCACATATGTTCCGATTTCCCCGATCAGCGGGCAGAACAGGCTGATAATGCATCCGCCTGTCAGGCCGCCGGCATTCTGATGAATGCTGGATCTGTGATAATGAGTGAGGAGAGATATTCCCGGCTCATACTGATCAAAAATCAGCCCGAATACTGCTGTGAGAAGCAGGAACAGTACAATCGCTGCCCCGATCTTTATGTAAGCATGTGCATTGCCCCGGTTCGATACGAGAAATGCACTGATGCCAAAAGCGGCAAAAGGCAGAATATAGGCCATAATACCAAACAAGCCGAAAAGAACAGATGAAACCGCCTCTCCGACGATTCCACCCATGCCGAAGTTGCTGAGTACAAGCAGAATACATACCGCCAGCGCGATAAGAATAATAATCTCCCCTCTGATCTCCTGATTCTGCTGCTCTTTTTTCGGTCTTCCTCTGGTTGTTTTCTTCTTTTTTGTATGTTTTGCAGCCATATAATTCCCCCTTGATTAATTACACATACTGGTTCTAGTATATCATTAATTAAAATTTGTGTCATTACAAATTTTTCCGTCTCTTCTCAATCATTTCGTGCAGTTTGGCAAACGCCTGGCTGATTCCTCCCACTTCATCAATCAGTCCTTCCCGTACCGCGTCCGCTCCCTCCAGCATAGTTCCGACATCTTTCACAAGCTGAGTAGAATCCAGCATCAGTTCCAGCAGACGCTCCTGCGTAATCTTTGAATGTTCTGAAATAAACCTGGCAATCCGGTCCTGGGTCTTTTCCATATTTCGGTAGCTCTGAATGACTCCGATAAACATTCCTGTAGAACGTACCGGATGAACAATCATAGTTCCTGTAGGCACAATAAATGAATAATCTGCCGATACAGCCAGAGGGCCTCCGATAGAATGGCTTCCGCCCAGCACAAGTGAAACCGTAGGTTTGCTAAGAGAGGCGATCATCTCGGCAATGGCAAGCCCCGCTTCCACATCTCCGCCAAGAGTGTTAAGAAGAATCAGCACACCTTCCGTATCTTCATCCTCCTCGGCCTCTGCCAGCCTCGGAAGCAGGTGCTCATATTTGGTCGCCTTTGTATTTCCGGATACCGCCTCATGCCCTTCAATCTCCCCTATAATCGTCAGAAGACGGATCCCGTGTTTTCCGTTTTTTCCGGTCAGCTTCAGAGATCCGGTCTCGCGGATCGCCTGATCTTCCTGTTCTTCATTTTTGCTGGCATATTCTGTGTTTACATTTTCTTTCTCCGGCATATCTGTATCCTCCTTCTTTGCTTTAAGTGCGCCTTAACACAGAATAGTATGAGGAAAGTAACATTCTTTTATACAGAAAATTCCGGTTAAAACAGACAGCACAGACTATTAAAAAATGGTATGAATGCAAATTGTATACATCCATACCATTTTATTTTACTGCAGTGCCTGCTCCAGATCCGCAATAATATCTTCTATATTTTCAATTCCCACACTGAAACGGATCAGATCCGGCTGAACTCCTGCTTCAATCAGCTCCTGATCATTCATCTGGCGATGTGTGTGGCTTGCAGGATGAAGCACGCAGCTTCTTGCATCTGCCACATGCGTCACAATCGCAATCATCTGCAGTTTGTCCATCATCTCAACAGCCGCGTCTCTTCCGCCTTTCAGCCCGAATGTAATTACACCGCATGTACCGTCCGGCATATATTTCTGAGCCAGATCGTAATACTTATCTCCCGGCAGAGACGGACAGTTTACCCACGCTACTTTTTCATGACTCTGCAGATACTGTGCAGCTTTAAGTGCATTTTCACAGTGTCTGGGCATCCTTAAATGCAGCGTCTCAAGCCCGATATTGAGAAGGAAAGCATTCTGGGGAGACTGGATGGATCCCAGGTCTCTCATAAGCTGTGCAGTTGCTTTCATGATAAAGGCCATCTTTCCAAATTTCTCTGCATATACGATGCCATGATAAGTCTCATCCGGTGTCGTCAGTCCCGGGAACTTATCTGCATAAGCCATCCAGTCAAAATTCCCGCTGTCAACAATTGCTCCGCCTACACAGGCTGCATGTCCGTCCATATACTTTGTTGTGGAATGGGTCACAATATCCGCTCCCCACTCAAAAGGCCGGCAGTTGATCGGTGTTGCAAAAGTATTGTCAACAATAAGAGGAACACCATGTCTGTGGGCAGCCTCTGCAAATTTTTCAAGGTCCAGTACAACAAGCGCCGGATTGGCAATTGTCTCTCCGAAAACAGCCTTTGTATTATCCCGGAACGCAGCATCGAGTTCTTCCGGCGTACAGTCCGGATCAACAAAGGTCGCTTCCACTCCCATCTTTTTGATTGTATGTGCATACAGGTTATATGTACCGCCGTAAAGCGCGGAAGCACATACAATATGATCCCCTGCCTGAGCAATATTCATAATGGCATAAAAGTTTGCTGCCTGGCCGGAGGATGTAAGCATAGCCGCAACGCCGCCTTCCAGATCACATATTTTTGCTGCCACAGCATCGTTGGTGGGATTCTGAAGGCGGGTGTAAAAATATCCGGACTCCTCCAGGTCAAAGAGGCGTCCCATCTGTTCGCTGCTCGTATAGCGGAAGGTCGTACTCTGATAAATCGGAAGAATTCTGGGCTCTCCGTTTCCCGGTTCATAGCCGGACTGGATACATTTGGTTTCGATCTTATAATTGCTCATGTTTTAATCCTCCTGTAAGTATAAATACCGTGCTTCAAGTTTCCTTACCATGCTGCTGTAGAGATCTCTGCACTTTTCATTTTCTCCATTCTCAATCAT